>JAJRQY010000081.1 GCA_024280015.1 Actinomycetes bacterium
AACAACTCATCCTCGATGCGGCGCCGGCGGGCCGGCTCAAGAGACCCCCCGATCAGGTAGGCAATGTCGGTGACGCCAAGCCCAAGACCAAGTGTCTGCCAATCAACGGTCACCATCGGTGGCACTGTCGGGTCTGATCCAAACATGAAGTTGTCCGCCCGGAAGTCGCCGTGCACCAGTGTCGTTGGCGTGTTGTGAAGCTTGGACCATGAGCCAGCGATCGCTTCGAACTGGTGAAGCAGATCGGCGACTTGTGGCTCAAGCCCATCACCAAGTCGCTCAAAGACGGCGGGCAGGAAAGCGGACAGCAGTCCTTGCATCATCTCGGCTCGGTCGTCACGATCGACGCGCATGAAGTCACATTCGGGGCGCTCCGTCTTGCCCCAAAGAGGTGCATGCAACGCCACTGCTTGCTCGATGGCAAGCGCTAGTTGAGCCTTGGTTGGTTCCCTGAAATGATCACCCTGTTCGGACCCACTCATGTCTTGGAGGACAATGGCGAAGTCACATCCATCAGTATCAAGATGGACGGCCAGCGAGTTGGGCACGGTGATGTTAACCAGGGGTGCGATTGAGCGATAGAACTCGCACTCATTCCGGTAGAGGTTGTGGGTGAAGGAAACGTCACGGGTTGCTGTGTCAGCCGATGGCATCTTGACCACGACCGATCTCGGACCGTCACCGTTGGACCATCGAAGAAGAAAACGGGCGTTGCGACTCATCTGACCGGTCCCGATGAAGCCGTCGAACGTGACCTCCTCGGGGGCTGTGCCATCATCCCGCTTGAGTGCACTGGAGATCCAGTCTGTATCAAGACCGACTGTCGGTGGTTCTCGTGGTGACAAGTCGTCGCTCATTCCGCGCCATCAAAGAACTCGGTAAATCCAGCCGGACCATATGGGCCGATCACCAGCTGCTCGAGCGCACCGATACCGCTCTGCTCGCCGTCGCTCACCCGTACGACCTGTTGCACATGGATATTGTCCGGGGCAAGCAGGTCAAGCGTAAGTGGATCAAAACTCTCGCCCCCAATGGCCAGCTCGCCCTTCCACATGCCTTGGCCCCAATCACGATGGCCGTAACCAAGTCCCTTGAACTGGAACCGTAGAAGTGGCTCCATCTCGATCGTTCTCACGTGCCCTTGCATATCAATCAGATCCAGTTCGGCGTAGCGGGCCAACCGGGTGCCGGGGTGATAATCCACCCGATGAACCGCGGTGGCCATATGGGTTGCTACATGGTCCAGTTCATCGGGAATCTCGCTTTCTGAAGCGAACAGAGGGGCAACAGCCCCTTCCCGCACGAGCACCTCACCATTGGGCCCGTCAAAGAACACCGCATGGGTGATGTGATCCTCCCACTGAAGCGGAGCCCACAAGAAGAAAACGCCACCAGGGGCCTTTGGCGCTCCGACCTGGACCCTCTCCCCCACTCCACGGATTCCCCACGAACGGTCCTTCGTACCACGCCAAGTGTCTTGGTCGACGGTGAATTCTCCATCGGGTGTAGTGACCGTTCCCGACCATCTCCCAAACTGAGCAAATCGGGTTGCATCCATAGCCTTGCGCTGTCCTTGCCACAGCACCTGCCTCGCCTCTTGGATTGCTGACGTTCTGGCGGAGAAGGATAGGTCGCAGGCGACTCCACTCTCGTTGTCGTCGATGATGACTCGGGCGCTGCGAAGCGGTTCGGTGATCTCCAGCCGAAATGGCCCGACTGACATGTCGGTGCGCTCCTGGGGTGCCCGCCTTGATGCGTAGAAGCAGTGTTGTTGTCCGCCCGCCTCCACCGTGCTGAAGTGACAGTCGAGGATTCCGCGATGAGGATAGACCGCCATGCCAAGACCGAAGTAGCGCGTTCCGGCATCGTTGTACCCGTTGAACCATGTCCGGTCATAAACATTCGGGTCTGAAGATGCAGGATGCGCAATCGGCTCTGGGGTCTGATGAATCGGATAGTCATCCAGTCGATTAAGCACGGCAGTACCTCACAGTCTTGACAGTGACACAGTCTGACACTTCGATGATTTCATCACCAGTGGAGCGAGTTGAACGCTAGGCAACACCGCCGCTCCGTGCCACAGTTCAGGAGCTGGGCGAACTGATGAGGGCACCGAGGAGCGGCAGGGTGGCCTCCCCAGCATCAGACAAGGCTGGGAAGCTCACGACATGAGTGTCAAGTGACCCCTGGTGCCACAGGACCGCCAAACCGTGGACCGCAGCCCAGGCAAGAATCGCTAAGCTTTCGAAGTTCTCAGTCGACGCGATCCCGGCCTCCACCAATTCGGTGGCAGATTGCGCCAGCACCTCATAGGCGTCCACCGAGGCAACCAGGTAACGCTCATCTTCGGAGTCGAAGTATGACGCCTGGAACATCACCTGGAAATGGGCTGAGTGCTCTTCGGCAAAGCCGAGGTAGGCCATGCCGATGCGCCTGAACCGCTCCAGAGCGTCCACCTCGGATGCATGGTCATGAGCGGCTTGAAGCGTGCGCGTTAGGGCGACGAATCCCTCGGTGACGAAGGCGGTGAGCAAGCCGGCCATGCTCCCATAGTGGTGGTTGAGCGCGGTGTGAGAGACGCCAGCGACATCCGCGACCGATCGCGCCGTGACGGAGCGAACTCCGTTTGCCTCGACTAGCTCTTCGACAGCATGCAGGAGTTCGGACTTGAGATTGCCGTGGTGGTATCTGATGGACATGCCTCTATCTTATCTTTCCGTAGGAAACATTCCTTAGGAAAGATAGATAGAGGAAGAGCGAAATATGCCGGACGAACATTTCGATGCAGTGGTAATCGGGGCTGGTCTTGGCGGCCTCACAGCGGCCGCCTATCTGGCACGAGCCGGTAAGCGAGTGCTGGTTCTGGAACACCACTCAGTTCCCGGCGGATACGCGCACGAGTTCAAACGGGCCGGCTTCAGGTTTGAAGTTTCGTTGCATGCGATTGATGGTGTCGCTCCCGGCGGTTGGTCCTACCCCATCTTGGATGAGCTAGATGTGCTCAACAAGGTTGACTTCCGCAGGCTCGATCCGTTCTACACAGCCAAGTTCCCCGATCATCAGCTGGATGTGCACTCCGACCCCCTTGCCTATGAAGCCGAACTGATCCGGAACTTCCCCGATGAGGCCGCAGGCATCCGCAGTCTCATCGACAGCATGACCAAGGTGTTCACCGAGACTCGGCGATTCTGGATCGACGGCGAGGAGGGAGTTCGCCCACCATTGGAACAGATGCCAAGCCGCTATCCACAAATGCTGAAGGCCATGAACCAGAGCTGGGCAAACTTCATGGACGAGCACCTCACCGACCCCCAGGCGCGGGCTGTCATCAGCACACTTTGGGGGTACTTTGGCCTTCCACCCAGCAAGCTCAACGCGGCGACGTTCATTCTTCCATGGGTTAGCTACCACTACTTTGGCGCCTTCTACCCGGTCGGCGGAAGCATGGCCATGAGCCGAGCTCTGGCCGTGGACATCACAGACCACGGCGGAGAGATCCGCTATCGCCAGACGGTCACAGACATCGAAATAAGGGATGGTCGTGCCGACGCGGTAAGTACCGCGAAAGGGCTGAGGGTCGAGGCTGGCATTATTGTCTCTAACGCCAACGCTCCAGACACGCTCCTCGAGATGATTGGGCGCGAGCATCTTCCGGCCGATTACAGCAAAGGCATCGAGGAGACGGCGCCATCGCTTTCGAACCTGGTTGTCTATCTGGGTCTGGACACCGACCTTGGTGCTGACGGTTGGCCCCACCACGAGTACTACCAAGTCAACACCTACGACCTCGAAGCTGATCATCACGACTCGGTTTCGGGTAATTTCGACAAGACCTCGATGGTCATGACCCACTACAGCCACGTCGACGACGTAGCGCCCGATGGTCAAAGCGTGCTCTCGCTCTTCTCCATCGCCCCCTGGGAACACGCTGAGCAATGGGGAACCAACGGCAACGTCGAGGACTACTCCACAAACCCGGCCTACATCAAGGCCAAGGAGCTCGCCGGTGATGCTCTCGTTGCCAGAGCCGAGGCCCTTTTGCCAGGCTTGCGCGACAAGATTGTCGTCAAGGAAATTGCAACACCACTCACCAATCTGCGCTACAGCCTCAATCGCAATGGAGCTATCTATGGCAGTGAACAGAGCGTTGACAATATGTATGTCGCACGACTCGATCGCAGAACACCCATCGAAAATGTGTTCCTAGCCGGTGCATGGACCTTCGGTGGCGGGCAAAGCGCTGCCCTGCTGTCGGGTAGAACAACAGCTCGCACGGTTCTGGCCTACCTCAACGGCACCGCAGACCCCGACCCAGCCATTCCCTTGGTCTACGACCATTCAGAAGTGGACACTGAGGTAGTACCTGGCATGCCGGGAAATACATCCACCTCTGGCACCCTGTTCTCCACACCCGTAACCGCGATCGAAACCGGTCGCTCACTGACCCTGAACCAGGTCGGACACCCGCTGGTACTCTTGTTCCACACTCAAGACACTGCATCCTCCGCCCAAAGTATCAACGAGTCAATCCGCAAGCACCACCCGGATCCGAATGTCATCACGGTGGTCAACATCGTGGACCTTCACGCTGTGCCCCGCATGTTCCGCAAGATCGCCGAACGAGCCATGCGTTCGTCTTTCAACGAGGCCGCAGCAAGCCTGGACAGCAGCTTCAATCCTGACGAGTGCATAGTCATTGTCGCCGACTGGGACGGTTCCATCACCAAAGCGATGGGATTCGAGAACGTTGACGACGTCCCCGGCATCGCCATTCTCGACGCGAAAGGCGACATCGCTCAGACCGAACAGTCCGCGGACCCTGCCACCACACTCGCTTTCCTAACTACCATCTTGGAGTGAGGCTGTCAGCTCGCTGTCATCGAGCAGACCAGACGTCCCTTGAGCGGTCAAACCGGCGCTCGGCTTACCCGATGGCCAGCGCATACTCGAGACCGGCACGCACGGCCGCAATTTGGGCTTGGTTGCATACCTCGGGTGATGTGTTCGGGCTGTCGGGGTAGACCTCGGTCGTGGTGGTGAAGCGGGCCCCGGTTACACCAGCGCACAATCCCAACGCCTCAAACGAATAGTTGATCACTCCGTGCTGGGTGATCTCCGATCCAATGATCTGGCCCGCGGCGTCGGGCGGCGCGATTTGGGTGACCTGTTCGACCCCAGCAATGATCGCGGCTTGGAAGGCGGGCTGAGGATTTCCACTATCACCAACGGTGTAAAACCCGTCAGGGATCAACCCCGGTTCGAAGAGCTCACCGTCCCGGGCGGCCATCGCTGGCCGAAACTCATTTTCGTCACTATCGGTCGTCTCGTGTAGATCGATATGCATGAGGAAGTCGAGTCCAACCTCATCGACCATCTTCATCAGCGCATAAGCCTCCTCGGACGGACTGCCATCGAAGAAGGAGCGATTGGGGTCGAGGCAGTTGGGGTTCCACCGGTTGATTACCTCATAGCCCCATGGACTCACACACGGTGCAACAATCAAGTTCACGCGGTCGCGGTAGGACGGGGCAGCGGTTTCCAGGAATGCGATCGCCCCTTGAACCCCGCTCGTTTCATAGCCGTGCACTCCCCCGGTGATCAGCACCCACGGAGCGTCGGCTCGAGTCGCTGGAATCTTTACCGCCATCAAGGGATATCGCTCCGGGTTCAGCGGCAGCGATCCGTACTGGATCACCTCGAAGGAGTGATCGAGGGACGAGAGTTTCTTGAGGACTTCGTCTTCATAGCTGCGCACTCTTGATTGAGACTGGAACCACGCTCGTTTCTCGGCGTCATTCCAAGGTATACCGGGTGTCCCAATCGGATAGAAGCGTTCCATTCGGCCAGAGAGTACCCGAGCGCTTGACTTCTAGCATTCTCACCAAGAGCAAGGTCGACCGCTCCGTTCGGAGGCAGGCGTTCGGAAGAATCGATCCAACCGAGGATCGACATCGGTCCCGTCGCCCAACGCGTCTCACCGGTTCCGGGGCCAAATACAGCGGTAGCCCCTGCATCGGTGTGGTACCGTGGCTTCTGCTCGGCATTCAGTCCGTCGCAGAGAGAGGCCTTCATGGCTGGCAAAGACAAGGGTGGGCGGGCAGCCAAAACTCCCGCCGCGAAAACCGCAAAAGAGAAGCGTCAGGCGAAGAGAGACAAGAAGGCTGGCAAGTAGGTTCCTGAACTCACCGCTCAGGGTGAGGTTCCCCGCATGAATTCACGTGGAGGACTTCCCAGTTCGGACCGGAACGCCGCCACAAACGAACTCGATGACGAATAGCCGACGGTGACGGCCACCAGGGTGATGCTGTCGCCCTGGGCCAGCATTGTGACCGCGGCCAAGATGCGTGCTCGCCGACGCCATTGTCCCAAGCTCATCCGCGTCTCAGCGCTGAAGCGTCGCTCGATGGTTCGACGGTTCGCGTTCGCGTCCCGCAGCAGGTCATCAAGGTGCAGTGCCGGGTCCGACATGATGGCCATGGCGACCTGTTTGGCGACAGGATCAATAGGCAAGGGTAGATGGAGTTGAGAGTCAGGTTCAGCGGCAAGTCGATCATCAAGCAATGTGATCGTCGCCTCGTTTGCCCGGGTGTCAAGATTCATTGGTGACGACGCGACCGCGTGCGAGATCAGCTCTCGAGTCAAGGGTGCAAGGTTAACGACTCGAACGTCTTCGCCGAGGATGGCGAGGCGCTGATCCACATAGAGACATCGGATACTTGCCCGTCGAGGGGTGTCGATGCGCAATCGGGTCCCATCAGGGACGCAGAGCGCTCGGTGAGCCGGAATAGTCCACGCCCACGACTCGGTGATCGCGGTGAAGAGTCCACGGTGAGCGAACACGACATAGTCCCAGCCGGGCTGGGTTGGGAGCGTGACACGACCGGGCGGATGGGTAATCGAGTAGCTTCGCACCTCCGGGCCCTGTTGGCGTGTTATCGACATGATTGGTCAAAGTATAGAATGCCACAACACTCGGATTGGGCAAGACTGGTGCCCATGATCCCCAAACTGAAGCAACCTGGGTCTGTTGGAGGCCGTCCGTTACGTGCTAATAGTTTCCGCTGGTAAAGCGGCCTGGACAGCATTATAGGCCCGTTCGAACTCGTCGGGAGATCTGTCACCACAGTAACTATGAATC
>JAJRQY010000082.1 GCA_024280015.1 Actinomycetes bacterium
TTGTACTGCGGGTTGACCTCGTCTATCCGAGCCAGGTGGTCGGTCATGATTTCATGAGCGGACGCTTCACCACTCGCGAAAACCCGTGCGAGTTCGTTTGCTGATTTGCCCCAGTGAGCCATGTGATTCCTTTGGTAGATGATCTATTTGCTTTGCTTTTCTTTGCTGAAAGTAGTCGTGCCACGATGGGCCTTATTCAATGACGGCCGTAGGCCAGTTGTAGCGTCTATGCCGCCTCGGGGCTGGCCCCCATGGCCTGCAACCGGGGCACGATCACCTGGAGGCCTGCAGCCAGTGCCAGGACCGTTCCCTTGGCCATCATGGACCACGCATTCGGTACGGCAAGGAGCTGGAGACCATTCTGGAGAACCCCTAGCGTAAGCACTCCTAACAGCGCCCCGGTTGGAGACCCACGACCCCCACCGAAGGCAATCCCCCCAAGCAGGCAGGCCGTTAGAGCATCCAGCTCAAGCCCCTGGGCCAAGGTCCCCGCTGGCGCAGAGTTGATCCGGGCGATAAACATGAATCCACCCAGCGTCGCTGCCATGCTGGTGGCCACGTAAAGGCTGACGCGAATCCTGTCAACCGCAATCCCACTAATGAAAGCAGCCCGTTCGGACACTCCGATCGCGTTCACGTGGCGTCCCAAGGGCAGCTTCCGGGACACGACCTCGGTACTTAGTACCACAATCGCAGCGGTGATAACCAGCCAGGGAATCCCAAGCAAACGACCGTTGCCAAACTCCCTCATGGCATCACCAAAGTTGAAGTCTGCCTGGGGGCTGATCGCCAGCGAAAGCCCCCGAAAGGCGGTAAGACTACCGAACGTCACAATCAGGGGCGACCAGTCCCAGCGCGACACCAGAGATCCGTGTAACAGGCCAATGGCCGCCCCAACCAGTAGGACCAAGACTAGGACGACGAGAGCGTTCCAACCAGCCACCAACGCCTTACCTGCTAGGACACCGCCCAAAGCCGTCACAGAACCGAGCGACAAGTCAACCCCACCCGCCAGCAGAACCAGCGCCAACGGCATCGCAACCACAATCAGGATCGCCGACTGGGTGATCACATTGGTCAGATTGTCCTTGCTCAAGAACACGTCCGATTTGGCCTGGAAGAACACCGCCATCGCAACGAGCGCTGGCACAAGAGGGTAAGTGAGAATCTGGTGCCTTATCCGGTTCCATGACATTGTCGACTAAGACCTTTCGATTGGGTTAAGGGGGGTTTGAGCAGCGTGGAGAAGGCTGGCTTCATCGGCCTCTGCCGCCATCACGTCCATCACTATCTCACCCTGATACATGACGACAATGCGGTGAGCCAGCAGTATCGCCTCCTCCGGCTCGGAGGTGGCGAACACAATGGAGACACGGTCTGCTGCCAATGACTGCAGACTTCGGTACAACTCCACACGGGCCCCCACATCGACACCCTGAGTGGGCTCATCGAGAAGGAGAACGCGGAGGCCCTCGGCCGGTAGCCATCGGCCCAAGACGAGTTTCTGCTGGTTTCCTCCCGACAGTGATGACGCCAGGATCCCATGGTTTGCCGGTTGTATGTTCAGGGCCTCAACGACCCGGCTATACATCCGAGCCTCGGCATCAGTTTGGCGGAATCCGTTACCGGCCAAGGTCTTTTGGTGAGGTAGAACCACGTTCTCGGCGGCGGTAAACGGCTCGAAGATACCACCCGTCTTACGATCACCGGGTACCAGCATCAGTCCAGCAGAAATCGCTTTGCGGATTGATCCGACGGGCAACGCTTGCCCATCGATCTCAACCGATCCTGTCCGCGAAGTAAGACCAACCATAGTTTCTAAGAGTTCGGTCCGGCCAGCCCCGAGGAGCCCAAAAAGCGCTAAGATCTCGCCCTCAGCTACTTCTAAGTCGACCGGGCCAGCCCCGGTGCACGAGACCCCCCTAGCTCTGAGGCGAGTCGATCGACGCTCCGATCCAACCTCGGTGGCCGCTAATTCCGTCAGACCCGGGGAGATGGCAGCGGCAAGCGAATCGGTATTATGCCCCTGAATCGGGCCCGCTTCAACCACGACTCCGTCGCGCAGTACTGTGACACAGTCGGCTATCTCCACTATCTCGTTCAGTCGATGGCTGACGTAGAGCACAGCGACCCCCGAGTCGGCGAGACGCCGCACGTGGTCTAACAGAACGGTCGTTTCCCGGTCGCTGAGGGCCGCTGTTGGCTCATCGAGTACGAGGACCTTGGCCTGATGGTGCTCGGCCTTAGCTATTTCTACAAGCTGTTTGGCCCCTACTGACAGGTCATCGACCATGGCATCGGGGTTCACGCTGATTCCCAGGTCGCTCAGAAGCCTCTGGGCCTCGGTGCGCTGGCTCGACCGGTCAATGAACGGGCCACGGCAGAGCTCATCTCCGAGAAAGATGTTGTCGACTACTGACATCGGTCCTACAAGTGAGAACGATTGGTAAATGACCGAAAGCCCGCTTCTTCGGACCTGAGCCGGTGTTTCCCCCACCAGCTCAACCCCGCCTAGACGAACGCTTCCTGCATCCGGAGAAGTCGCCCCAGACAAGCACCCAATCAGCGTCGACTTGCCTGCCCCGTTCGGCCCGAGCAAAGCTCGGACCGACCCCGGGTCGACCGTCAGATCAACCGCCGATAAGACCCTGGACCGTCCATACGACTTCGACAGGCCGTTTACGACAAGGGCCGACGGGTTCATCCGTAGGCAGCTAAGTACTGATCGAGGAGTTCGGTGTCATCTACGGTGATAACAGTTGGCTCGAACTCGATCCGGGTTCCCTCCAAGCCACCGATTGCTCTGAGCGGTACGTTCACTACCTCGGAGCCGAACGAGCGGATGTCCACCGCCGCTGAGGCCTTGTAACACGTCTCGCCGGCCTTGAGTAGCTGAAGAGCCTCTAAGGTTCCGTCGACCCCACCAACGAAGCAGGTGTCTGGATCGATTCCGGCGTTCTGCATAGCCAGAGCACTGCCAACGGCTGCGTCGTCTGTGATAACAACCACGACGCGCAGATCGGGGTTGGCGGTTAGCGTGTTCTCGGTAACCGTTAGTGCTCCGGCTGTGTCCAGCACGTCCTGGCGCGAGACTATCTCGATACCGTCTGCCTCGATGGCATCGGCCGCCAGACCAACCCTGTCCGCAAGGGTCGGAAGAACCGAGAACTCCAGCACGAGACCGGTTCCCTCAATTCCGTTAGCCGAAATGTAGTCGTTAGCAGCCTGGCCTAAGGCAGTACCCGACTTGACCGGATCGACGGTCAAGAAGCCGTCCGAGCCGGGCATCTCCAGCAGGTAGGTAACCCAGATGATCCCGGCTTCCTGAGCCCGCTCCTGGAGGGGGGCGAGGCTATTGGGGTCCAGAGGGAACACGTGGATCGCATCAACACCCTGCGTGATCCAGGTCTCAACCTGGTTGAACTGCTCGTCGGGTGTGCCGTTCTCGAAGTTCCCGACGAGGAGGGTGTTGCCTCCCGCGTCGGCTTCAGCGCTGGCGAACTCGACGATCTTTCCCACCACACCGGCCTGGGCGGCCGGGTGACTAAACGCGATGGTCATGCCCTCGGGCATCGCCGACTCGTCGACATCGGGCGTTTCCTCTACTGGAGCGGGTTCGGTGTCATCCGTCACGGCAGCGGTACTGCCTGGACCCTCAGTGGTACCAGTAGTATCGGAGGTATCAGTGGCCGTCGAGCCGCACGCCACCGCCACGAGGACGAGCGCCAACATCATGGCAAATAGCTGTGTTCTCTTCATTTCTGAGAATCCCCTTCGTTGTCTGACCAGCGGGATGCATTCAGAGCGAGCGCCGGTCAGGCAACCCTAGCCATGCTGGTCTATCCGATGAAGGCGATCCATATCGGTAATTCTACGGATCCGGTAGCTGCTGGAGAGCCGATTACCACCGAATCGATGTCGACGAAATGTCCGGTCAAGGTTGCTTCCAGGAATCATGTTCTTGCTTATCCTGCCGAGCACTGGCAAACTAGGCGCCACCCAGACGAGTACCCGACCGAGCATTCATTTGACGCATGCGGGTGAAGGGAACAGCGAGTCATGCCTACTAGACACGATGCGTGATGGCCACACCGCTTCGTAGCCATGCCGCGATAGCAAGTCGTGTTGCCGCGATCGTGTCCAGTCGCGCCGGTGCAAAAGAGCGGGCCGAAGATCTCTTGGATGAGCTCAGTGACGTCGTTCCGTACGTTGCCGGGGGCTTCATGATGGCGGGGATAGGCCACGTCACTGCTGGTGGGTCGAGGGTGTCGCACCAAACTCTTGTCCGCCGGGGGTTCGAAAATTCCATCGCTGATCGACTCAATTCTAAAGAGTTCTACGACGAGGTTTGTTCGGTCGGCATGATGGAGACCGAGCGTCCGTTCCGGCAGAGGGACGTTCCCGGCGGGGGCGAGACCATCGCAACGATCCGAGACTGGTTGATTCCAGCGGGCTTGGTTGAGGGGGTAACAACTCCCCTTGTGACCAGCGACGGTCGCTATGTTGGCATGCTGAACCTTTCGGTAGACCGGGTAGACCACCCGACCGACCAGGCCAAGGAGTTCTTGGCCCTGATCGCTACAAGCCTGGCCAATTCTGTTGATCCGACCCGGGATGCCAAGAGCCTGACGGATCAGCTAGTTGCGACCTCTGCCCTGCTCATTGGTCCCCACGATGAGACTTGTGTGATCTCAGATAGCCGGGGCCCGCTCTCGGACTGGTTGGCCAAGCGGATCGCGGAGAATCCTCGTGGCAACACCAGGCAATGGCTTGTCGATCACGACGGGAGTTGGTACAAGGTTGGCTCGGTTCGCTTTCGCTCCGATGGTTCGATTCTTGTACTCGCTCACGAGCTTGAGGAGCAACTCCCAATCAGTCGGCGAGAAATTGAAGTCCTGACTCTGGCATCAAGGGCCATGTCGGACAAGCAAATTGCTCGGTATCTGGGAATAGGCGTGAGAACAGTGAGTTCTCATATGCGAAGCGTGCTTGAGAAGCTGAGGGTCCCCAATAGGGCTGGTGCCGTTGCATTCGCTGGCTCTCGGGGAATGCTTCTGTTCGACGTTAGCCAACAGTCCTGACCCCAGTCGGTGTCGGTGTTGCTGGCGTGTCAGCTGGAAGAGTTCCAGGGAGACCACAAAGGGCACTCGTCTGGGCCTTCGGATCGTGGCGGTCGAGCGCCACGCGTTTGGACACCCCGTGATCCACCACTTCCTCAGGCCGGTTGAACTACTGCCTCGAACGCCCGCACCCGGGCCAAGCGCTCACCGCCGATACGATTTCTCCGGCGGTCAAGTCGGTTGACGGTCTGACCCATACATAACGAGCCACGGGTCAACGCGATCCGACTTATCGGCAAGCCAACCAGCAGTCCGCGCTGGGCAGCCTAATCACTTGATCATCCGGGGATCAATCACCTCCTGTACTAACTAGTGCCCTCTGCGGGTATCAACGGTTATCACTCTGGATCGCAGTTCGCGGTCAGTACTAAGGTAAGCCGAAGTCACCATGATCGAAGGCCATCTACCAAAGGAATCACATGGCTCACTGGGGCAAATCAGCAAACGAACTCGCACGGGTTTTCGCGAGTGGTGAAGCGTCCGCTCATGAAATCATGACCGACCACCTGGCTCGGATAGACGAGGTCAACCCGCAGTACAA
>JAJRQY010000083.1 GCA_024280015.1 Actinomycetes bacterium
ATCTCTGTAGTCGCCGTCGCGGCCCAAACCCGCGCTGGGGAGGTCTTCGTCGAGGCCGAGGCGCCCGCAACCCCAGCATTCATCGGCACTTATGCCCTCTACAGCTATGACCGCGTGTTGGGCTGTTGTGTTGCCCCAAGAGCAGGATCTGGCCTTGCGGATGATGTACTGGGAATATCAGATGACGCCCTTGGGAGCTTGACGTCTTCGCAGCGCCGTTCGGTCCGGTCGTTGCAGACCAATATCGCTGAACACGAGGCCAAGCTTGCTGCCTACCTCGACGATCCGTTCGCCTATGACAACCTCGGGCTTCTCGCCAACGCGCCGAAGCCGACGATTCAGCAGGCGATCATTCAAGGCCGAATCCGACATCTTGAGGGTGAGATCTCGACATTTGCGGACAACATCAGGAAGATCACCGGTGGTGGGTGAGATGAAGCACGATGCTCTTGTTGTTGACATCAGTCAGGTGCGTCGAGCGGTTGAGATCGCTATGGATGAACTCGAGCGCGTAGTGGGGTCTGAGACGAAGCTTGAGAAGGATTTCTTTTGGGCGATTCCGCTAGAAGAGCGGTTCAACCCCTACCAGGAGCCGACGACAATGACTGTTGGGCAGCTCTCTGAGCTGATCGAGCATGTCTCAGCCCTCGACGCCGATCCCGAGCGGGTCACGCGGCAGCATTTGATATGGCTTGGCGACCTCCTGAAGGCGATCGGTGAACTCGCCTCCGACTAACAGCGTCGGCCGGTTCGCCCAGCTGTGGGCGTTGCTTCCGGTCATCGGTCTCCTTGTCACTCTTGGAGTGGCTGGACCGGCACAGGCGGCGACGTCATTCGGCTATGGCGGTGCCGAGGGAGCTGACGAGGTTGATGTAACAGCCCTGGCGCAGGTAGAGGGCCCAGTCCGTAACGAGGATTGGGTCAACGGTGAGACATCCGCCGATCGACTCCTCGGGGCCCACGGGCCAGATCTACGACTCGCCCCTGATCTTGTTGCCCCAAGGTCGCCACACGTTGATCCTGGTGATGTCGCGAACCGCACTCCGCAACAGATCGACGATCTTGCTAACGACGCCGGGCTCATACCCCGTGGGCCTGATCCACAGGCTGGTCGGGGTGCGTACATCGACCCGGTGACCGGTGAGCAACGGATCCTCTGTCACCCTGGCGCTTGCCCGCCTCACGCTCATGTCAACGATCCGACGGGTACCCGGCTAGATATCAACGGGAACATCGTGTCGCCGGAATCACCAGCAGCCCACCTGCCACTCTCGACCGAGGCATCGCCATGACACCAGACCTACACGACACCGTGCTCACAGAGGTCCGGATTGGCTGGACCAACCATGAAGCTACTTTGAGCTTTCGGCGCGCCGATGGATCGGTAGGTGCGACGATCCACGGATGTTCCAGGGTCGTGCTCCCGCGAGACGAGCCCTGGGGGCCCAGCAGTTCTGTCTATGCGGTCAAGGCGGGCCGGTCCGAAAGGGGGGGCGTTCGGCTCGAGCTAGAAATGCAGAGTGGTGACGTTCTCGTCGTCGAGGGCGCATCGCTCGAGTGGGCACAGTGGGACTAATCGCCATCTCAGAGTTGCGACCTGGCCATCAAGATGGGCCCTTTAGTGCCTGTTCGACGCTCGACTTAGGAGTGATCACTCCTAAGCTTCCTGCGAGAGCACTCGCGGTTTCGGCCGAATCGCACGTGTACGATGACACCGAGCATCCGTATGACGGCAGCGGACACGCCGGGCTTGGTCGCTACCAGCGCGGCAGTGGGAGTGGGAGTGGAACAGTTTCTACTCGGCCATCCACTGAGTCCTCCGTTTGGAAGCGCTCAAGACTGTGCCTGTCCCCGAAAGCCCTGGCACGGCGGGTGCGCTGAGCCCCGCCCGGTGACATGGCGTGTCGCAGCGCGCTGTGTCTGAGCTGGGACCCGGTATCTGAGCCAAGTGTTATGAGACTCCAATTGCCCCAACAAGGGCCAGAGGGATCATGAACATCATGACCAACAACCGACGGCGACACACGCCCGAACAAATCATCCGAAAGCTCGCCGAAGGCAACAGGCTCCAAGCCACCGGTCAAGAACTCGACGAAGTCTGCCGCACCCTCCAAATCACGGCCTCAACCTGGCATCGCTGGATAGCCCATATACGAGCCGGTAAACCTACGACATGAAAGCCTCCGACGCCAAACGGTTGAAAGAACTCGAAGGCCAAAACACCCGCCTCAAAAAGATCGTGGCAAACCAGGCATTAGATATCGACATGCTCCGCGAGGTCACAGGCTGCAAGCAGCTGGGGAAGTCTGACCCCGAACCGCAAACGCAGCGCCGTCAACATGCTGCGTGACCAGTTCGGGGTCTCCCAACGCCACGCGTGTCGAGTGATCCGCCAACCACGATCAACCCAACGGCTGGCCCCAACACCATCCAGCGACGATGAAACGAAACTGGTGGAGTTCCTCATCAAGTTCTCCAAAGACAAGCCCCGCTACGGGTGGCGTCGGGCTGCCAAAGCAGCCCGCCGTACTGGCTGGGTGGTCAATGACAAGCGTGTGAAACGCCTGTGGCGCCTGCATGGGAATGTCTTCCACTGCGACGGGTGGTCGTGTTGGTGGTCCAGGACCATCCTCACGGTCCGTTCCCGGACTTCGTCGGGGTATTTCCCGACTGGTTTCTTGGTTGTCATAGCTCCATCTTCTCAAAGGTTGGAGCCGTCACCATTCCCGGTGGGATTCAGTCTCTGACCCGTCTGGTTCATAGAGCCCTTGCTCTGACCCCGGTGCTACCGAAATGGGAGGTGGGTGCTAGCACACCGGATGGTTGAGACCGCCAGTCTCCGCCCAATGGCCCCTCATTGACGCCCTCCCGCTGCAGAGCACCGAACAGATCTGACGATCGCCAATGACCCGGTCCAAGTCGTATTTGTGATGCTGTCTGTCGACAGCAACTAAGCAATGGCCGATCGAACCAGGACTGTTATCCACAGCACCCTGGACGCACGGGAGTCCGACATCATCTGCAGAGTGCAATCGGTCATCGAGTGCCTCACGCAGCAACCGCAGGCCACGCAACCGCCCAGAACCAGGCACTACTTTCCTGCCATCATCTCACGGACAAACATTTGCACGTTTCGTTCCGAAACGTGCCAAATATCAACACAGTGAAGATTCTGACACCGGAATAATCAACGACATCAGGTCGATCGGTTATGTCCAGACTTAACGGTCCGGACCGAACTCGTCAACAGCCCCAGCCCCAGTCAAGCGAAAAGAGTTCTCCTCAGCCATGCACTCATCGGCATATACATCAGCTCTCACAGCGCTATTCTCGGCGGCCGCACTCCCGATGATTAGACGCAGATAGTCGCCATCGCGATACGCAGTCAAATGAAGCGCCGAAAGCTCACCCGACTCCACAGTCATGCCACCGCGCAACTGGCGCCGCCCGACCTCCCAGCCAGCATCTTCCAAACGCGTCGCCGCCAATTCGATCGTAGCGAACGCGGCACCAGCGTACTGGCCCTCCCCTGGACCAAAGTCCCCCTCAATGAATTCAACCCAGAACCAAGTGAACTGCTGTTCCGGATTCGGACAATGAGAACCCGTGTTCAAGGAGCCTTTGCGCACTTCAGACGTGTCGTCAAACAACACCACCGATTCATTTGACAACCCATTCACATGCCACCGAGGCTCACTCTCCACCCGATAGCCACCCCACAACAAAACAACAACACGAACAGGATCGTGCCGAACGCGGCTAGACCAAACAGGATCACCCATAGTGGAATTGATTCACCAGGCCCAGGAGCAAGCACCACTCACCACCCTCTCAATCAAGTCTCTCATGCTCCGCCAAAGAAACGCACACTCTTCTAGTTCCTATCGGTCATGACCGCCGCTGACCTGAGCAACCCGGATCCAAACACAGATTGCCTAGGCAGCAGATAGTTGAATCACTCTGGGACCTTTCTGGCCCCGAGCCGAGGTTTGAGCCGACTCACCGCGCTTGGTGTGATCATGAAGATCACCATCACCCCCATCGGGGCGCAACGAACCGAGGTCACAGCAGCAGCTGGCCGCATCGCCAACTATTTGATGGGCAAACAACCAGCCAGTACGGCTGGTCCTGCTGGCGGAATCGTTGCCTACTACGAAACAATCGAAGGGCCAGGCTGGTGGTCCGGCCAAGGATCACGACACCGACAATTACAAGACAATGTGAGTCGACAGGAGCTGGAGTCGCTCCTTCAAGGACGAGATCATCACACCGGTGAGAGGATTGTTTCCGCGACTGGTTCTGCTGGGCGTTCAGCGCTGCGGGCCGGGGAAGCAACCAAACAAATCGATCACCAACCCGTGTGGGGTATAGCTGACCTGTCTTCGCGGTTCGATGTTGACCGTGACACCGTCACCGAAGCAGCCTCAGCGCTGGACGATGAGCAGTTTGTTTCTGATAAGGACGGGGTTCGTTGGTTGACCGAACCAGGAGTGCAAGCAATCGCCACTGCCCTGGGTATCACCGAACCTGAGCCCTTGGCATTGGCCGGTGATCCTCAAGACGTTCTCGGTGTTACCCAGTGCGCCCTCATCACCGGACTCACTCCCCAGTACCTGCGGCGGGCTTTGGCCTGCTGGAATGACCACCAGCAAGACGGTGGTATCAAGGCTGACTTCGCCAAAGACACCACCGCCTACCTCGTCGGTCATCGGGTCGGGTCGCGTTGGAAGGTCCGTCGAATAGAACTCGCAGCGTTCGTTGAACGCCGGAACCCGCCCGCGGTTCGGGTCGCCTTCGACGCGGTACTGACCACAGAGAAATCTGTGTCGTTGTTCACGATGCTCTCTGAACCCGACGTGAAGGCGCAGGCCGTCCAGGCCCTCATCGCGGCCAATACTGCGGCGATGGCATGGTTGGAAGAACACGCCTCAACCGGCCGGGCCAAAGGTGCTCCAATCCAGAGCGAGGGTTTCACAACGGCGAGTTTCATGCACGGCACCTCCCGCAACCACGACCCTCACCCCCATATCCACAATCTGATCATCAACGCCATCCAAGACTCAAACGGCGATGGCCGCACCCTCGACGCCCGAGCCCTCTACCGCGAAGCCAGAGCCGCATCCGCAATCGCCCAAGCGGAAATGAGGTGGCAACTCCATCAGCTCGGTGTCAGGTTTGAGAAACACCGGAGTGGCGTGTGGGAGATTGCTGGAGTCACCCAAGAAACGGTGACAGCGTTCTCGTCTCGCCGAGTCGAAATCGAATTGGCACTTGCCCAAATCGTCGACGGCACTGACTCAACCCGAGACGAGATTCAAAGGATCTCCGCATCAACCCGGGGTGCGAAGACCATCGTCGACGCTGTCGTCCTTCAGCAACGTTGGGCCGAGACCGCGACGGCAGTCGGCTTCGACCCGGCGT
This sequence comes from Actinomycetes bacterium, assembly GCA_024280015.1. Taxonomy (GTDB): domain Bacteria; phylum Actinomycetota; class Acidimicrobiia; order Acidimicrobiales; family SZUA-35; genus JAJRQY01. The sequence continues at coordinate 5,422 of JAJRQY010000083.1, forward strand.
CGCTCACCAGCGGACGGGAACGATCCTCGATAGCCAAGAAGACCCTCACTCGGTCCGAACAAGCTGACTTGTTTCGATTCCTGGACGAAGCAACAACCGGAGCATGTGAGAACGAATCCACATTCAACCGTGGTGACGTCATGGCCGCCATCAACCGTTGGGCCCCAGACGGCAACCTCATCGTCATGCCCTCCGCCACACTCACCCAAATGACCGAACGATTCCTTGCTTCAGTGTTGGCAATCCCGGTTGCTCACACCAGCCAAGTCATCTACCGACGAGACGGCCGCCCCGTCCCCATGACCGAACAACGATGGACCACCCCCACCATGATCCGCCGCCAAAGCGTGATCGATACTCTCTGGGCCGATGGACACAACGCCAAGCAAGCGACAGTCCCAACCGACGTCACCCGTCAAGCCTGCGAAGCTGCCGGATTGACTGGGGAGCAGGCAGCATTGGTAGCGATGTGGACCACCAGTGGCCACCAATTCCAAGCCGCCATCGGCAGACCCGGCACCGGCAAAACATTTGCTATGAAAGCCGCCGCCGACGCCTGGACCGATGCCGGTTACACCGTGGTGGGTGCGGCGATCAAAGGAACCGCCGCCCAAACCCTCGGCCAGCAGACCGGCATGGAAGTGGAAACAGTGACGTGGTGGCTCAACCGATTCGCCATGGGGGCCACCACTTTGGATGCCCGGACCGTGTTGATTGTTGATGAGGCTTCCACCCTGTCAGACCGTGACCTCGGTGAACTCATGGCCATGTGCGTCACCACCGGCACCACCCTGCGCCTCATAGGGGACCCAATACAGCAACAAGCCATCGGTGCTGGCGGGATGTGGGAAGCAATGCTCGACCGCCACAAAACCTGGACACCCGAACTCACTCAACAACGCCGCCTCCAGGACCCCGGCCAAGTCAAAGCCGCCGAACAAATACGGGCCGGTGACATCAACACAGCGTTCAAGACTCTGGCAACGAATGGTCAACTCGTGATCACTAAAGACCGTGAGGATGTTCACGTGTTAGCAGTCAAGGGATGGCTCGACCGACGCTCCCGTGGCGAGGCAGCTCCGATGGTGGATCGCCGCAACCACACCCGCAGCGTCCTCAACGAGATCGCCCAACAAGTACGACAAGAGTTGGGGGAACTCGGACCACCAACCCAGATCGGCAACAAACGTTTCGCGGTTGGTGATGAGGTGACCACCACCGCGCCCAACCGTGCCATCACCAACCCTGACACTGGCCGCTATGTGGCTAACGGATCCACAGGAGTCATCACCGCAATTGCTCCTGATGTTGTGACGGTTGATCTCAACGACATCAGCAACGTAGAACTCCCCTCCGACTGGTGCGCCGAACACTTGGATTTGGGTTATGCCATCACCACCTACGGCATCCAAGGGGCGACCGTGGATGAGATTTCCAGCATCATTGCTCCCGGTCAAGACCTCGCTGGACTCTATGTCAGCCTCACCAGAGGGCGACGAAACAACGAACTACTCATCACCCAACACCAACCCCACGAACTCGCCACCGAAACACCAACAGTGGATCTGGTCAAAGAAGTCGTTGGCAGCATCAATGACCGCCACCATGTCCCCGCCATCATTGCGGACCCGGAACTCCCCGCCCTCACAAACCAGACTGCGTCTCGGAGGCTGAGCCAGGATGAGGACCGTATGACGGTCATTCAACGAGACCGAGCACGACGCCGAGGCATCGCCGAACCGAACCCGAAAGTCTTGGCCGCTATGCCGCCACGGCCAGTCATTCCGTGGCTGGCCAAGGAATGGGATCGTGTTGTTGGGGAGATCGCGGTGTTCCGTTCGACCTGGACACCAGCTCCGGCCAAAGGCGGCACCTGGACACACCTACTCGGCCGTGTTGACACCGGGTCAGCCGACCAAAACTCTGAACGCCAACGACTCATTGAAGAGATGACGAACACGACCCTCAAGATCGTCTCGCGTGGGATCAGCGACACCATCCAAAACCAGGCCACCACCCCCGAAACGTCTGTTCTGCTGACCTGGCCCGATTGGCTCACCAACCATCTGCATACGGCTGCCCAAACCGGGAGACTTGCCAACGTCGACCACGCAGAACTCACCGGGTGGCTCACCAAGATCGCAGGCATGCGGTCCCGACATGGGGACGCGTCGTTCAGGTTGCTGGATCCTCAGACAGCGGCGACACCTCAAGGACAGCAACTTCTCGCCAGTGACCCCACTGAGGAACCTCAATCGCGTCGGGTTAGGCGGGCACCACGGCACCGGGTCCTGTCCCGCTAGTCCAGCTCAATGCCCGTCGGTCACGTTGCAGAACAATGAAACCTGGACAGTGGACCCGAGGTTTCAGCTTGCTCGTTGCGCTTGGTGTACATGAACGCAGAAACACTCTGCGACACCAGACCCAAGGAAACCAGCAATGAACACCTTCAGTGGAATCGGGCGACTCACCAAAGATCCCGTCCTGCATCACGTCGGCGACAAACAAACCCCCAAGGCAACATTCCGTGTCGCTATCGACAACGGGCCAAACGTCGAGACCGCGTTCGTCCCGGTCGAGGCATGGGGCCAACGAGCCGAAACCATCGCCAACCAATTCGCCAAAGGCGACCGGATCGCCCTCACCGCATCGCTGCGCACCAGTGAGTGGGAGACACCCGAGGGAAGCAAGAAGTCGCGTACCTACCTGAATCTTGAGTCCTTCAACTTCATCGAACCCCGCACCACCAAGTCAGTGCCCGACCGGGACCTCAGTCCCCAGGTCCAAGCCTTCTAACCCGAGAGACAGCAACCCAGCAAAACCCACCACAAGGGAGCGAAACCATGGCCTACTTCCAAGCCGTCGGAACCATCGCCACAGACATTGTTCGCAAAGAAACTCACAAAGGCATCCTCGCCTCATTCCGACTCAAGTCCGGGATACCAGGTCGAGGCCAACTTTGGATCACTGTGGAAACCTGGGGACACACCGCAGGCGTCCTCAACACTCACGGAAGCATTGAACGCGGCATTGTTATTTCTGGGCGGCTTAAACAGAATGTCTGGTCAGACCCGACCGCCGGCCAACACAAAACAAGACTCGTCGTTGTTGCCCACGACTTGGACTTCTGCGACCCCCGCCAGGACCTGTCCAGGGTCCCTGTCGCCAACCAAGTCACCGCTATCGGGCGAGTTGAAGCCACACCCCTCCCAGGCTCCACTGGTGAGCGGCTCTTGTTCAACATCGTCTCAGGACATGCCGGAGCAAAAACCGGTCGGCTCGGCCTGCAAGTTGAGACATGGGGACGGAATCTGTCTACCGCCCGTCAGCTGCGCCGAGGCGACCACGTGGCTGTTGGTGGTCGTCTCGGATACCGCACGAGACCAACACTCCAAGGCGAGAAGACTCGAGGCTACGAACTGGCGGCCTACACACTGGGCCCGATCGCGATTACACAACCGTGCCAAACAGCCAACAACTCAAGTCACGTCGAGAGTGTTCATCGACTTAGTGTCGCCGCAACGCCAGCTTCGAATAGTGACTCTGGATACCGGAAAGGACATGAATCATGAGTGGAAAACTGCTGGATATCGATGGCGCCGCCGAACGAATGAACGTCTCCCCAAGAATGATTCGCCGATTGATCGCTCAGCGTCGGCTCTCATACTTGAAGATCGGGAAGTTTGTTCGGTTCGATCCAGTCGCCTTGGACGAGTGGATCTATGAGCAGTACGTCAAGGCAAGTTAAGTCGGCCAACTGTTCCCGAGACGGTCGACGTCAGCTCGCTTTGGTCCCAAGATGGGCGTGGCTCATCACGGGCCCCGAAGCTGTCCGCGCTGTTCCTGTTCGATCAGCGAGTTAGACCGATCACGTTCGTCTTCCAAAACCCCTGCGTAGATTCGAAGGAGAACGTCGACTGAGTGACCGAGCCGACGAGCAGCCTCAGCCGGAGGAACGCCAGCCTGCAACATCAAGGTGGCGGCTGAATGCCGAAGATCGTAGAGGGTCGAGGAAATCAACTGTGACCCATCTGCGTACTGCAAAGCCCGCGCTCGCTGCCATGTCTTGCTGTAGCTCGTACTAGACATCGGGCGTCCAGTCGCCGTGGTAAAAACTCGGCCATCAACCGGCGGAAACCTTTCAAGGTGATAGCGCACTTGGTCGACAAGAGCCGGAGTTAAGGGAACAGGGCGAACTACGCCCGGAGCACGTTGCTTTAGCGCCTTGTCCTCATGGATCCCTCCACCAGAGACGAACCTACTTCCGGGCGACGTTGTGGCTCCTCGCAACCGTGCGAGCCCCCAGCCAGAGTCAGGCAGCTCCAGATCTATCGCATGCAACCCCATCGCCTCGGATGGTCGCAGTCCGGCCATGCCGACGAAGGCAAACAACGTCGCATAGCGTGCCGAGCTTGTCTTCAGATTCCAAACACGTTCAACGATCTCAACGACGTCAAGGAAGGACGGAACGGTCGAGATATCAATGGCGAGAGTTCTCTCCGGTGCTCGCCACTCGATCCGGTCCATGGGATTTGACTCTAGAATTCCGCGCCGTACGGAGGCTTTGAGAACCGAATTCAAAGTGGTCCGTCTACGTCGCACCACATCGACCGCCATGGTCGACCCATCCAGCTTCGTAGTGGCTCCAGTCAGCGCAGCTTCAAGGACGGATGGCTCGATATCTACGAGCAAGATCGAATTGCGTTTCAGCCATGGATGAAGCTCGACGCTCAAACGAGGGCTCGATGCCACGTTGAATCCATCCTGGCGGAGCCAAGCTCCGAGATCCTCAGGCACTCGGGAATGAGAGCCTCGAACAAGGAACGGTGTTAGCGCCACCAGAGACTCGACAGCACTGCGCCGTGAGTTTCCGGACCAGTGGGGCCACTTCAGTAAGATCCATTTCTGGGCCCAAGAGATCCAAGTCTCCTCGGACCGTTCCCATGTGCCCGGTTCTCCAGTGGCAGGATCAAACCACTGCCCGGATGCCACCGCTCGAAGGAGTTCAGCTCGGAGTCGATCCGCTTGAGCTTTTGTTTTGAGGGAGCGGGTTTTGTCTTTCCCGTCGACGCGCCACTTGACGCGATACCTGCGTCCCTCGGTCGTACTTCGTGGCTTTGGGCTCGTCACGGCATAGATCTGAACGCTCTGCGGCGCACTCATCGCGAAACCTCAACCCGGGGCTCCGAGTAGGCCCAATACTCGCCCTTGACGACCCAAGAAAGCTCCTGCCAGTGGTACGTGAGTGGTACGGACCCCAATAGTGGTGTCAAAACGACGAAGTCCTGGTGAGTGAAGTTCATCTCAGAACCATACCTCACCAGGACTTATATGGCGGAAGGTGGGGGATTCGAACCCCCGGATACACGAGGTGCATCAACGGCTTTCGAGGCCGCCCCATTCGTCCGCTCTGGCAACCTTCCGCAGGCGAGGCTAGCGGGATCTGGCCAGAGAGCGAACAGGCATCGTCCCCAGTTTCCACCACATCCACTGGCGGCCGACCAAAACCACCTGCTACCACGGGGACATGATTCGTCTTGTTGACCGCATCCCCGAGCTGCGTCATGACCTGGAAGAGATCGCCAATCCCGAGAAAGCCTCGGCCATGGCCACCTACATGAAGGACCGCTTCGTCTTCCTCGGCGTGCCTTCTCCCGATCGCAAGCTGGTTGCCCGCCCCCTCATCAACGCGGTCAAGAACGCGTGCGAAGCTGACCTGCTCGATCTGGCCCAAGCCTTGTGGGACGAACCCGAACGCGAGTTCCACTATGTCGCCGCCGATGCATTGCGCCGGGGAGCCAACCAACTCTCATCCTCCGCACTGCCCCAAATCCGTTTCCTGATTGAGAACAACTCATGGTGGGACACCGTCGATGCGCTCGCCGTCAACACCGTCGGGCCAATGGTCAGCAACCACCCCGAACTAGGCCGTGACATGGACCAATGGATTAGCGACAAGAACTTCTGGGTCGCACGGACCGCCATCCTCCACCAACTGAAATACAAATCGGACACCAACCAGAGTCGTCTCTTCGACTATGTCACTCAGCGATCGGGAGACAAGGAGTTCTTTATTCGCAAGGCGCTCGGCTGGGCCTTGCGGGAATACGCCAAGACCGAACCCGATGCCGTCCAGTCCTTCGTCGCCACCAGCGAAGCCAAGCTCTCCGGCCTAACCAGACGCGAAGCCCTCAAGCATTTCCAGTAGCCAGGATCCCTCTAACCAAGACAGTCCACTTCAACCCGATGTGGCCACGAGCAAGCCAGCTAGTTCCGAGCGGCCTCAAAGAACTCAACCAAGAGATCGCCACACTCCTCGGCTCGCACCCCTGGCGTCAACTCGACCCGATGGTTCAGCCGGGGATCATCACACACGTTGTACAGGCTCAGACATGCCCCGGCCTTCATATCTGCTGCCCCATAGACCAGCCGCTTCAATCGCGAGTTGACCGCCGCTCCTCCACACATCAGGCACGGCTCCAACGTGACAACAAGGGTGCACTCCCCCAGCCGCCAGCCACCAACCACATCGGCGGCATCACGCAAAGCCAACACTTCGGCGTGTGCCGTCGGGTCGCCGGTCAGCTCTCGTTCGTTGTGTCGGCGAGCGATCACGTCACCGCCTCGAACCACAACGGCACCAATCGGCACATCACCATGATCCAAGGCAGCTCGCGCTTCGTCCAAAGCCAGATCCATCAGCTCTTCGTCAGTCACTGAATCACCCTACTCAGTCCAGGGTGCTCAGCTCACACCACCAACATACAGAGCACCGGAAACAAGAGCGAACACCACATGACCCATGGTCACTCCCATTGGGGTCATCGTGCCGAAGTTCATCAGCGCGGTGCCAGGCTTGTCCATGGTCCCGTCCTTCACCAGCGGGTGAGCCATATTGAGCATCATCGGCATAGCGACCAAAACCATCATTCCGTGGACCACACCAATGCCGATACTTATCCAGGTAGCGGCAGCATTCGATGAAGGGCCGATGGCATGCAAAACACCAGCATGAATAATGCCGAATGCCGCGCCCATCATGAGGTGCATCATCATGCCTATGCCGTAGGCCATGCCATCAGACGCCTTAGGAACCATCATCGTGCCCAGGGTCTTGAGCAGGTCCATCGATGTCATACCCATAGCCTTTCCGCCGTACATGACAACCAGCATGACGAGGGCACCGACGATCCCGGCAATGATGGCCCCTCCGGCGGAAAACTGTCCGGTTAGATCCAAGGCGAATACCATTATTTGTGGCTCCTTCGAGCGGCTGGAGCTGGCCGAAGATCGGCCACGCAGCCCCCAAGCAACCGGTCTGAGGGCGACCGCATTCCGCGATCCTGATCGACTAGCCTTCCCAGCCGTCAAAAGACGAAGGCCCGAACCCTGCGGGGCTCGAGCCTTCGATCGGTCCTGGAACCAGGACAAAAGCGGAGAGAGGGGGATTTGAACCCCCGGTGGGTTTGACCCCACACTGCCTTTCCAAGGCAGCGCACTAAGCCGGACTATGCGACCTCTCCGCCCGAGATACTAACCGCCCCCCAAGGCGCATCACTCCCAAAAAAGGATTTCCTGACGGCAAGATTCTGAAGCGAGGGTTGCCTTCCAAAGCAAGTCGATAGGGTGTCTGGAACTTGCCTGTCTTGGCAGGTGGTGGTCGGACCCTGTGCGACTGAAGACTGTGAACCGAGTCAGGGCCGGAAGGCAGCAGCTCTCAGCGGATCCTTCGGTGCGCCGCAGATCGTCTGGCCGCCACTTGCGAGGACAGGCGGTTCTCGTTTTGATTGCTGACTCGCTGGATTCGGCTAGCTGCGTGCCCCGGGTTCAGTCATTGTTGACCGCTAAGCTCAGCGGGTGGCCTATCAGTCTCTATACCGGCGTTATCGCTCTCAGAACTTCGAACAAATCAAGGGGCAGCCCCACGTCACCCAGGCTCTGCGAACGGCCATAAAGGAGGGAAGACACTCCCACGCCTACTTGTTCAGCGGCCCAAGAGGAACCGGCAAAACCAGTACCGCCCGTGTCCTGGCCAAGGCTCTCAACTGCAACAACCTCCAAGACGGCGAACCGTGCACAACCTGCACCAGCTGCGTCGAAATCGAGCAGGGCAAGTCCTTCGACCTGCATGAATTGGATGCCGCCTCCAACAACAAGGTCGACGACGTTCGAGACTTGATCGCCAAGGTTGCCCTCGGCTCCCCGGGACGGACCAAGGTCTACATCCTTGACGAAGTCCACATGCTGACCGCGGGAGCCGAGAACGCCCTGCTCAAGACCCTGGAGGAACCGCCAGATCATGTGGTGTTCGTGTTGGCGACGACAGAGCCCCACAAGGTTGTCTCCACCATCCGAAGTCGTACCCAACACTTCGAGTTCCACCTCTTGCCCGGTGACGACCTGGAGGAGCACCTCCGTTTCGTTATCGACGATGCTGGCCTCGACGTTGATCAGGAGGGCATCGAATACGCCCTGCGACAAGGAGGCGGGTCGGCACGAGACACCCTGTCTGCCCTGGACCTGGTTGCCGCGGCCGGTGGCGTCCCTGAAGGAACCAATGTTGGCCACGACCTAGCAATCGCCCTGGGAAACAAGGACGCGGCCGCCACCATCGCCATCGTGCAACGAGCCCTCGAAACTGGCCGCGAACCACGCATCATTGGTGAACACACCCTCGAGTCCCTCCGCAATGCCTTCCTCTCTTCCATGGGCGCGCCTCTTGGCCAGCTCAGTGAAGCCGCCCAAGATTCAGCGGCAGAACTGGCCGGTTCGCTCGGGGCAGCAACCATCACCCGATCTCTCGAATCCCTCGGTCAGGCTCTGGTCGAAATGCGCCAAGCCCCCGATCCTCGGGTCCCCCTGGAAGTCACCCTGCTTCGTCTGGCCCGCCGCGACGGCAACGACACCGCAGCCCTGCTCCAACGAATCGAAACTCTCGAGACTGAAGTAGCTGAGCTACGAGCCAACCCACCTGCGGGTGCCACACCGGGTCCTCCAGTCTCAATTCCTCCTACCCCCATCTCTTCAATTGGGTCCGCCGAAAACAGTGGTGCTTCAAGCCCGACCCCAGAGTCCTTCGAGGCCAACGAAGCTGACGAAGCTCCGAGTGAGCCGCTTCTAAAGCTGGTCGACAGCGAGCCAGAGGCAGACACGAAACCTGACCCAAAGCCGAGCCAACCACCACCGGGGGATATCGACAGCAAGGGGCCAGCGGCCGCAGCACGGGCCACCCTGGCCGAAACTGCACCCCCGACTAGGAATGCTCCCCCACCCGCACCGGCTAGCAAGGCCCCAGCCGCTCCCACCCCTCCCCCATCAGCGGGCACTCCGCCACCAACACGCCAACCCTCCTCCCAGCCTCGCCCTCCGGCCTCGCAGGACACTGAAGCCCAGCCACCGACCGCCCAAGAACCAGCCAACCAACCAACCGATACCGGCACACCGACGGAGCACCCGGCCAGTGAAGCCGAGCAACGTGATGAACCGCCAGCATCTTCCGGCGCCGCCATCACTCTCGATCAATTGACCTCGTCTTTTAGCGACATTCTCGATGAACTTCCCCAACGGGTTCGCGCCAGATTCCGCCTCGGCAAGTTTGTGGCCCTTGACGGAGACAGTGCCTCGTTCGGACTGCCAAACGCTCACGTGATCGACCGATGTGAAGAGGTGAAGCCCGACGTCGAAGCCGCTCTCGCCGCCAAGTTCAATCGACCGATCCGCATCTCCTTAGTCGTCGATGGTGACAGCACCACCACATCTGCTCCACCCAGTTCTGCCCCAACGGCAAGACCAGCAAAGGCCAAACCGGAGCCGGTGGATGAGACTGTCGAAGAGGTTGGCGACATATCCGAGCTAGAGAACGCACCCGACGTCGCCTCCACCGGCATCGAACGGCTGACCCAAGCCTTTCCCGGCGCTGAAGTCATCGAGCCCAACGACTGAGTCGGATCAATTGCTGATATGGGTCCTACGCTGAAGTGGACCGCTTTCCTCGAGGAGACAAAGAGATGACTGACCAAGGTGGATTCGATCTTGGAGGCCTTCTTCAACAAGCCCAAGCCATGCAAGAAGAAATGGCAGCCGCCCAAGAAGCCCAGGCCCAACAAATCGTGACCGGATCAGCCGGAGGCGGCAAGGTCACTATTGAAATCACCGGCGCTGGCGTGTTCAACTCGATCAGCATCGCCCCCGATGTTGTTGACCCTGATGACATCGAGATGTTGGAGGACCTGATCCTCGCGGCCCTGCGCGATGGCTCCAATCAGGTTGCCGACATCCAGGAAAGTTCGATGGAATCCATGCAGATGCCAGACCTTGGTGGTCTTGGAGACATGCTGGGAGGAGCGTGAGCTCCTACGCCAAGCCAGTCGAGGTCTTGATTGACGAACTTGGGCGCCTTCCCGGGATCGGTCCCAAATCGGCCCAACGCATTGCCTTCCATCTGTTGAAGGTCGATCGGATCGACACCGACCGCTTGGCCAACGCCATTGTTGACCTGAAGGACAAGATCTCCTTCTGCGAACGTTGCTTCAATGTTTCCGAAGAGGCCGAGTGCACCATCTGCAGCGACCCGCGTCGGGACCCCCACATCTTGTGTGTGGTCGAGGAACCCAAGGACATTTCCGCCATCGAGAAGACCGGCTCATTCAAGGGTCGCTATCACGTCTTGCTTGGCGTAATCAACCCGTTGGAAGGCATTGGACCGGAGCAGATCAAAATTCGTGAGCTTGCGCTGCGAGTCGCATCAGAAGACATCACCGAAGTGATCTTGTGCACCAATCCAAACATGGAGGGTGAAACAACAGCATCATTCATCGCCACCAAGATCCTCAAGCCGTTCGAGATCACGGTGACTCGCCTGGCATCAGGATTGCCGGTCGGGGGAGACCTCGAATACGCCGATGAACTCACTCTCGGTCGAGCTCTCAAGGGACGTCAAGCGGTCTGAACGAGTTGGTCAGAATGAGTTGGTCTAAGCAGTCGCTCCAAACGGACAACTCAGATCGAGCAGCCCAGGCCTTACCAAACGTTCGTGACATTCGTCTCCAACAAGGGCCACGCTCCGTAGCCAATTTCAGGCCGTACGCGAGAACCAGGTCGGCGGGGAGAGGAGTCACCGACCCGGTTGTCACCATGTTGTTGAACTCACCGAGAAAGCGGCGGACGGCGCCTGACCAATGGCCAGAACACCCATTTGGGAGTCACAACAACCTTGTTTGCAGTTACGTTACAGCACAGAGTGGGCAAGAGCAAGTCGACTTTGCCGCTAATTTCGGGGAAATACTTGTCAAGGCCCCCAAAGAAATATGTAACCAAAAGACTTCTCTATGACACGGAGCGCACAATCAATGCGTCTCCCTGCCCACCACCACCGCAGAGCGCAGCAGCACCGTAGGTGACATTTGTGCGTTTCATCTCGTGTAAGAGGGTCAAGGCCAGCCGGTTTCCGGATGCCCCGATCGGGTGACCGAGAGCGACTGCTCCACCATTCACATTGACAACATCGTCGCCAATTCCCAAGTCGGCCATTGCCGCGAGTCCAACAGCAGCAAAGGCTTCGTTAAGTTCGAACAATCCAAGATCGCCCAGCGACAAGTCTGTTTTGTCCAGTGCATTGACGATGGCTCGGGATGGTTGGGTCAACAAGGATGTGTCAGGACCGGCGATCATCCCATAACTGACTACCTCACCCAGAGGAGTCACACCGACCTTCTCGGCCATGGCCTTACTCATCATCACCACTGCGGAGGCCCCGTCGGAAATCTGGGAAGCATTGCCCGCAGTGATATTGCCCGACTTGTCAAATGCCGGGCGAAGACCAGACAACGATTCCACTGTAGTTGAGGCACGAACACCCTCGTCAGTGTCAATCACAATTGGATCACCACGACGCTGTGGGACTTCGACACTCACCAACTCTCCCGCAAACCGGCCCTCGGCCATCGCCGTGGCAGCACGAGCATGAGATTGAGCCGAGAACGCATCTTGGGCTTCCCTCGACAACTCAGCTGAGGCCGCGTACTTCTCCGTGGCTGCACCCATAGCGCACGTATCAAAGGCACAGAACAGCCCGTCGTAGAACAAGGAGTCAACCACGGTCTTGTCCGCAGCCCGATACCCAGCGCGCGCACCCGGCAACAGGTACGGCGCATTGGTCATCGATTCCATGCCACCGGCAATGACGATGTCAGCCTCACCACTGGCAATCATCTGATCGGCCAGGTAGATGGAATTCAGTCCAGATAAGCAGACCTTGTTGATGGTGATAGCCGGGACGTTCATGGGGATCCCGGCATTCACGGCGGCTTGCCGAGCCGTTATCTGACCAGCACCGGCCTGGAGCACTTGGCCCATGATGACATAGTCGACCTGTTCAGGTGTCACCCCAGCACGCTCAAGAGCCGCCTTGATGGCCACGCCGCCAAGATCGGTTGCAGCCAGGCTGGCATAGCCGCCACTCAGCTTGCCAATCGGGGTGCGCGCTCCGGCAACGATGTACGAACCAGCCATTGTTTGTCTCCTTGATGCAGTGACCTTGTGGCTAGCCAGTTTGGCCTAGTCCGGCCATCTCACCAACTCCAAGCGAGTTTCCACTGGCGAGGAAACAGATCAGGTGGCTACAACTTCACCGCGAAGGCAACATGTCACAATGGCCAAAATGGTCGATTAGTCAAGGTTGTTAGTCAGATGACCGTGCACTGTCGACCGCACGTTCCATGGCCTGGCGGACAAGGCGTCCGAGGGCGTCTTCATCTTGACCGAACGGTGTTTCCTCGGCCTCAGCCTGCACTACCGGGGCCGCAGCCAAAGGAGCTTGCGGTGTCTCAAGCGGGCTCTCAGGAACCGTCGCCTCAGGAACTGCCATCCCCCGTTGCGGAAGTTGCTCGGATGATTCGGCTACTGGAGTCTCTGCAACCTCCGGGACTGTTTCGGACTCAACGACTGGTGACTCAAAGCTGATTGGTTCAACGGATGGAGGCGTATAGATGGAGTCGCCGCCAGAGTTTGCGTCAGTCGTCTCGTCGGGCTTCGCGTCAGTCTCAGTGTCTGCCACTGAGCTGGCTGTGCTGCCGGACACAGGCGAGTCCAGGACCTCGACTTCGATGATTTCCATCTCGGAAGCGTCCGTCTCGGGCTTGGGAACCTGAACAGTCTCGACCTCGAGTACCTCAACCGAGTCTTCGGTCACTGCCGCGGTATCAGTTGCGTCACTCTCGTCAGATCCAGGGCTAGCAAGGACCGGGTCGGAGTCTTCATCCAAGGTGCTGTAGTCAGCTTCGATCTGGCCATAGTTTGAGGCATCAGCACGCTTTTGCGCACCACTCAGCGCAAAGTGTTCCGGATCCTCAGGAAGGGTCGGGGCTTCTTCAATATCAAGACGGGCGATCGCACCCTCAAGCTCTTGGTGGGCAGCAATAATGCGGGCACGAGAAGCGACCTCAGAGTTCCGAAGTACGTTGAGACGCTCTTCGGCTTGCTCCATGTTCTTCCGCACTCGGGCACGAATAACTTCCTCGGCCTCATGGCGTAGGAACTCACTCTGTGAGCGAGCCTCACCCAGAAGATCTGTCACCTGGCCGCGGGCATCGGTGAGCTCGGCCATGGCCAACTCTCGATCCTCGAAGGCCGCGTTGGTCAGCTCGTCTACTTCTTCGCGCTGGACCTTGAGCTCATCTCGACCATCCGAGACTGCCTTCGCCTTCAGCTCTTCAGCTTCAGCCAAGTTCAGCTGGGCGTTGGTCCGAAGCTCTTCAGCTTCAGCCAGTGCAGCTTCGCGAATCTCATTCGCTTGGGCTTCCGCATCGGCGCGGATCACATCAGCCTCGGCCTCAGCTAGGGCCAGTTTCTCCGATACCTCGACCTCCGCCATCTCTGACAGGCTCGCAGCGGACTCATGCGCAGACTTCAACAGGCCGGCGATCCGGTCACCGAGGGCTTGGAAGCGCTCGTCATCAGTCTCACTCTGAACTGGAGCGGCGATAGCACCAGTCACAACCTCAGCAGGGACTTCGACCACTGGCCCATCAGCAGGAACAGCATCTGGAGAGAGGTTTGCAGGCGTTGTGCTTTCGGAGGGGACACCTAGTGGCGTGACAGCGGGTGCTACATAGTCAGTGGCTGAAGAGCCAGTGGCTACATCTGAGGACGAAGACAGATCGGCATCTGCAGTCGGCGAAAGAGAATCGGCACTGGTTGAATCGCTGGCTGACGGATCGTCAACCAGTTCTGGTCGCGAAGACACCGCGTCGGCAAACGAGGGACGCTGAGGCAGGTCACTGGTGGCTGCCAAGTCCGTTGATCCAGCAACTTCAACTACCTCAACAGAAGACGTGGCTTCATCGGCCGAAACTGAAGAAGCATCACCGGTACCGGTGCCATCATTGTCATCAGGGTCAGCATCCGATGGGTTCATTTCAGACTGAAGCTGAACAAGCTCACGAGCAAGACGGCGCAAGAAATTGCGGACCTCAGGCTTGTCATAGCCGCGGAAGCTCGTCTGGAACTCAGTCCGCTCAATCTCTTGTGGGTTCATTACCACGTCAAATCCTCCGTAGGGCGACCCGTACCCATTCGGACGAAATCACCAATACATAAGCCATTGGACTGGTCGCTCACGCAAAGCCTACGAAATGACACCAATGGGATGACCAGCCCAGACTAGCCAAACTGGACTCGGGGAACCCTTCAGGCCCGGCAAGACAACCTTCAAGCCCGACAAAACAGTCAGAACATGTTGGATCCCAACAAAACGACCACAACAGAGGCCCGCAAAACCCATTGGGTCCGTTTGCCTTTGTATTCTTGGGCCAATCAGCACTAGCTTTCGCGCATGCAGGAGATCCTCAACGCCATTCTCAACGACGCCTCTTCGGAGGAATTCGCCAACCTCAAGCTGCCAGACAGCTTCCGAGCCGCCTACGTCCGACGAGACGAAGCCGACATGTTCGAAGGAGTCGAGTCCTGGGACAAGGACCCCCGCAAGTCCCTACACGTTGGTGACGTGGACCTTCCCGAACTCGCTCCCGACGAAGTCTTCGTCGCCCAAATGGCCAGCTCCATCAACTTCAACACCGTCTGGAGCTCGATCTTCGAACCGTTGCCAACCTTTGGTTTCTTAGACCGTCTTGCCCGCGAGAGTGAATGGGGAGAGCGCCACGCATTGGACAAACACATCATCGGCTCCGACGGGGCAGGCGTTGTGCTGCGAGTCGGCTCAGCGGTACGCAACTGGAAACCAGGTGACAAGGTCACCATCCACTGCAACCACGTCGATTCCCAAGACCCATCGGGCCACAACGACTCCATGCATGCCACTAACCAGAGGATCTGGGGTTTTGAGACCAACTTTGGTGGCCTAGCCGACATCACTCTGGTTAAGGCCAATCAGCTCATGCCAAAACCCAGCCACCTCAGCTGGGAAGAATCAGCAGTGAACGCCCTATGCGCATCAACCAGCTACCGCATGCTGGTCGGCCAGAACGCCGCATCCATGAAGCAGGGTGACGTCGTCCTCATCTGGGGAGCAACTGGTGGTCTTGGCGGCTACGCAACCCAGTTGGTTCTCAATGGAGGCGGCATTCCGGTCGGAGTGGTATCCAGCCCGGACAAGGCTGACCTGTTGCACTCCCTGGGTTGTGACGCAGTCATTGACCGCAAGGCCGAGGACTACAAGTTCTGGAGTGATCCCCATACTCAGGACGAGTCAGAGTGGCGACGGTTCGGCAAGAAGATCCGTTCTGTTGTCGGTGAAGATCCAAATATCGTCTTTGAGCACCCCGGTCGTCAAACCATGGGGGCCTCCGTCTTTGCTGCTGCCCGTGGCGGCTCGATCGTGACCTGTGCTGCAACCAGCGGCTACATGATCGAGTACGACAACCGTCATCTCTGGATGAAGCTCAAGCGCATCGTCTCCAGCCACTTCGCCAACTACCAAGAAGCCTGGGAAATGAACCGCCTCATCGACCTTGGCAAGATCCAGCCGATCCTCTCAGCTGTGTATCCGTTGGAGCAAGCAGGCGAGGCCTCCTTCCAGGTTCATCGAAATCTTCACGAAGGCAAGCTCGGCGTTTTGTGCATGGCCCCAAGCGAAGGACTTGGCATCAGCGACCCCGACAAGCGCGAAGCCATCGGCGAAGACAAGATTACTCGTTTCCGCCGCCACGCCGACTCACTCAAGAAGTAGGACCCGTTCATGATCCTTACCGAAATCGATCATATTGCCATCGCCGTCCGCGACCTCCAAGCAGCCATTGACTACTACGCCGAAGCCTTCGGGGCACAAGTCCATCACCGTGAAGTCGTCGAAAGTGATGGGGTTGAAGAGGCCCTCGTCAAGGTGGCCGACTCCTACATCCAACTAACGGCGGCTACTCGACCGGATTCTCCCATTGCCAAGTCGATCGAAAAGCGCGGCGAAGGTTTGCATCACGTCGGCTATCGAGTCGACAATTGTGCGGACGCCTTGGCTGCCATGGTTGCCGCCGGAGCAACTCCAATTGACAAGGTTCCCCGCCCAGGATCCCGGGGAACGACCGTTGCCTTCATCCACCCCAAGGGCAGCTTCGGAACCCTGATCGAATTGGTACAAGAAAACCGTGACGACAACTCCTAACCAAGCAGCCGAGCGACCGTTGCCCGCAACCGACACCTTCAGCGACCTGCTCTGCCTTGAAGAATTAGCTGCCGATCTCTACCTCGGCCACAGCCCACAACTGGGACGTCAGCGAGTCTACGGCGGCCAGGTCGTCGCCCAGGCTCTCATGGCCGCCCAGCTGACCAATGACGCTGACCATCTGGTGCACTCACTGCACGGCTACTTCATTCGCGCTGGTGATGAGTCCAAGCCAATCGTGTTTGATGTTGACCGGATACGAGACGGTCGGTCCTTCAGCACACGACGGGTCGTCGCCCGCCAAGCCGGTGGGGCCATCTTCAACCTCTCTGCCTCCTACCACCGGGCCGAGCCTGATGTTGAGATCGACGGTATGGCGGTCAACCTCGACGTTCCCCCTCCGGAGGAATGTGTTGATGATGATTGGGACCGCGTCTCCGAAGTTCGAGAGATCCCAAGCGAGCTGCTGGATGCTGGCCAGACCGTGGCCTGGGTCAAGATCGCCCGCCCGGGAGATCTGAGCTCAGTTACTGACCCGGGCAGCTTGGCCATGGCCTATTGCTCAGACCACATTCCCATGGGTGCCATCCGCAGTGCCCATCCCAGCAAGGGTGCATGGGACGACTTCATGGGGGCAAGCCTGGACCACAGCGTCTGGTTCCATCGCCAACCCAATCCAGAAGAGTGGTTGCTCTATGACATGCGACTGCAGTCCTTGCGAGGTTCACGCGGAGTTGCCCATGGGACCGTGCACACCGCAGCAGGCAAGCTCATCGCCACCGTCGCCCAAGAAGGCCTGCTCAGACCAAGAAAGAGCTAGACCATGAACTCCCAAGACATGGGGCAACGCCCAACCTCACCTCGAATTCATCCCGTTGCGGACCCCGACGCTGATGTATCCAAGATATTGGATCAAACGATCTCCCTGGATGGGGAACCCCTCAACATCTTTTTCACCATGGCGCATCATCCATGGCTCTTAAAGAAGTTCCTGAGCCTGGGTGGCCAACTCTTGAACCGCGGCACGGTCCCCGATCGAGAACGGGAGATCGTGATCCTACGAGTCGGCTGGAACTGTCAAGCCGAATACGAATTTGGGCAACACATCAGCATTGGCCTCGAGGCTGGCCTCACCCAAGAAGAGGTCAGCGGCATAACCGGGGTGCCTCACGACTGGTCTGACGAGGACGCCATGCTCATCAAGATGGCCGATGAGCTTTGCGCTGACCATTGTGTGAGCGACCCAACCTATGCCGCGCTGGCACAACGTTGGGACGATATCGCCCTCATCGAACTCGTCACCTGCGTTGGCTACTACCAGATGGTGTCTGGGTTCTTGAACACCTTCGGGGTAGCCCTTGATGATGGTGTTCCCGGTTTCCCCAGGTCCTAGCCAGAGTTTAGAGCTGGATCAGGATGGACTGGTTCCACAACTCCAGAACCTGATCAAGTGGGACGGGGCGGCTTAGCAAGTATCCCTGTGCAATGTCGCAGCCCATCTCGGCCAGGTAGTGGTACTGCTCGGACGTTTCGACTCCCTCACCAATGACCGTCATTTCCAGTGACTTTGCCAATGCGATTGAGGAAGAAACGATGGCGGTGTCTTCTCGTGAATCGCCGAGGCCCGATACAAAGGATCGGTCGATCTTGAGGGTGTCAGCCATGGAGAAACGTCGCAGGTAGTCAAGCGAGGCATAGCCGACACCAAAGTCGTCGATCGCCAGCTTGCAGCCAAGGGCGGCCAGGCGTTTCAGGGTGACGATGGCGATCTCGACCTCTTCGACCTGCATCGATTCGGTCACTTCGAACCCGAGTCGTTCGGGCGGGATCCCGTGACGATCCATAGCCGCCAGCACGGTGCTGACGAGCGAACTCTCCGCCAGCTGTTTGGCTGACAGATTGACGGTGATCACCGGTGAGTTGCCGAGGGGGTCCAGCGGCCAACCAGCCAGCTGACGACACGCTTCATCAATAACCCAGGCGCCTACGGGGACAATGAGTCCGGTCTCTTCGGCTATCTCGATGAAGGAGTTCGGTGGCATCAGGCCATGCCCGGGACGATTCCACCGGATGAGGGCTTCAGCCCCAATCATCCGGCCAGTTGGGATGTCAACCAGGGGCTGATAGTGCAGAACGAGCTCGTCCTCGGTGATCGCAACCTGCAGGGCTTGCTCGACATCATGGCGGATCAGGACCCGCTGTTGCAGCCCCTCTTCAAACAGGGCGTAGCCACCGCGCCCGTCCTTGACCGCGCACGCCAAGGCCGACTCGGCGCTGGAGATGATCGATGCCGGAGATTGTCCTGGCTGGCTGACAAGTACAACGCCAACCGAGGATGACACCGTCAAGGAGTCATCGGTGAGATCCATGGGTTCAGAGACGCTGCGAACAATTCGCTCCGCCATAGCCGACGCGTCGTTCTCATCGTTCATGGCAACACAAAGAACCAGGAACTGGTCGCCGCCAATTCGGCCAACGGTGTCGCCAAGTCGGACCGAGCGTCGAAGGCGCCGAGAAACCTCAACCAGAACCTCGTCGCCAGTATCGGGGCCACGAGTGTCGTTCAGGGCCTTGAAGCGGTCGAGATCGACCAGGAGGACCGCCAGACGGTTGTTGTCGCGGCCAAGGCGGGCAACAGCTTGTTCAAGTCGGTCGATAATGAGGGCACGATTGGGAAGCTGGGTCAAGGAGTCGTGCAATGTCTGATGGGCGAGGGATGCTTCGGCCCGAGAGCGCTCAACGGCAACCGCAACCACCCGAGACAGGTGTTCCAGCATCTGGTGTTCTGATGGGTGTGGTTGTGCCCGATCAGCTAGGCCGAGAATCATGAGGCCTTGGTTGCGCCGGTCAGCACCAATGATGGGATAGACCCACAAAATCCCGATGTCCTCGGCCCGGAGTGCCATCCCCAATTCGAGGGAAAAGTCATCGACTCGCAAATAGCTAGGAGTGGACGATTGACCACTCTCTGTGAGAGTTTGGAGAACTTCGTCGACCATGTCGGTGCCATGTCGCCCGACCAAAACCGGCTCCATCAGGCCAACTCCATCAACCAATCCGAACCAGCAGGACCCGCCACGAATCTGATCCTGCACCTGGCCAGCGACCTGGCGAAGCACATCGATGACCTCATGGCCGCGAGCCAAGGAATCCAACATTGCTGACTGGTCAGCCAGCAGTTCTTCTGGTCGAGGCCATTCAGACTGATGGCGGTACAGGGCGAGGAAACACGGCCAGCCACCATTGGGCGCAGGGAGCGCAAGGAAGGTGGCCTCAACCGGAACGTCATCACCATTTGCGTGACGCAGATCCAGTCGGAGAGTCGCTTGCTTACCGCTCTCCACAACGTCTGCGGCAGCATCTAGCTGGGCAATGGGGGTTCTGTCAGCCAGGAGCTCATGCGGACTTCGCCCCAACAACTGGTCGGGACGAAAGCCAAGTAAGTCGGCCAGGTTCTCGCTGACATACATCAGATGCGAGCGACCAGTTCCCGGGTTGACGGTAGTCACCGCAACCCCATTAACCGGAGTCGACCGGCTGTCACTGGACCGCCGACCGTGCAGGGTCATACCATCACCAATGAGACCCCCGGCCAGTCCGTCGCCGGTCAACAGACCGGTCCCGAGAGACACTGGCAGCGGCGGATCAAACGGCAGCTGACTATTGGAAGAACTATTTTCGCCCACCTCAAACACTCCAACCGGCCTCACTGGTGCGACGTACTCCAGGAGCCCGACAGGCGACATTAGTCATCACGGACAGTGTTGAAGTGGATAGTAGGAAAGGATTCGGTTCGGCGCGGGTGGTTGATGGCGGTGACATTGGGGAGTCTCAGATGGAAGGCGGGTGGGCTTGGCAATATGCGGGGACAGGTCCACCGATGGGTGACCCTACCCAGAGCAGTATTGAGGAGTCTGCCACGTTCATCAGTTCGGTGCTTCTTTGTCGCTCCAGATAGCGTCAAGGAGTGCCCGAAGGTCTATCAGTTCAGGAACTCTGCGAACGTGTCTCGCGGTCGGTCGATGATGCGTTCCCGGACGAGGTCTGGGTCCGCGGCGCGATCTCGGGGATTTCCCGATCAGCGAACGGCCACGTCTACTTCGACCTGGTCGAATCTGACTCCCAAACGGGGAACCAGCAGGCAAGTATCCCGGTCGCCCTCTTCGCCAAAGCGAAATACCGGGTCAATGCCATCCTGAAACGAACCAACGCCATCCGCATGACCGATGGTGTCGAGGTACAGATTCGCGGCAAGGTCACCTACTACCCGCCCCAGAGTCGCGTCCAGCTCATCATGACCCTGATCGACCCGGCCTACACCCTGGGCCAGCTCGAGTCGGCAAAAGCACAGCTTTTGGCCGAGCTCAAGGCCGAAGGACTATTGGCGACCAACAAGCGTCACCGAATCCCTGTGCTCCCCCTCCGAGTTGCTCTCATCACCAGCACCGGAAGTGCCGCCGAGGCCGACTTCAACGATGAGCTTGCCTCAAGCGCATACAGGTTCGACGTGACCATGTATGACACCCGAGTCCAAGGCGATGAGGCCGTTTCGGGTATTACGAAAGCTCTCATCGATGCTGGCCAACTCAACCACGAACAGTTCGACGTCATTGTCCTCATTCGAGGAGGCGGCGCCAAAACCGACCTGGCAGCCTTTGACCAAGGTGACATCGCACGGGCCATTGCCAGCAGTGCGCTCCCCGTCATTGTTGGTGTCGGCCACGAAACCGATCAGTCAGTTGCCGATGAGGTAGCCCATACCTCAGCCAAGACTCCAACTGCCTCGGCCAGAGTCCTCATCGACACCGTCCAACATTTTGAGCGGCGAGTCTCCGCCTGTGCCGATCGGATCGCCCATCGAAGCAACGACCACCTGCGCCAAGCCGATCTCATTCTCGGTTCCTACCAGGCACGGGTTGCCCGCTCCGCCCTGGAGGCAACAAACCGGTCATCAGTCCAGCTGGACCGTTTTGGCGACAAGCTAACCCAGGCAGCGATGTTGGGCCTTGAACGGGCAGACGTCACCCTGGAGCGAGCCGACCTTCGGATCCGCGCCCTTGACCCGGCCAACGCCCTCGCCCGCGGCTGGTCAATCACCCGGATCGAAAAGGCTGATGGGGGTGCAAAAGAAGCAACAAGCCAGACAAGTCGAGTCCTGCGCCATCCAAGCGAGGTTCGCCAGGGAGACACGCTTGTGACAACACTTCTTGGCGGAACGGTCACCTCGACAGTAACTTCTCAGACTGAAGACACAGCCCCAGACACCCCAGACAAGCCAGCCCCAGACGATGGTGAAGTAACTGCATGACGAAGAAAACAGCACCAGACGAGAGCATCAGCGATCTCGGGTACGCCGAGGCGCTAACCGAACTTGAGGCCATCTTGGCCGAACTCGAATCATCGCTTGTTGATGTTGACACCCTGGCAACAAAAGTCGGGCGAGCCGCCAACCTCCTATCCCACTGTCGGACCAGACTGAGCATCGTTCGAAACGATGTCGACAAGGTCGTCGCTGGCCTAGATACAGATCTGGATAGTGACCAGGGCGATAATCAGTAATGGCCTTGCCCCCTCCGGAGATCAGCCATGTCGCCTCTCGCGTCGATGACCGGCTTGACCAACTCTTTCGCCATGAGCAGGACCGATGGGTCGGGGTCGAGCCGCGCCTAGGCGAGGCGGTCGCCGAACTCCAACGAATGTCGGGCGGAGGAAAACGAATCCGCGCCGCCTTCTGCTACTGGGCATGGCGGGGCAACCTCGTCAACCTCGGTCTTGGCAGCGAGCAGCCTTCGGAAGAATCTGAAAAGACGGTTATTGATTGTGGGGCTGCCTTTGAGCTCCTACAAACCTTTGCCCTCATTCATGACGACATCATGGACGGTGCTGATACTCGCCGGGGTCTCGAAACCATCCACATCCGCCAGGCTCGACGGGTCAGTGAGCTTGATTGGCGCGGCGAGCCTCGTCGCTACGGTGAGGGTGTTGCCATCTTGGTCGGCGACCTCAGCCATGTCTATGCCGACCAGCTCATGGGGGTGTCTTCGCCCTCTGCCCGAGCGATCTGGGACGAGTTGCGGATTGAACTCAATCTTGGGCAATACCTGGACATGCGCTCAGCTGCCGCCGGAGATTCCGATCGCCAGACTGCCCAAGACGTTGCCACCTTCAAGTCCGCTCTCTACACCATTGTACGGCCACTCCAACTTGGCTCGGCGCTGGCAAGTCCGCTTCCCCAACCCGACCTGCTGGAAGCGTTGGATGCCTTTGGGCGGCCGGTCGGACAAGCTTTCCAGCTACGAGACGACCTGCTTGGCGTGTTGGGAGACCCCGACCATGTTGGCAAGCCCGTTGGGGATGATCTGCGGGAGGGAAAGCTGACCGAACTCGTGGCATCGGCCTTTGAGCGAGCTGATGCTGGTCAGCTCACAACCCTCAGCCTGATCGGGAAACGCGACCTTCTCCCGGCCCAAGTGGACGAGATTGTTGGTGTGATGGAAGCTACCGGCGCCATCTTCGACATCGAGACCAGGATCGATCATCTGGTCGAAACCGCATCGACACTCGCTGCTGACCTACCCTTTGGGGCAGATATTCGCCACATCATGGTCACCCTGGCCAACTATGTCGCATCACGCACCCACTGACGAGTCAGTCTGACCGGCTCGAACGGACGGGTTCGCAACGACTAGTTCAACCCGGCGAAGAAATGCCGATGAGAACACTGTGACCGGTACTCGGGATTCCACCGACAACCGGCTGTCGCAAAAACGAACGACAGCCGGTGAGCTTCTTGGAGTCTTGCGCGCCCTACGTCACGATGCGACCGACGAACCAGGCAAGGCTCTGGAACTTGGACCGGCCGTCGCTGGCTCGCTGGTTGCGGCACTAGCCACCCTGCGCTGGGGTGCGGTCATGATCGGCTTGGCCTGGACGGCAACCGGCGGCACAACCATCACCTTCCCCATCGTTGTTGCCCTCACCATCGCCATCTTCTTGGCGTCATGGCGAACCATGAGACCGCTCCGACTCGGTGATCGCCGCGGATGGCAACTCTGGTACGCGTTCGTTGACGTCGTCTTGCTGTCTGGTGCCATCGGCTACAACTCAGGCCTCACCAGTGCCTTTGTCGGAACGGTCTTTGTCTCCGTTGCCATTGTTGCCTTCGGGTGGGGCCTGTACGAAGGAATGTGGGCCGCCACCATCAGCCTTGGAGTGACCGTTGCCGTCGCAGCGGTATTTGAAGGTTCCTTCTCTACACCTATTGCGATTGGTGTTTTGGCCCTAGCCGCAGCAGCCGTATTCCCCGGGTTGGCCCATGAGCGCCTGCTCTTACTCGAAGGACGCCGTCTGGTTCAGGCCGAGCGAATTGGTCGACTGGCCGAAACCAACCAGGTTCTCGGAGTCCTCAATCACCTGACGAGGACCCTTCCGTCCTCACTGGATCTAGAAGAAGTTCTCGCTACAACACGCCAGCAACTGCGCGATACCTTCGCCGCGGATCGCATCATCTTGCTGACCTATGAAGACGGCAGCTGGTCCCCCCAGATCCAGGAAGGGTTCAACCTTCCTCCGCTGCTGGACTCACGCCACCTCCCCTCACCCCTCATCGAGGCCGCGGCCCGCTCAACAACCTTGCGTATCAGCGACCTCTCCGTCGTTAGCCCCCGAGCTGGCAGCGGAATCTACGTTCGCTTGATGGTTGACGGCATCGACACTGGCCTCATTGGAATCGAACGCGCCAACCGGGCCGAACCGTTCAATCAAACCGACTCGGATCTACTCACTGGTATGGCCGATGTTCTGGCCCTGACGGTCTCCAATGCCCGAGCCTTCAAACGCCTGCGTTCACTTGCTGCCGCTGAAGAACGAACCCGAATTGCCCGGGACCTTCATGACCGTCTCGGACAGTACCTCACCTACATCGGACTCGAACTCGAACGTATCAATAGTGAGCAAGCCGAACCGTCAATGGACCTCAAACAACTCCATGAAGACACCCAGGGCGCCATTGCCGAACTTCGAGACACTCTGATCGAACTGCGGGCGTCGGTTACCACCGAGCGACCACTCAGCACCTTGCTCGTCGAAGTGGTTGATCGCTTCGAAAAACGAAGCAGGATCGACGTCACCCTCATTGTTCCCGAGGAGCGTTCTGACCGACTTTCAGCCGTTGTTGAGAACGAACTTCTGCGAATTGTGCAAGAAGCGCTGACAAATGTTGAGAAACACGCGATGGCCACACATGCCCATATTGGTTGGTCTGTAGAGGCCGGGCGGGGTGTTTTGGTCATCCAGGACAACGGTCGTGGGTTCGATCCGAGCCAAGGTATACGCGGAACGGCCTATGGTTTGGTTGGTATGCGTGAACGAGCAGCGTCTGTAGGGGCGATCCTAGAGGTTACGAGCGAGCCCGATCAGGGTACGGTCGTTACTGTTCTGACCAGTCAACCAGTCCGAGAGGTCAAATAAATGATCAAGATCCTGCTTGCCGATGACCATGCTCTTCTACGCGATGGTCTGCGTCGCTCCTTCGAATCAGCCGGCGACACCGTCGTCGGTGAGGCATCAACTGGTGAAGAGGCCGTCGCCTTAGCCAAGGCCCTGCAACCCCAGGTCGTATTGATGGATCTATCCATGCCTGTCATGGACGGCATCGAGGCTACGCGACTGATCCGAGAGCAGGTTCCGGCTACCCGGATTGCCGTGCTCACCATGCACGACGACATCGACAAGACTCGTGATGCTATTGCTGCGGGTGCCAGTGCGTATCTGAGCAAGGGAACGTCCTTCACCGACCTTCGGGCGACTGTCTTGCGAGTGGCCGACGGTGAGACGGCACTGTCGCCCGCCTTGGCCGGAGCCATGATCAACACGGTGACCAACGCTCAGGCCAATGAAGACCTGCTGTCTGATCGCCAGATCGAGATCTTGCAGGCCATTGCTGACGGAATGAGCACCAAGCAGGCTGGTCGCTATCTGGGGATCACAACCAAGACTGTTCACAACCACCTCAACGCCATCTATCGCAAGCTCGACGCACAAAGCCTGACCCATGCCGTGTTGGGTGCGGTCCGGCTTGGCATCATCGATCTTCATCACGAACCAGACTGATCGCAGGCTGAGCAGCTGAGCTGCTCTCTCAAGCTCACAAGCATCTACTCAACAGGTGCTGACCCGAGTGCTTCGGCAACAACGCTCAGCTTGGCGGCGCGCCCAATCTCGAAGTTGGCAGCTGATCCGTCGACGAAGTGCAGTTCGATCTTGTCCACCAGCTTGCCCTTCTTGAAGGTTGAGTGACTGACCTGATCTCGCGGGAGTTCGAAGATCAGCTCCTTGGCCTTAAGGGTGATCATGCCGCCGTAGGTGAACATCAAGAACCGCTGATTGGTGACCACTATGACGGCCTTCTGGACAGGCAATGTGCCTGCGATGGAGTCAGCAAGGGTGATCTCTCTTTCATCTATGGCCTTATTATGAGCCACCGCCGCCGCTCCTCTACCGATTGCACCCCCCATTCCCACGGCGAATCCTCGACCAAGAATGCCCGGCGCCTCCACCGATGACGCAGCCTGATACTCCTCACCTGGATTCAGGTGTTCGGTGGACCTTTTCTTCAGATTCTCTGTCCAGTCAAACATGTGTAGTCCCTCGCGCCAATGACAGGTCGATTGGTTCGCTGCCGTGTTAGCAGCAAGGTAGACCTCCACCGTGAACAGCCCGGAAACGGCGTCTGTAGGGATATCGAGACCCCGAACGGGGAGGCAAAGAGCCTTCAGCTCTGGTTGTAGCGCTCGAAGGCTTGGGGAAGCCCCTCACAAACCACACCCGGATCCTTGGCAACAGCAGCCAACCAGGGTGGCCGGTTTTTGGCGGCAACCACCAGAGGAACATCCAGTTCTGAGCCATTCAGCAAGAGCTGCAGAAACCCAATGGCATAATCTGAGGGCCGAACGTCATTGGAAAGCTCATACAAGGCATAGGGATCTGGCGCCCGGCCATCGGCATCAGCAGGCAGGTACCAGGTCGAGGACTGGGGGCCCTCTCCGCCACCGGTTAAGCCCGATCCATCGGTAAGGACTACCCCGTTGACCAACTCAGGTCGAGCACCCGCTACTAGCAGAGCAATATAGGCACCGAGGCCGCGGCCAAACAGGGTCACCGGGCCGAGGTGAGCCAGCGCAACATCCACGTCCCCCATCAAGACTTCTGCGGTGTAGCCACCGCCTTTTGGAACCTGCGATTGGCCGTGACCAGTGAGATCAAGACCCCAGATTGGACCAGACCAGTGATCCCACGGATCTGCCGGCAGTCGGGTTAGCTCACCAAGACCATGAAGAATGAGCAGTGGATTGCCGTGCCCCCTTGGCCGCCCTTCCTTCAACTGATGGAGGGCGAGCCGAATCCGGTTGTGTTGCAACCAGGTCACATCGCTCACCGGGTCAGTTGGGTCTGTTTCGTTCTTCGCCTTCGACACGCTCATGCCAAGAACTCCAAAATCAGGTTGGCAACCAGGTCCGGCTTCTCGATATGAAGGAAGTGACCGACCCCTTCAAGGGGCATGAGTTTGGCACCGGGCGGCAGCCAGGGTTCGACGTCTTCGGGCAGGGTGCCCCATCCCATTTCTTCCTGCTCGGTTCCAAGCATGGCCAGCATCGGCACAGCGATACCCGGCATGCGAGCCAGCGACCATTCCGGACGGAAGGGGCCGAATCCGCCAAAGCGCATGCTGGCATCAAGGTTCCAGCGCCAACCATCATCACTCTCACTCCCTCCAACGGTCACCAGGTACTCCAGCCAATCATCGCTCAAACGAGGGTTCATCTTCTTGCGCCGAGCCGCGAGTTCTTCAATCGTCCCCGGCTTACGGGCACCCTCATGGGCTCGACGCCGGAAATCCAACCGGTTGGTCAGGTCACTGGCCATCACTCTGGTCCGTTCTCGGTCAGGAATGTCAGGAACTGTGCGGTGGGAGGGCAGCCCGTCAAGGTTGACCAGGGCCGAAACCCGGTCTGGGCGAATGGTGGCCAAGGTCAAGGCCAGCGCACCACCCTTGGAGTGGCCAACAACGGGAACAGCTTCGGTGGTTACCGAGTCGAGAACGGCAACACCGTCTCGAATATCGGCATCCCAGCTGTAGAGCGCTGCGTGCTCACTATTGCCATGTCCGCGGTGGTCCCAGGCAATGACCTTCCAACCCTGTGCCGCCAGCAAGGGGGCGAATCGGTCCATGGTTCGGGCGAAATCGAATCCACCATGGGCCAGCAGGAGGGGCCGTCCGGACTCTGATCCCCACTGGTAAGCGGCGATGGACAGGCCACTACTGTCAACAATCCAAGAGCGATCAGGAGTCTTGGCCCCTGGAAAGGTACGAACGGAGGTAGTCACCCATCGAGCGTAGCCCCACTAAAGAGACACCCGAAAGCCAGTGGGTCCGCTAACGTCATGCCCCGTGAGTGATCCCATTGCCGAGGCTGCGAGACGACGAACGTTCGCCATCATCTCCCACCCCGACGCGGGCAAAACCACCCTGACCGAGAAGTTCCTGCTCTATGGCGGAGCGTTGGGCAAGGAGGCCGGCACGGTCAAGGCCAGGGCAGGCCGTCGAGCCGCCACCTCGGACTGGATGGAGATGGAACAACAGCGAGGGATCTCCATCACCTCTGCCGCCTTGCAGTTTGGATACCGCGACTGCGTCATCAACCTGCTTGACACCCCTGGTCACCGCGATTTCTCCGAAGACACCTACCGAGTTCTGGCCGCCGCCGATGCGGCAGTCATGGTGTTGGATGCTGGTAAGGGCATCGAGAAGCAGACCCTGAAATTGTTCGAGGTTTGCCGTGAACGGGAGATCCCGTTCATGATCTTCATCAACAAGTGGGACCGGCCGGGCAAGGACCCGTTGGAACTCCTGGATGAGATCGAAGAGACACTGGTCGTTGAACCAACACCCGTCACCTGGCCTGTTGGGATACCAGGAGACTTCCGTGGCTTGATCCACCAAGACACCGGCGAATACACCCGCTTCGAACGAACCGCCCGCGGCGCGACCATGGCCCCTGAAACCATTGTTGATCCCAGCGAGGCCGAGAAGTTAGACGGCGAATGGTGGAGCTCTGCTCAAGAAGAAGCCGAGCTGCTACGCGAGGTCGGGCAAGTTGTGAACAAGGAGACGTTCTTGGCCGGTATGAGCACGCCAGTGTTCTTTGGTTCAGCCATGACCAACTTTGGCATCCGCTTCCTGCTGGACGGCGTGGTCGATCTGATTCCGCCACCGAGTGCCCGCCTGCTGGCTGACGGTGACCACCGGAAACTGGACGAACCATTTTCTGGTTTGGTGTTCAAGATGCAGGCTGGCATGGACAAGTCTCACCGAGATCGCATTGCCTTTGTACGGGTTTGCAGCGGGGTGTTCGAACGTGGCCTGATTGCAACCGCTGCGGCCTCAGGGCGACAGTTCTCTACCAAGTACGCCCAAACCTTGTTTGGACAGGACCGAGACACCGTCGATGTTGCCTACCCGGGCGACATCCTCGGCCTGGTCAACGCCAACGATGTTCGGGTTGGTGACGCGGTATACGTGAACAAGCCGTGTGAGTTTCCTGCGTTGCCGGCGTTCGCCCCCGAGCACTTCATGCGGATCCGGGTGAAAGACACCTCCAAGTTCAAGCAGTTCCGCAAGGGGATCGCTCAACTGGATGAGGAGGGGGCCATCCAGGTCTTACGCGACGACTACCTCGGCGACCAGGCACCCGTGCTTGCCGCGGTCGGTCAGCTCCAGTTCGAGGTTGCCACCTTCCGCCTCGAGAACGAGTTCGGCGCACCAGTCGAGCTAAGCAATACGCCCTTCACCATTGCTCGCAAGACCAATGCCGAGTCGACTGAACAGTTGCAAGCCATGCAAGGGGTTGACGTGCTGAAGCGAGCCGACGGGACTCTGCTTGCGCTGTTTGAGAGCCGCTACTGGATGGACAGGGTGATTGCTGACTTCCCTGACCTCATGCTAGAACGCATGGTCGCCGAAGGTGGGCTCGGGTAATGGTCGCCGAAGGTGGGCTCGGGTAATGGTCGCCGAAGGTGGGCTCGGGTAATGGTCGCCGAAGGTGGGCTCGGGTAGTTGTGACTGCAAAGAAGAATAGTGAGAGCTCGGACAAGCTCGTGATCCTTCTGGTCGGTCTCGCTCTCACCTTGGGCGCAGGGATGGTCTTGTTTGGGCGCGGAACATCCGAAGTAGCACTCAGCCCCGACGAGTCATTGGCTCCGCTCGTCACCAATGCCTCCAGCCCAACGACCATGGCACCGACAACAAGTACGACCACCATCCCGCCGGCAACGACGGCGGAGCCAACAACAACAACCGAACCACCATACGAAGGTTGGGTCGACCCCACTTCAGCCGGTAAGCCATGGGCGAACCTCGGTGGAGTTGAGGGCCTACTCACCTTTCGAGGCAATCCAACGCGCACCTACTACGGGCAAGGTCCGGTACCCCAGAACCCGACTGTGGCCTGGACCTTCGACATCGGCTGCAGCAACTCGACCGTCGGTGGCAAGGACAAGACTTGGTGCGGCTCCGGATGGACTGGCCAGCCGGCAGTTTTTCATCCCCCCGGCAACGACGACGCCTGGTGGGTCGGACTCGGGGCCTACAACCAGAAGGTCAACTTCCTTGATCCGGCAACGGGTGCCGAGGTCTATCCCGCCTATTTGACCGATGACATCATCAAGGGTTCCATCACCATCGATCCCGACGGTTTCCCGCTGATGTACACCGGCAGCCGCGACAGTTTCTATCATGTCGTCGCCCTCGATCGTCCCGAACCCGAGGCACTGTGGAAGCTTTCAGCCGAGGCAGTCAAGCCGATCAAGTGGAACAATGACTGGGACGGATCCGGGCTCATTGTCAACGACTACCTTTTTGAGGGCGGCGAGAACTCTCGCTTCTTCATCGTCAAGCTCAACCGGGGCTACGACGGGGAAGGTTTGGTCACAGTCAACCCCGAGATTGTCTTCTCTGTTGAGGGTTGGGACAGCGAGCTCACTGCCGCTGTCGGTGGCAACGTTTCCATCGAAAATTCGGTGGCGATCAGCGGCAACGTGGTCTACTTCGCCAACTCTGGTGGCCTTGTTCAAGGTTGGGACATCACCTCGCTACAAGAAGGCGGGATACCCGAACGGGTCTTCCGGTTCTGGGCCGGTGATGACACCGACGCCTCAATCGTTATTGACGACGAGGGCATGCTGTATGTGGCTACGGAGTTTGAACGGGGCAACGCGCGCTCCAACGAACTCGGCCAGGTCATGAAGCTGGATCCGAAAAATGTTGAGAATCCGGTTGTCTGGAGCCGAGAGGCCAACAATGGATTGGACACTGGGGTGTGGGCCACCCCGGCCATTCACCAAGACATCCTGATCGTGCCAACCGATGACGGAAGAATCCTTGGCCTTGATCGTGTGGATGGGTCCGAACGCTGGACCCTTCGGCTGCGAGGGCCCTTGTGGCAAAGCCCGGTTGTTGTCGACAATGTCTTGCTACAAGGTGACTGTGAAGGTGACATGCATGCCTTCGACGTCAGCGACACGACCGTGGCGCCGGCCGAGATCTGGTCCATACACCTGGGCGGCTGCCTCGAATCAACACCCGCCGTGTGGCAAGGCTCCATCTTTGTCGGCAGCCGCAACGGAACCTTCTACGCATTGCGTGACTAGCACGGCGTGGAAACTCGGTTAGTGAACGAAGTGAACGGCGTGGAGCCAGGGAGAATTGAACTCCCGACATCTGCCTTGCAAAGGCAGCGCTCTACCAACTGAGCTATGGCCCCGTGACCCACTAAGGGATCAAGAATGCATGATCGTAGCGCCTTGGCTCTGCGCTTTGGTGACCCCTGGCTAGCTTTTGCCGTAGTCGACGGAATACCAGTGTTCAGGACGCATGATGAAGCACGCACTGGTGCTGTCATCACCACTGTCGATGTACTGGTCACCACCAGCAGCACCCAAATAGCGATGAGCCATCGGACGAGCATCGTCCTCGATAGAACAAGGACGAGTCTCGATCACCGGTCCCTCCACCATCACGTACTTGTAGGGAAGCTTCTCCGACTGGGCACACAGGCTGAAGCGACCAGCTGCCTCAATGAGGCGCCCCTTCAGCGAGGTCGGACTGGTCAAGATCACGAGGTCACCGCCCGGCTCATAGCTATACCAGATTGGCACCGCAAGTGGGCCCCGTCCCAGGTGTTCAATCCCAAGAATCCCGACATGAGGTCGGGCTAGGAATGTTTCGCGTTCTTCGATTGACATCTTGGCCATGCGACATCTTGGCCTGTCCAGATAGGTTTGGTCCAATGGACGAACCGGTAGACCCCGACAACACTGATCTTCCAACGGTCCCTCTCCCTGAGCCCCTCACCGTTCTTTGTGTCGTCGCCCATCCTGATGACGTTGATTTCGGAATCGCCGGAACAACAACGACCCTGACCGCCGCGGGCCATCGAGTTGTCTACTGCCTTGTCACTAGCGGCCAAGCCGGAGGATCTGATCCATCGGTTTCACGATCAGACATGGCAACACTGCGAGAGACAGAACAACGAGCAGCAGCAGCCGTCGTCGGTGTGAGTGAGCTCCACTTCTTAGGCTTCCCTGATGGGGCAGTAGTTCCCAGCCTCGAACTGCGAAAGGCTATTGCCCGGGTCATTCGCCAGGTCCGGCCCGATCGGGTCATCACTCAGTCACCAATCAGGCTCCTTGACCGGATGTATTCCAGCCACCCTGACCATCTCGCCACCGGTGAAGCAACACTCAATGCCATCTACCCCGATGCCCGAAACCAGTTTGCCTTCCCCGACCTGCTCAAGAATGAAGGCCTCGAGCCTCACGCTGTTCCCGAGGTCTGGCTTACCGCATCACAAGAGCCAGACACCTATGTCGACATCACCGACACCATCGATACCAAGGTCAAGGCCTTGCTCTGCCATCAAAGCCAGATGTCTGAGCCCGAGAACATGTCAGCCATGATCCGACAATGGGCAGCCGAGACAGCCAAGAGCGGCGGATTTCCTGAGGGAACACTGGCCGAAGGCTTCCGCTCAATCGATACCGGCTGATATCAACACCTCCCATAACCACGCAACCACGCGCCGGGGCGGGATAGCTAGTCCGGTCAACATCGACGGGCTGCAGCCAATACCCTCTCCACAGTGACGGCAACCAAGAGCAGCGATCCACTCGGACCGACACGTCAGCGGGAATGGTGGCACCGACACCTCGAACCGCAAGAACGCCATCGGGTAATGGCGGATCTAGCTATCTCTCGTACTCCCCATTGGGCCTTCCGTTTCACCGTCATGCTCACCCTTTCGGTGATCGTTGCCGTCATGGGATTGGCCGCAGATTCCGCCGCCGTTGTCATCGGAGCCATGCTGCTGGCACCACTCATGGGACCAGTACTAGCCACCGCAGCCACCATGTCCATGGCCTTGTTCAAGAAGGCTCTTTGGTCGTTCTCAAAGGTACTGTTGGCCACTGCCTGGTGTATCGGCTTGGCCTATCTACTGTCGACCATGATTGGTGACGACCACCTGGCCAACGAGGTGGTTGCCCGAACCAGCCCGGACTTGAAGGACCTGGTTGTTGCTCTTGCTGCCGGGGCCGCCGGATCCTACGCAACGGTTCGCAAGGATGCGTCAGCTTCGCTTCCTGGCGTCGCCGTTGCCGTTGCCCTCGTTCCACCACTGGCCACCGTTGGCATCATGCTGGAGGCTGGCCAGATGGCCGATGCTCGTGGCGCCCTGTTGCTGTACGCCACCAACCTTGCTGCCATCATTCTGGCCGGCGTTGTTGTCTTCGTTGTCACTGGCTTTGTGCCTCCCCGCCGCCTAGCCACTACTTCACTTCGGCTTGGAGCAGCAACCGTCATCGCCATCGGGGTAGTCGTTGCTATTGCCATCCCCCTCTTTCAAGCCAGCGTCAATGCGGCTGAGGATTCCAGCCAGCGCGGAGAAGCAATGGCCATTGTCAGAGACTGGCTTGGTGATGATCGTGACCTGGTGCCCGATGTTCGCTTCGACGAAGACTCCGGCCGTCTCCTAGTTGAACTCAAGGGTGTCGACTATCCCCCCGATGATGCCGACCTTCGAGCAAGCCTGTCCAAAGCCTTCGACCTGGTCCCCTCTATCCAGTGGATCCGTACCGAGAAGGCAACAACGACAACAACCGCGGCCCTCACCACCACCACCATCACCGACGAAGAGATTCTGCATGAAGACCTCACCCGCTTGGTGACCCAATGGTTGCGCACAGCCAGGATCACTGACCCCGAAGTTCAGCACATCGAAATAGATTCTTCCCAACACCCAATCTCGGTCCGGGTCGACGTTGCCGGGGTTGGTACCGAACCCAAGCTGACTGATCTGCTTGCCCTGTTTGATACCGAGCTCGACACCACCCTGGCCGTACGCGTCAACTGGACCGAACGAACCGTGTTGCCCGAAGGAACCTCCCCTCCCGATCCATTGGAGGTGCAGGAAGGCGTGATGCGCTCTCGGCTCGACCGATGGGCAACTGAACGAGACCTCACCGTTCGCTCATTCATATTCGACGGTAATCGGGTGGAGATCGAACTCGCTGGGGTCGACGAGCCAGAGACGACGGACTTGGTACTCGAACTCATGGATGTCGCGGCGAACAACATCACGGTCAACGTCTACTTCATCCAACGTCTCCGGTTGGAAACCACAACAACGACAGCATCAGCAACCACTACCACGACCTGAATCGGAACAGAAAGGGCGGGAACCCAGAGGTCCCCGCCCGTCATCTGATCATCGACTTCGTCGTGCGCTAGTTAGATGCGCCTTCGAACTCGAAAGCGATACGACGGTTTGCCGCCCGACCTTCATCGGTGCCATTGTCCGCCACGGGCTCGGCTTCACCTGCACCTCGGGCGCTGAGACCTTCGGCATCGACGCCAAGCTCGACCAGACGGTCAAGCACCGCATTAGCCCGAGCCTCAGACAAGGTCTGGTTCAGGTCGTCGCCACCCTGACTATCGGTGTGGCCAACAATCTCGACAGGAACACCCGGTGTTGCCTTGATGGCGGCGGCTGCTTCTTCCAAGATGGCGTCGCTGGCGACGTCAATGTTCGCACTTCCGGTCTCGAACAAGATCGGGTTGATTTCAATAGCGGCACGAAGCTTGTCTTCGAGGCGTCCCAGTGCTTCAGCACTGTTGTCAATGGCAAGACCCGAACTGTCAATGGCGAGGCCGGGGAACGAGGCACCAAAGGCTGACATCATTGCTTGCCCTCGGGTGTCGCCAGCGTCAAGCAAGCCAGTAACCAGGATGGTTGCCCCATCCATGGTCGTACTGGAGTCAACAAAGGCTCCGCTGCTGTCAACATTGTCTTCCCCGAA
Organism: Actinomycetes bacterium; assembly: GCA_024280015.1. Lineage (GTDB taxonomy): Bacteria > Actinomycetota > Acidimicrobiia > Acidimicrobiales > SZUA-35 > JAJRQY01. The sequence continues at coordinate 40,445 of JAJRQY010000083.1, forward strand.
CACATCGGTGGCTGACTTGATGAAGAGATCGAGAGCACCCTGTTCGGGGAACGCTCCGGTCAAGACCGCCCGGTCTGTTGCCAGGGCAACGGTTGCTGCCACGGGGCTGAGCTGCTGGTCACCGAAGCCGGCGCCAAGGGTTCCTTCACTCAGGCCGAGCTGCCTAGACGCCGACACCAGCGACCCGATGTTTTCGTCACCGTGAGGGGCGGTTCCAGCGGTATTAATCGTGCCCCCAACGAGGGTGGTCGAATCATCAATGCTCAGATCGTCGGTGACCATGCCTTCGCCGTAGATCCCAACCGCGGCATCCACGATCTGACGGCGGGCACCTTCGTCGGGAACCGATCCGGTCAGAACGACCGAACCATCAGCGGCGGCCGTGAACAACAAACTGGTTGGTGTCAGTTCGGCTCCCGCATCAGACTTAACACCAACTGTCACCGTTGGTGTTAAGTCCTCCGAAGCACCGTCATCAAGATTCCAGCTCCACAAAACAAGGGCCAAGAAAATGGCAAACAAGGCAGCTAGGAAAGCCCAAGCCCAGTAGACACCCTTGCGATCTCGGTCCTCTTCAGCAGAGGAAGCCAACGATGCTGCCGCAGCAGCGGCAACACTGTCAGCGGCCTCAATATCATCGTCAGCTACCGACGCAATGACAGCACCGGCCTCATCAATGTCTTCGGGAATCTGGTCTAGCTCATCGCTCATCTTTTGTCTGCCCAGTCTGGTCTCGAATTCGGTGAAGGGTGCCGACAGCGACAGGTCCTAGCTAGCGACCTGCGGAAGCCGAGTTAAGGCGTCGTTGACCTTATCTTCGGGGTACTCAAAGTCGACGATTTCGCCTGCGAGGTACTGAGCATAGGCCGCCATATCCAGATGCCCATGTCCACACAAGGCGGTCAAAATGACGGTTTCCTCGCCCGATTCCTTAGCCTTTAGAGCCTCTCGAACCGTGGCGGCCAGGGCGTGGGTTGGCTCGGGTGCGGGAATGATTCCTTCGGTTCGAGCGAAGTTCACGCCAGCTTCGAAACATTCGCTCTGGGGAATGGAAATAGCCTCGATCAAGCCGAGTTCGTAGATATGGCTGAGCAAGGGTGCCATCCCGTGGTAGCGGAGGCCACCGGCATGTATCGGGTCCGGCACAAAGTCGTGACCAAGGGTGTGCATCTTCATCAATGGCGTCATGCCGGCGGTGTCACCAAAGTCATAGGCGTAAACCCCCTTGGTCAGACTGGGGCAGGCCTCGGGTTCCACCGCACGAATGGTCGGGTTCATCTTGCCTGCCATCTTCTCCCGCAAGAACGGGAAGGTCAGGCCACCGAAGTTGGAACCACCACCGGTACAGCCAACGATGACATCAGGAGTCTCCTCTACCTTGGCCAACTGGAGCAGGGCTTCTTCGCCAATAATGGTTTGGTGCATCAACACATGGTTGAGCACGCTTCCTAGGGCGTAGCGAACGTCGGGGTTGGGAGCCGCCATCTCGACCGCCTCGGATATGGCGATACCCAAGCTGCCTGGTGAATCTGGGTCAGCAGCAAGAATGGCTCGACCGGCTTCGGTGAGCTCGGAAGGACTGGGATGAATGGTGGCTCCAAACATCTCGATCATGGCCTTGCGGTAGGGCTTCTGGTCATAGCTTGCCCGAACTTGCCAGACGTCCAGTTCCATGTCGAACAAGGAGCAGGCGAAGGCCAATGCAGTCCCCCACTGACCGGCACCAGTCTCGGTGGTGAGCTTGTTGATGCCAGCCTTTTTGTTGTAATAGGCCTGAGGAACCGCAGTGTTCGGCTTGTGGGAGCCTGCCGGGCTGACACCCTCGTACTTGTAGTAGATGTGAGCGGGAGTATCCAGCGCCTTTTCCAGCCGGTGGGCTCGGAACAAGGGGGACGGGCGCCACAGCTTGTAGACCTCTTGTACTTCTTCGGGAATCTCGATATAGGGATCGGTCGAGACTTCTTGCAGGATGAGGTCCATGGGAAAGAGGGGCAGGAAGTCTTCGGGGCCGGCCGGATCGTGAGTACCAGGATGCAGAGCCGGGGGCGGTGGCTCCGGAAGATCGGGCACGATGTTGTACCAGCTGGTCGGCATCTCAGATTCGTCCAGCAAGATCTTCGTACGGTCTGTCATTTGGTCCCCTTGCAGTTAGGACGCTCGGCCCGGCAACTATTCGACCAGGCGACAAACAAGCGTCACAAATCCAAACTAGTGGAAACAGTCGGGAAGGTTCTTGGCAACAGAAGATCCGATAGCGAAGCTTGTGTTGTTGGCTCGCCAGGCTTGGCTCACGCGACAGGACCGAGACTACGATCCTCACCGTGGCTGAACTCGATTCCCTGATCGCTCAATTCGATGTGCAAGACCCGGCATTCATTGCCAACCCCTATCCCATACTGAGTCAGCTACGAGAAGCCACTGCAGTCTTCTGGAACTCTCAGACCAACCAGTGGATGCTTACCCGGTTCGATGACATCGCCGCAACACTGCGAGACCGCAGGCTCGGCCGAAACTACAGCCACCTCTATTCCCACCACGAAGTTGGCCGCTCTGAGCCTGACCCTCGTTGGGACTCCTTTCACCAGCACGAGCAATGGTCATTGCTGTGTCTGGAACCACCCGATCACACCCGGCTTCGACGCTTGGTTTCCAAGGTTTTCACCCCCCGATCCATTGCCGCCCTTCGCCCCAGTATCGAAGGCTTCTCCGCCGACCTACTTGCTCATTGCCGAGAACTCGAAACCTTTGATCTTCTCACCGACTACGCCCAGCCCTACTCCGTTGCCGTGATCTGTTCCATGCTCGGCGTCCCTAATTCCGATGCAGATCTCCTACTTGGGTGGTCACACGACATTGTCAAAATGTATGAGTTGGAGTCAACCGAATCGGTCAAGCAGGCAGCCAACCAAGCAGCCAGTGAGTACATCGCCTACACCCGGGGTCTCATCGCCGAGAAGCGCACCAAGCCCGACGGGCTCCTGATATCAGCCTTGGTTCAGGTTGAGGATGAGGGAGAGTCGCTGACCGAGGATGAGATTGTCTCCACCACCATGGTGCTGCTCGAAGCAGGGCACGAGGCCACCGTGAACACCCTGGGTAACGGATTGCGTGCCCTCATGAAACACCCGGACCAGTGGCAGCGGCTGGTAGCTGGCGAGGTTGACGCCAAGACTGGTGTCGAGGAGCTTTTGCGTTGGGATTCACCCCTCCACCTGTTCGAACGGTGGGTATTGGAGGACGGAGTACAGATAGCCGGGCAAGAAATGAAGATCGGTGATGAAGTGGCCATGCTGTTTGGGTCAGCCCAGCGAGACCCGAGACGATTCGCTAGTCCCGATCAATTTGATATTGGCCGGGGAGATTCGTCCCATGTCGGATTTGGGGGTGGCATCCATTTCTGTGTGGGCGCACCCCTGGCTCGACAAGAACTAGCTGTCTCTCTCGAAGGCCTTGTCCAGATGTTCCCGACTCTCGAACTTGCCTCGGAGCCGACCTATCACCCGACCTTCGTGATTCGTGGTCTGACCGAATTGAAGCTGACGTTCTAGACGACAAGCGCTCCAGACACCATGCCCGCTAGATGGCGGTGGATCGCAGTTCATCAATCTCGGCCAGGATGGTGGCCACCAAGACCTCGATTACCGCCTCACCCTTTTCTCTGGTGGCAAGAGTGGCATCTCCAAAGACTCCCGTCGCTGAGTAGGTTTGGCCGGTGCCAGGTTGGCGCGATAACCCAGACAATTCGCCCGGGTGGTAGTCGCTTATCGCCTTGGACATGTCAACGCTATCCGGGGCGATGTAAAGCATCATGGACGTTTCGATCTCATCGGCATGCGTGCCACCCTCCTGCTGGCCAACCTCGTCCTCAACCTCATCAAGACTGGACAGGTGGGTATAGCTACAGCTCAGACCGTCAGCCTCCAGGATTTCCATCGCCGGATCCAAGGCACGCTCGGTCGAAACACCCGTGTTGAGGATGTAGAAGCGACGAGGGCCGAACGTAGCCAGACTCTGACATATCTGGACCACCAGATCACGAGCAGTTTCCAGAGCAAGGCTGGTACTGCCTGGGTAGTCGACAAAGGCGGGATAGTAGTGGTAGCCGATGGTTGGAGCGACCACCACCTGGCTGACCGCCAGCACTCGATCCCGCAGATAGTTGGCAATGAGCAGATCATTCTTCAACAAGAGATGCGGGCCATGCTCCTTGGCCGCGGCCCCAAGCGGAACAACCACCACGGTCTCCGGGCCCAAGGCTTGTTCAGCTTCCAACCAGGTCAGGTCTTCGAGCAATACACCACGAGTCATGGCGTCACACTACTTACTCGGCGTCATCAAAGGCGGAGCCGGTGCAGGGTCTGTCAAAAGGAAGGCGATAGCTTGGGAAGATGGCTGAGGATCCAGCGACCCAAACCCGCGGTGCCTGGTTCTTTGTCTTTGCCATACTCGTCGCGGCGGCAGCAATCATCGCTCTTCGCATGTACATCGAATACGTCGACGCCCACTAGAGGCCCACTCCGTCGCTCAATCAACGGACTCTGGATGTGGCCAGTCTCAAAGCGATACTCGGCCGACGGAGCAAACCCGTTCAGGTGCCTCGCCAGCATCTGGTCGCTGATAATCGAGACCTGGTAGCCGGGCCCGACGGCCTGGCGGAAGTGTCTGGCCGAGAACGGAGTTGGGTTGTAGCTGCTCATGAGTCCAGTATCGGGGCATCCAAGCCATTACACCAGAGACACAATGTTGAGAATTTCATGCATATGTGTCATGGTTGATGAATGCAACTGGATATCGAGTCATTGCGAACCTTTCTTGCCGTTCTTGATCACGGCAACATGACACAAGCAGCCGAGCAACTCCACCTCAGCCAATCAGCAGTGAGCCGCAAAATGCTGAGGCTGGAACAACGCATCGGCCGGCCCCTCCTCATCCGAGACGGACACAGCCTTCGGCCGACTCGAGACGGGAATACGCTGATCCCCGATGCTCGAAGCATGGTGGAAATACATGATCGAGCGGTTGCGCGGTTGCAGAGCTCTGAACTCACCGGCCAGGTCAGGCTGGGGTCAAACGGCGAGGTAGAGGCCTCACAAATCGCCGCCATGCTCGGACGATTCAAGCTCAGACACCCAGCGGCATCTATCGAGTTCGTGATCGACCATTCGGGCCAGTTGGCCGACTGGGTTGAAACTGGAACCGTCGATCTGGCCATCTTCCAGGTTAATGAAGACGAACTTCGGGACACCGACATTGTGCTTTGGACCGAAGACTTGAGCTGGGTCACCTCGTGTGAGACCGACTTTTCCGGAGGCACTGTGCCTGTCGTCGACTTCGGTGAAAACTGCTTCTACAGCCGCTTTAGCAACCCCATGTTAAGTGAGGCCAACGTCGACTATCGGGTGACATTCTCGGCCGCATCTTCAGCCGATGTCCGGGCGGCCGTTGATGCTGGAATCGGAGTGGCCGTCCTGGCCTCTCGCTATATCAACGATGACGTCGTCGAATGGAAACGCGGTGCCGATCTCGGGCCGCTACCACCAGTCCATCAGATCCTTCGCTTCATGCCAGGTGAACAGTCCGAGGCTGTCGAGGTGCTCATCGACACCATCCGTGATGAGTTGACCTGTCCACCCACCCAGGGCCAAGAACCATCAGAGACTCGATGAAAGTACGCATCATCAACCTATGGGCGCGACTCACCCATGTAGCCTCGCTTCTTGTGCCCCTTACCCGTCCGCAGACTCTTCGGTCTTTCCGACGCACTAGTGCGTTCGCCGCGCTCCTTGTCTTCACCAGCTTGGCAATGGTCAGACCGTCACTTGCTCAGGAACAACCAGTCACAACCGAGCCATCACCGGCGGTGCGGGTTAACCAGACTGACGGCGACCGACCTCCATCAGCGAACGAGCTCTATGTCGCCGCGGCCTACGATGCACTCCTGCGGCGGCCAGCAGATGATGAGGGGGCAGCCTTCTGGCTAGACACCGTCGTGGCTGGCGGCGACCGAAGCCGGGAGAAGCTCTCGGCTCACCTCCTGTTCAGTGTCGAAGGAGCCAGCAACGAGGTGGTGCGAGCCTATGAGGATCTCCTCCTTCGGTTCCCTGAGGACGAAGGCTGGGCCTATTGGACCGACATCCTGCAAAACGAACGGGTCGACACCCTGCGCAGCCTGATCCTCAGCAGCGACGAGTACATCAACCTTGTCGGCGGCCAGTCCAACTACGTCAACGCCTTGTATCTCGAGCTTCTGGACCGGCCACCCGAAGCGGAAGGTTTGGCCTTCTGGAATGCCAAGTTGGAAGAGGGTGAGCCGCGGCAGTTTGTTGTTCTCGCCATCTATCAATCCGATGAAGGCCTGGCCAACCGCGCCTCCTCCTACTACGAACAGTTTCTTGGCCGTCCAGCAACTGATGCCGAACGCGAATCTGGCGCTGAAATCATTGGCGTAGACGGTGAGCGCACGTTCTTCGCCAAGGTCTTCGCCTCCGATGAGTTTTACGAGCAGTTCTTCCTGAGTGCACTCGGCAGTTGACATGACCGAAGTCTCCTCTGTAGCCGCCGTTGCCTTGGCTCTGGTCATGCTGTATGCCGCCCAGTCCAAGCTGCGAACCCATCAGACAACGACCCGAAGTTTCCGACAACTGGGCTTGCCTCAGCCCTCATTTGTTGCCTGGCTGGTACCGCTGGCAGAGATCGCCATTGCCGTCGCCCTCATGTTTTTTCCTGGCTGGGGAGGCGTCGCAGCTTTCGTCATGCTGGTTGGGTTCACCACTTTCTTGGTGTCAATCCTGCGATCCGACGCCCAGCTGTCCTGTGGGTGCTTCGGCTCAACCAGCAATGAGCCCGTCTCCATTGTTGAGATTGGACGTAATCTCATCCTCCTCGGGCTCGCCGCTGCAAGTACTTCCATCGAACACCTCACTTGGCCGTCGCTGGCGGCAATCATGGTCGTGAGTCTTGCCGGGGTGATCGGCTTGACGGTTGTCCAGCTCGTCTTCTTGCGATCACAGATCGGTTCACTCTTTCGAATCGAGCTCGCCGGGGAAGCCGATCTTGTTGAGCAGTCAAGACTGGAGACGGCGCAATGAACGAGGCAATCTCATGAGCGGCAGTGTCTGGATCGCCAGCTACATCCTTTTATGGATAGCAGTCATCTTGTTGTCCATCACCTGCATCGCCCTGCTTCGCCAAATTGGACTGCTCCACACCCGGGTCTCGCCCATGGGTGTTCACTTCGCCGGGGAAGGCCCAGACCTGGACACACCGGCCCCCGACGGGTACGCCTATGACTACCCAAGCAACGACCTCACCCTCATTGCCTTTACGTCTCCCGATTGCACCATCTGCGCCAGTCTTTTGCCCGGGCTTGAACGCATCTCCAAGACCTATGACGGCCTCGTCCTGCGAACGGTTGACTTCGAGGAGGATCCCAAGACGTTCAGCGCGTTCAAGGTGCGATCGACTCCCTACCTTGTCGCCATTGATCGGACCGGATACGTTCGCAGTCGGGGCATCGCCAACACCCTTGATCAAGCCGAGGAAATGCTGGCCGAAGTCTATGCAACCATCGATGCACTGGAGAACGGCGACTCCTCACAGCTCCCCAAGGAACACCGTACGTGAGTAAGAAAACCTCCCCAAAAAGTCCGCCTGCTACCCACCCCGCTGATTTGCTCACTGCTCCTTCTGTTCGCGGTTCATCCCTGGACCAGCGGGTTGAACGGCTTGGCCGTTGGACCGCCAAGCGAACGACCAGGCGATCATTCCTGCATCGCCTGAGCCAGATCAGCGTCATCGTCGCTGCCGGGCCAATACTGGCCAACATTTTGATGCGCAAGGCCGACGCTCGAGTATGTGGCCAGAGCGGCGTCACCCCAAAATGCGACACCTTTGACTGTGTGGGAGAAGGCCATGTCTGGGGTTGGTGTTGGTACGCCAGCGACGGCTGTTGTCGCGAGGGACTCAAGAAGATCTGCGACTGTTGCCTTGTTGACTACCCCAATGTTCATGGCTACTGCCCGGCCGGAACCAATGTTGCCTGCATCGTGGAAAGTTGCGGAAAGGACCCGCGAGTACTCACCGTTGATCTCACACCAGTTGCCTGGAACGCCGTGCAGGGATACTTCCCTGCGGCTGCGTTGGCCGGCAACAATCTGGCCAGCAAGGTTGTCATCGTTGACAGCGCGGATCCATTGCGGACCTATATCGCTGCCCCCCTTGCCGGTGCGCTTGGCATCCCCCTCGTCCCGGTCAACAGCACGGGGTTGACCGAAACTGACCTCCAAGTGCTGGACCAATTGGAGACGTCCGAAGCCTTGATTGTTGGTGCTATCTCCGGGCCAACGTGGGACGGATTGGCTAGCGTCGGATTGGCCACCCGGACCATTGCCTCTGGTTCTGATCTCTCGGTCATCAGCCGGGACGTTGCCCGGTTCATGATCCGCATCAGCAATGTGAACCGAACCGTCACTATCGCCCAAACCGGTTTCTCTGCCGATGCTGGCGCCCTGGCCGCCACCTTCGCCGCCGTCAGCGGGTTCCCGCTACTGGTTGACAGTTCCGACACCAGCGCCCTCGGCCTGCCGACCTTCTACATCGGCCCCGAACCGACAGACGCCGGTGTACCCAGCGAGCGCACAAGGGCCACGAACCTTCCCGAACTTTCACGCGAACTGGCCGACGTTGCCTCAGTCTTGTCCTTCGTTGACGCTGGTCGCTTAGCCCTGGTTCCCGAAGGAAGCTCCGATATCGTCGGAATGCTCAATTGTGGGGCACCAGTTATTCTGCATCCGCCGGGAATACTGGGCCCCGTCGAGGAATGGATCCAGAACCACGCCCTCCAATTCGGTGACTTGTCCGAAGTGTTCTACATCAAGGGACCCGGTGAACTCCTCACTGATCAATACTGGTCGTTGCAGGGAGCGGTCAATGGCTTCCGAACCGACCAGCTGATGGGGGTTTCGGGCCAAGGTTTGCCCGTCATCCGACAACCCTTCGCCGAACGCCCAATTGGCCTAGCCAAGACCGACGGTGCGCTCATCAACGGCTCAGCGGGGACCCCGGACTACTGGACCTCCATTGGACAGACCTTTCGAGGATGAGGAATCAGTGAACGCCGAGACCCTTCTGGTCGGTGTGGCTTGCCTGGCCGCGTTCCACACCTTGTGGTCGCCCTGAGGCCTTTCGGTGGCTGAAACCACCCTGCCCTCGGTTCGAGGGCTCGAGAAGCTCCTGATCTTCTCCCTTCTGCTGGCTAGCGCCAGCGTCACGGGCGGACTCGTTGGCTTCATGCTTGGTGTGATCCTGATCCTGCTACCCGACGCATCGGGCGGCTCCACATTGATCGTTGGACTTCTCGGCGCGGCGATTATCGCTGACCTCAGCAATCTTGTGGCCGGAAAGCCCCAGCCGTTTACTCTTGGTCGCCAAGTTCCTCGAGAGTGGCGTGACCTGCTCAACCCCCGATTAGTTGCCGGTCTCTACGGGGCCCGTCTTGGGGTCGGTCCGTTGACCATCTTGTCAACTTGGATGTGGTGGGCCGGTTCTCTGGCCGCGGCCACCCTCGGTGTCTGGACCAGTGTGCTCTTCGGCTCTCTCTTCGCCGCTGCTCGTGTTGTGAGCATGGCGCTGGTCGCTGGGCGGGCCGACCATGCCAGCCACGAACAAGTCTTCGGCCAGTTGCGCAGGGTTCGGAAACCGACCTGGGGTGGCTTGAACCTGGTCGCTGGTCTTGGCTGTCTGGCCCTCGTGCTGGGGGCTTGCACTGGAGGAGGAAACGGCAGCGAAGCCGGTGATGCACAGGTGACAACTACTTCTTTCCTGCAGGCCACGTCAAAGGCAACTGTTTCTCCCAACACCTCATCGAGTTCAGTATCCCAGGAGGCCCCAAGCGTGACTGCTCTGCCCAATCCAGAAATACAAAGCTCCGTCATCGGGGCGATTCCCTTGAACGACCCAGACATCCCCAATCCAGACCCATTGGAGGCCGATGACCTGGCCGGCTCACTGGTGGCAGAGGTAGCGCAGTTCAGCCGCATCGATCAGCCAGAGGCCGACCGGTTTCTGGATTTGGAAGCGGCATCAGCGAGCCAGCCGGACCCGACCGAAGAAGGCCCGCTGCTGGAAACCCGGGGCTTCCGGGGTGGTTGGACCCGGGCCTTTCGCAACGACACCCAAGACGTCATCGTGGCCACCGTCTATGACTTCGCCAACGAGAGTGAGGCCGCCTACTACCGAGAAGATGGGCTGATCACCCTCGGCGGATTCGGGGCAGAATTCTTTGAGGTCCCCCAGTTACCCGAAGCTCGCGGTTTTCGGACCGAGTCATCTGATGGGATCGGCCCGATTGTCACCTGGGGTTTGACCTTCACCCAGGAGAACCAGTGGTACCTCATCTACCTTCTAGGAGACCCTCAAACAGCTACGGTCGAGGTGCTGGTCCAGGCAGTGTCTGAGCAATACCAGCATCTTGGAATCGACACAGGTACCGATTGAGGGGTCAGGCGTTTGTTAGCTGAATGAGCTAGGAACGAGCCTGGCTGGATCCTGGGTGTATCCCTGGGCGGATTTCTATCAGTTCCTCAATCTCAATAAAGATGCACTCACCGGGACATTCGCCGGCTGAGGCAATGACATCTTTCTCACGATGCCAAGGAACAGTGGCGACAGATCGGGAACCACCGGGGTCGTTCAATACCTTGCCGTCTTCGACAACATAGGCAATGCCATCTTCCAAAATGGTGAAAACATCGGGGGTGTGATCCATGCAAATCCCATCACCAGTACAGAGATCCTGATCAATCCATACCTTGAGCCGAGGTGAGGCGTGGGCATCCATAGCTTCACTAGGCTACCTGATAAGACCATCGCGCCCCATTCGGGCCACTACCCTCTGAACCGTGACCGGAACATTTGGCCAACTCTTTCAACTCAGCACCTTTGGTGAGTCTCACGGGCCGGCCGTTGGTGTCATCCTGCATGGCTGCCCTCCACGGCTCGCCATCAGCGAAGAGGAGATCCAACGAGATCTGGATCGGCGGCGTCCAGGTCAAAGCAAGCTGGTTACCCAACGCAAGGAATCCGACACCATCGAGATTCTCTCTGGTGTGTTTGAGGGCCAGACCACCGGGACTGCGCTGGCCATGATGGTGCGCAATGCCGATCAGAACTCCGGCGCCTATGACCATCTGAAGGACCTGTACCGGCCTAGTCACGCCGACTGGACTTACCGGGCCAAATACGGCATCCGTGACCATCGCGGTGGCGGGCGTGCTTCGGTACGAGAAACCATTGGCCGGGTTGCCGCCGGGGCTGTTGCCCGCAAGCTGCTGGCCACGGTCGCTGACATTGAGGTTCTGGCCTGGGTTAGTCAGGTCAACACCATTGATGCCACCATCGACTCAGACACGGTGACGCTGGAACAGGTCGAAGCCGACCCGACACGCTGCCCGGACCCCGAGGCGGCAGCCCGCATGACAACCGCGATCGAAAAGGCCCGAAGCAACGGTGACTCACTTGGTGGCGTTGTTACCTTTGTTGCCCGCAACGTTCCCGCTGGTCTTGGTGAACCAGTGTTCTACAAGATTGACGCCGACCTGGCCAAAGCCATGCTGTGCATTCCCGCAGCGAAGGGATTCGAAATCGGTAGTGGCTTTGCTGGCACGAGACTCACTGGCCTGACCCATAACGATCCCTTCGTACCTGGACCCGATGGTCAGCCAGAAATGGCAACTAACAACTCTGGCGGGGTGCAAGGTGGCATCACCAGCGGCAGCACCATCATTGGTCGAGTCGCCTTCAAACCAACGGCCACCATCTCCTCCGAACAAGACACGGTGACCACCGACAACAAGGCGACCAAGCTTTCAGCCAAGGGGCGACATGACCCTTGTGTTCTTCCCCGTGCGGTGCCAATCGTTGAAGCAATGGCCTTACTGGTCATCGCTGACCATTGGCTCCGACAACAACAAACCGATGTGCTCCCCCAGCTCTGATCTCCCACCGAGCATCTGATGGGCCATTCAGTCCTTACTGCATACACTTGGATCAGCGGTGAACCCTGCGGAGTCTCGCGTTAGCCCAAGGAGTAGCTGGCGATTGTGCACCCAACCGCAAATATTGGGATGGGTTCATAGAACTGGACCATTCCCTTGGCTCCGCCGGCCGCCGCACTGACAGCCAGGAATGTACGTATTTCGAATCCGCCCTGCCCCGCATCGGCATACACGGTTGCGTCGTCATAAGACAACAGTGCCTCGCGGTCATTGCCACACCATCGATCCAGAAACTCACGGTCCCACTGTTCGTTGATCTTGCCCGAGTCGGGTGTCGCTGGCCAGTGGGAAATTCCGCCGGTACCAACAATGGCAATTCGTTCGGGCACCGCGTCCGCCGCCCGACGCAGGGCCTCACCAAAGGCCCAGACCCGTTCAAGTGGCGCCAGTGGAGGCCCTTGGCAGTTGATGTTGACCGGGATGACCGGAACATCGAACTGGGGTGTGAGGAAGTGAAGTGGCACCGCTATTCCATGGTCGAAACGCCACTCTTCCGCGTAGGCCACATCACTGGTTTTCATCACCTCGCGGATCAAACGTTCAGAAAGATCGCGGTCCCCCGGGGCAACGAATGGCCTGATCCCTAGCCAATCCGGGTCCTCGATCGGTCCGTCGTAGGAGTCAGACATTCCGATGGCGAATGAGGGCATATTGTTCATGAAGAAGTTGGCGAAATGCTCCGCCGCGATCACGACGATGGCCTCTGCACCGCTCGCTCTGATCGACTCACCCATTGCACCAAATGCGGCATAGAACTGTTCTCGGATGACCGGATCGGCCTGGTCAGCCCGGCCGGTTATACCCGGCGCGTGACTACAAACACCGGCATAAACGAGGGGCATCTCAGGCCGTCCCGTCGTTGGAGGCGTTTGCGAGCGACGCGGTATGCGCCTCAACTCCGACATAGCCGGTCACCGCGTAGACACCTTCACGGACTGGTCCATGTTCAGCCAATCCATCCCGCATTCGCTGCAGATAGTCAGACCACTCAATCTGGTGCAAGGCGGCGAAGTGCATCAAGATCTGGCCGTTGACGCCGAGATGGTAGAGCAACCCGATGTCCGGAGCGACCAACGCAACACGCTCCTCATCACTAACGTCATAGCCATCAAGCGCAGCCTCTCGGTCTCGGTCATAAGCAACCTTGAGTGCCTCATCCCGGTTGAGTTGAAACAGGAACTTCTGGACGTAGTAGAGACTCATCGTTCATCGGCCAGATTTGGGACACTGTGGGTATCGAGAGCGACCGCAATGTTCTTCGTTTCCATATAGAAATCAAAGCTCCAGTCGCCACCATCGCGACCAATTCCGCTGGCCTTCATTCCACCGAATGGAGCTGGCAGGTGGCGCACGTTCTCGGAGTTGATCCAGACCATCCCGACATCAAGTGCGTTGGCAACTCGGTGTGCTCGACCAACATCGCTGGTCCAGATGTATCCAGCCAGCCCATATTCAGTGTCATTAGCGACGGCTACGGCATCTGCTTCATCGCTGAAACGCAGTGCAGTCAGGACAGGCCCGAAGATCTCTTCTCGAGCAATCTGCATCGATTTGTCGGCATGGGTGAACAACATTGGTGTCACCCAATTGCCGCTTGGCGAGGCATCAGCAAATGGCGTTCCTTCCAGGACAGTTGCTCCCTCGGCGTTGGCGATCTCGCGATAGCCAAGAACCTTGTCGCGGTGGCATTCATGGATAAGTGGCCCGATGACCGATTTGGGGTCTAACGGGTGGCCAACAGGAATTGCTTGCATTCGCTCAGCGATCCGAGCGGTGAATTCATCATAAATTGACTCCTGAACCAAGACGCGGCTCGAGCTGGTGCAGCGCTCTCCGTTCAGGCTGTAAATCATGAAGGTGACGGCATCGAGCGCACGATCAAGGTCAGCATCATCGAACACGACCACTGGATTCTTACCACCGAGTTCGAGGTGGAGTCGCTTGAGCGTTGGTGCACTTTGGGCCTGGATCAACGAACCGGTCGACGATTCACCAACGAAAGCAACCGCCTTGATCGCGGGGTGCTCGGTTAGAGCTCGTCCAGCGTTCTCCCCCATGCCATGGACAACGTTCAGCACTCCAGGCGGCAGGCCGGCCTCGAGTGCGGTCTCAGCTAGCAAGTGGGCAGTAAGCGGGCTCCACTCAGCTGGCTTGTGTACAACGGTGCAGCCCGCCGCAAGCGCTGGTGCGATCTTCCACGTCGACAACATGAAAGGGGTATTCCATGGAGTGATGACTCCAATGGGCCCGAGTGGCTGTCTGGTCGTGTAGTTGACGTGATGTTGAGCCATCATTGACTGACCGTCAGCAGCGGCGGGGGCCTGATCAGCAAAGAAACGAAAGTTAGCCGCACCGCGAAGTGCCGCCGCGGACATGAACCGCATCGTTTGGCCAGTATCGACGCATTCAAGCAGAGCAATCTGACGGGCCCGCTCGGCGATCAGATCGGCGACTTGATGCAGGATTCGCTTCCGCTCGGTTCCTGGAGTCGCACTCCACTGCTCGAATGCCTCGGCTGCTGCTTCGGCCGCTGCAGCTACGTCATCAGCGTTGCCGGCAACGACGTCGCCAAGTTTGGAACCATCGATGGGTGACGTATTGAGGAAAGTCTCGCTTGGGTCACTAGCCGCTGACTTTCCACCGATCAGGTGTTGTAGTGGTTCGGAACGGAAGCGGGCGAGGTACTCATTGGCGGCGGAAAGGTTCTCTGCAAGCGTGTACGCAGTAGTCATTGAGGGTTCTCCTGCATGTGAGGTCGTACATGATTTCGGTTGATTCGGAACTCGGGGTCAATCTCGGTGATCTTGGCTGACCAAGCAACAACGAGATCACCCGCGTCATCACCCTCACCGAGGTGCTGTTCTGCAGCATCAAGGATTCGACCCAGAAACAAGTGCTTGGCCGCGGTGGTCCGCCCGGGGCCGATATAGGCGGCGATGGCGATGAAGGCATAGCGAGGATCGCCGTTGGCGACCCGGTAAAAATCGGCCTGGTGGGCTCGGGTTCGCAGTGCATCTGGCGCAGCAAGCCCATCGGCGAGGGCTGCAGAGTGCACGGCATTCACCAGTGACTGGATGTTGTGATGATTGGCAACGTTCGATGAGTACTCAATGGTCACATGGGGCATAGAACCTCCCGCTGAGTCGCGGCCAGATATTTGGGGATACGAAAGAACATGACAGTATCTCAGGCAGACATCGTCGTTGAATCTGAGTAACCGGACACCATTGTTTTCGACATGAGCTGGGTGAGGACGAACATCATGTTCCCAAGTACGCGGCCTGCACGCGCGGGTTGTTGAGAAGCTCTTTGCCCGGACCTTCCAGTACGATTTCACCAGTCTCAATCACGTATCCGCGTTCGGCGAGTTTGAGAGCCTGCCGACTATTCTGCTCGATGAGTAGGACCGAAACACCCTGATCAACGAGTCCAGCAAGCATCTCGAAAATCTGCGCAACGATCAAGGGCGCGAGCCCAAGCGATGGCTCATCCAGCAGCAGTAGCTTTGGTCGCGAGACCAGGGCGCGGGCAATGGCGAGCATCTGCTGCTCACCGCCGCTCATGGTGCCAGCACGTTGGCTCAGGCGCTCGCGAAGTACCGGAAACACTTCGGTAACCCGCTCGACCTCCTCAGCGGCCTCGTGTCGAACCCGTGGGCGGTACCACGAGTAACTGCCAAGTAGCAGGTTCTCGTGGACCGAGAGGTCAGCAAAGATTTGGCGATGCTCCGGTACGTGGGCAATGCCTCTGGCCACAACACGGCGAATGGCGTCGCCGGTAATATCTGTTGAGTCGAAGCGGACTGTTCCGGATACAGGGTTCACCGGTCCGCAGATGGCGTTGAGTAGTGTCGTCTTACCAGAACCATTGCTTCCAACAACGGCGACGATCTCATTGGGCATGACTCTCAGGGACACACCGTGGAGCGCTTGGATCTGCCCGTAGGCGCAAACAACATCCTCACATTCCAGTAACGGACGCTTAGCCGATAGATCAATCATCTGTCTCTTCTCCCAGGTATGCCGCGATCACCTGAGGCATCTCTCGCACTTCGGCTGGAGTGCCTCGTGCAATGCTGATTCCGAAGTCGAAAACGGTGATCGTGTCGGCCAAACCCATCATGACCGGCATGTCGTGCTCGACGAGCATCACCGTTGTACCGCCGCTTCGGATTGATCGGATCAGTTCCATTAGCTCGGCTGCTTCGACAGCATTGAGGCCGGAAGCTGGTTCATCAAGGAGCAAGATTTTTGGCTGCAGAGCCATGGCCCGAGCCAGCTCGACTCGGCGTTGGTGCCCGAGTGGTAACTCCGTCGCGAACGCATCGGCAATACCCAGCAGGTCGAATCTCTCCAGGGTGGCATCAACCATCTCGACCGCACGGCGGTGTTCTTGACGAGCATGACGAGTTCCGAGCAGGCCAGCAACAAACCCCGCAGTGCCATGCCGGTGGTAACCAACCATGACGTGCTCCGCCACCGTCATCTCCTCGAAGAGTTGAAGGTTCTGAAATGTTCTCGTGATGCCTCGTTGAGCCAGTTCAGCTGGGGTGGATTGAGAGATGTCTTCTCCCTGAAACGTCAACGTTCCGCCATCGGAGCGGTAGAAGCCGGTGATGATATTGAAGAAGGTTGTTTTGCCGGCGCCGTTCGGTCCGATCAGTCCGTGGATCTCACCTTCATCGACGCGAACATCCACATTGTCCAGGGCTCTAATGCCACCAAATACCTTCGATACCCCAGATGCTTCGAGCGAAACTCGGCCACTCACGAACTTGCTCCACTCTCAGGTACGGCTGAAGTTCGCCGAAGACGTCTGAAGTGATGCAGAACACCTTCCGGGGCAAAGATCATGATGATCGCCAGCAGGAATCCGAAGACCGTGAGTTGGTAGGGCCCCGTCGGCCCATCGATAATCTTTGGCAACTGGGTCTTGAGCGTCTCATCGATTGCGAAAATGACCACAACCCCGGTCAAACCACCCCAAACTGATGCAACTCCTCCAATGGAGGCCATGATCACGAACTCCAGCGACACGGCGAAGCTGAACGATGAGGGTGAAACGGCGATTTGGAAGTGGGCAAACAAGCTGCCAGCGATACTGGCAAACCCCGCCGCCAGCGCAAAGGTGACGGCCTTGCTGTGGGGAACATCAACACCACTGGCCTGAGCCGCCAAGGGGCTTGACCGCAACGCCCGAAGGGCGTAGCCAACACGCGATCGACCGAGGTTATTTGCCGCCCAAATCGACAGGAGAGCGATCGCCCAGACCAAGAAGTAATAGCGCTCAGCGGGCCAGACCGAGAACGAGCCGATTCGAAGGCGAGGAATGTCAGAGATGCCGTCGGAGCCGCCAGTCAGACTCACGGTCGACGGATCGATCCCAAAGTTCTCTCGGAAGAGGATGAAGAATGCGATACCAAGGCCAAGTGTTGCCATCGCCAGGTAGTGACCCTCAAGCCGCAGAACGGCTCGCCCGATCAAGAAGGCAAGTCCGGCCACAGCCGCAGCCGCGACAACCATCACAATCCATGGCCACCACCATGAGGTTGACACCGATGGAGGTAGGCCGATCTTGCCGGCCCGAGCGGTGGTGATCGCCGAGGCGTATGCCCCGAGACCGTAGAAGCCGGCCTGGCCCAGCGAAATCTGACCGGCGTATCCCAACAACAGGTTGAGACCGACCACGACCGGAACCAGAATCCCGATGCGGATCAGCGTGTCAAAGGTGATGACGTTGCCAGTGAGCCCGGAGATCGAGAACGCCTCCGTCATCTCCCCGAGACCAAGCGCCACGACGACCGCAGCCACCCCAACCAGTCCTTTCCAGGCTGACGCGTGAGCCATGCCACTCATACCTTCTCCGTTTCTCGCTTGCCCGCGAAGAGCCCTTCGGGCCGGTAGAGCAGGACCAGTATCAGGATCACCGCTGACCAGATGTCACGAAGTCCGGCCTTGGTGACGCCGGCGGCTACGTTCTCAATAACGCCGAGCAGGATGCCTCCGGCGACCGCTCCAGAAACACTTCGCAGACCACCGGTGACGGCAGATACGAATCCCTTCAGTCCGAGCCGGAGTCCCATGTCATAGATCGGGGCGGTTGCGGGAGCTATCAGGATTCCGCCGACTGCCCCGAGCGCAGCAGCAAGCCCGAACGCCACGGTTGCCATTGCCACAGAGTTGATGCCCATCAGGTTGGCCGCTAATTCATTAGAGGCAGAGGCTCGAAAGGCACGGCCCTTCATTGTCTTGGTGAAGAACCATGACAGAGCGATCAACAAGGTGATTGTCGCCAGCCAGATCCAGATCGACTGTCCCTTGACGAGCAAGCCGAATGGCCGATAGTTGGTGTCACGAGGGTTGTCGGTCAGGAAGGTGTTGAAGGCTGGCAGCCGGAGTGCGTTTGGCCCCCACTTGAGGAGCGCGAGACCTTCAAGCGCAGTGAACAATCCAACCGTCACGATGATCTTTACCAGGTCATTTGATTTTCGGATCGGCCTCATGAAGACAATGTCGGTAACGACACCGACTGCGGTGGTCAGCACGATTGCTATCGACGCCGCGATCACCAGATTCAGCAGATCAGAGCCCGTTAGCGAACGGGAGTACACATCGGCGGTAATCATCGCTCCCAGCATCACGAACGCGCCCTGCGCGAAGTTGATGACCTTGGTCACGTTGAACACCACGACAAACCCAACGGCGATCAACGCATAGATCGAGCCGCTGCGTAGTCCGTCCACGGTGAGCTGGGCGTACTCGGTTGCCCCGAACCCTCGACCGTTCCCGAGTCGCAGGATGATAGCGATCAGTACGAGCCCAATACCCGCAGATCGGGCACTCATTGGCAGTCTCATTTTGGTCCTCGTTCTGTCATCGCCGTCGGTCTTGGGAGAATGCCGACGGCGATGACCGATAGGGCTGGGATCAATTGGCCCAATCTGATTCCGGTAGTGGAGCAAATGCTCCGTCAACCACCCGGACCGTGGTCAATGCAGTCTTGGTGTCGACGATTCCGACATGGTCATCAGCGCTGAGGGTGAAGACTCCGCCGGTCCCGACGAAGCCGTCGACCTCACTCTCAAGGGCATCTCGGATCGCCGCTCGTCGTTCGGCACCTTCAAGCCCGTCTTCCAAAGAGCCAAGGGCAAGCAGTGCCCACTGGCCCGCATCCCAGGCGTGACCACCAAAGCTGTTGACTGGTTCTCCAGAGAACTGTTCGTAGGCGTCTCGGTAGCTGGACAGGACACTCTTCTGGGGATCGTCGTCTGGCAGGCTGTCCGGCGGAACCAGCAGCTTGGGGCATGTCGCGGTGACACCTTCGACAACTGTGGGGTCAAGGCTCAGGAATCCACCGTTGCAGATCCCGCTGGTGTGGATCACCTCGACGTCTGGTAGAGCATCGAGCAAGGCGGCATTGGCGTTGACCGCCGCTGGCATCAGTGAGCCGATGACCACGGTGTCACATCCGGCAGCCCCAATACTGACAGTTTGGGGGAACTCGGTTTCTTCACGCTCGAATACGTCGGAGAAAGCAATCTCCAGCCCGGCTGCATCAAAAGCGGCTGAAGCTGTATTCAGGACGTCTTGCCCGTAACCGGTGTTCTCGGCCAGGTAACAAACACTGCTGGAACCTCGTGCTCCGACATAGCTTGCGACCAGTTCGGCGACATTGTCATTGATATGCACCGTTTTGAAGATCCACCGACGCACCTCGCCACTCTCCGGATCACGCACGATCGAGCCAGCCGAAGCCAAGGACACGAACGGTGTCTCGTTTTCGGTGGCAATGGGCAGCATCGCCAGCGAGTTGCCCGACGTGGTTCCACCTAACACGATGTCGACCGCGTCCTCAGTGATAAGGCGTGACATTGAACTAGCAGCCGCGTCCGGATTGGTCTCATTATCGAGAAAGACGAACTCAACCGGGTGAAGAATTCCATCCGGTCCGGTTACACCGCCATCTGCGGTCACCTGTTCCTCAATCAACTGGAACGTTGCCTGCTCTGGGGCGCCAAGTCCTGATGCTGGGCCAGTAGCGGATACGGCGATGCCAATTCGATAGGTTGATCCGACTTCGGCATCTCCATCATCGGTCACTGGGGAGTCAGAGTCATCTGATGATGTATCTCCAGTGACGTCGCTCGTCGATGTTTCGCTACTGGCGTCATCCCCTGCGGACCCGGACGAATCGCTGCCACAGGCACTGGCTACGAGAGCCGCTGCAATCAGTGTGACGGTGGCTCGATACCAGACATTTTTCGTCTTCACGTCTTTCCCCTTTTGTCGTGAGTCGTTCGGCGCACAATCACGTCCGACCGTCGGATCGTGAGTCGCTTCGGACTCATTCTCCATTTAATTAACATGTTCAGCATGAATAGTTAACATGTTTAACATGTGACACTCGTCGCTGTCAAGCAACAGTTCTAGTTCTACGGTCAAGACAGATGCATGAGGCCACCGACGCGTGGTGCACGGGTCCACAGACGCTCGGACTTGGCGAAAGCAAGTGTCGGGCTACGCGACTGGTAGCCTCGCGTCGATGGCCAGCCTCCAACTCATGAGACAAGAATCACAATGATCAACTCTGGTCGTCTTGTGACCAATCGGGGCGAAGAAGAAGTCGACGGCGACACCCTGCGGCCATTCAGCGAATCCCTGCCGATGCTGCTGCTCAAGGCACGCGAAGCATCCATGCGGGCGTTCCGCCCGATGCTCGCCGCACACGATCTCACCGAGCAGCAATGGCGAGTGCTTCGAGCCCTGACCAGTCTGGACGGAGCTCCAGAAGTCACAGCGCTCGCCGACATCACCTTCTTGCTTGCCCCCAGCCTTTCCAGAATTATTACCAAGCTTGAAGACCGAGGGTTGATTTCACGTGACACGGTTCCACAAGACCAACGACGTGCCCTCATCTCATTGACTCGTGCAGGAATCGAGCTTGTGGCCGAAATTGCCCCACAGTCCGAGGCGCTCTATTCACTGATCGAGAATCACCTTCCCCACGAACGATTTGCCGACCTCATGGAGGGGTTGCAATCGCTGGCTGAGTTCAGGATCGACGACATCTGAGCAACCAGGCTGGCCCAACAGCTGGATGCCAATGGCTAGCTGGAATTGACTAGCCGGAACTGACTAGTCGAGAGTCTTACCTCGCACGAACCTGTCGGCCAGCGCTCTCGTACCGCTGGCCAGAATCCCCGTGTCAGTCCCAACCCCAACAAATGTGGCACCGGCAGCCGCGTATTCCGCCGCGAGCTCTGGTGTTACTCCCAGAACTCCCGCCGCCTTCCCAGTCGCACGAATCCGGCCCAACGCATCGGCGACCGCTGCCTTGACCGCTGGATGATCTGCTTGTCCGAGATAGCCAAGTGCTGCACCGAGATCTGACGGTCCCACGAACAAGGCGTCGATACCAGAAACGGCTGCGATGGCCTCAAGGTTCTCAAGGCCCGCAATCGATTCGATCTGAGCAATCACACACATCTGATCATCGGCCTGCGTCCAGTAGTCCTCAACCCGACCCCACCGGGATCCTCGTGCCGTCGCAACACCCCGGATCCCGGCCGGGGGGTAACGAACAGCTCGGACCATCTCCGCCGCATGCTCCCTCGTCTCAACCATTGGCACCAAGATTGATTGGGCGCCGATGTCGAGGTATTGCTTGATGAGAGCAACGTCGCCTCGGACAGGTCGGATGATCGGTGACACGGGATAGCCCCCAACCGCTTGGAGCTGCTGTAGAAGTGAGCGGATGTCATTTGGCGAATGCTCCGCGTCAAGCAAGATCCAATCGAAACCGGCGCCAGCGGTAATTTCCGCTGCGACAGAATCGGCCAGGCTCACCCACAATCCGTACTGGACGCCATCTTCAGCAAGGCGAGCCTTGAAATTGTTCGTTGGCATCTCCATCAGGAGAACTCCAACCCGAACGAGCCGAGCTCGCCATAGTCGAATCGAAAAACATCACCAGAACTGATGTCGATCGGGCGGGTGAACGAGCCGGACAAGATCCGTTGCCCGGCAGCCAGGGAAAGTCCTTGCTCGTGGTAGCGGCGAGCCAGCCACGCAATTCCCCGAGCCGGGTGGTTGAGTACGCCGGCAGCAACCCCTGTTTCTTCGATCACATCGTTGCGGAAGGCGAGGGCGGAAATCCACCGAAGGTCAATCTCACGGGGGTCAACCCGTTGACCACCACACACGATGCCACTGTCAGCAGCATTATCGGAGATGGTGTCAACAACTGTCCGAGTACGGCCGGTCTCTGGATCAGTCCGGAACGAGCGGGCAGCGATCAGCTCGACGGCAGGAGTCACGTAGTCGGTCGCATCAAGGACATCATCCACC
>JAJRQY010000084.1 GCA_024280015.1 Actinomycetes bacterium
GAGCAGTAGGCCACTCGGTGGGGCTAGTGACCGCTTTGGGTGAGGTAGTTGGCGAGCTGGTTGCGGAGCACGAAGGTGCGCCCGCCGACCTTGACCGCTGGGAGGGATCTGCCTTCTTCGGTGTGGGTGAGGAGGTAGCAGGTGCTGAGGGCGATGCGGAGGTAGCTTGCCGTTTCGGCCACGGTCAATAGTTCGGGGTAGTCGTTCAGGGACTTTGTTGGTGGTTCCATGTACTACCTGTGGGCCGTGGGTTTTGACGATTGGGACAACAGGTAGGTGTTTGGGAGGTTGGAGTTGTGAATCTCCCAAGGATTTGAGGGCTTGGGAGATTCAGATTTCGTTCCTCCCAAAGCAGGTCCGCCAGGACCTGCGGTTGTGTCTGACATATTTCCTATGGGAGATTGAGCGATTTACCAGTGGATTCTTGGGCTCGGGTGATTCTGGCTGATTGGTGGCTCGCGGTTCGATCAACTGGGTAGGTCCAATGATACTTCTCGGCTTGAGCCTGACCTGAGAGCTTCCTGAAGTGTCGCTAGCGAAGGATGAGATGGCGAGGTGGCCGTTGACCCTAGATAGGGTCTTCCATGGCTGGCTGTGAGTCCTAAGCTAGTGGCCGTCGCCCTATTCAACCCCAGCTTCTTTTCGTGGCGTAGACTGGTCGGAAGTGGAGACAGACCAGACATGAGACGCCGATGGTTGGCTTGATCTTGCAGAATCTGAGTATGAGAGGGCTTGGGACTACGTCTATGGGGCTCTCCAGTTCCGCCCAAGCATGAAGCCAGAGAGTTGGCCCGGGTTCTTGGAACCTCAAGGCTCGATTACCTGGTGTCTCCAGCCGCTATACGACGGGCGAACCGAACGACATACTCCGGCCGAGGCCTCGGTGTCCTTGGCTCTGGGGGATGCCCTTGGCGATCTACACGGGGAGGACGAATACGTTATTGCCCTTGATTGGCAGCACTTCGCCTACGAGTTTCACCCGGGTTCACGGGCCATGCCGCCGGGCCCGTGGCGGATTCCGGCCCTTCCTGATGGCGACTACTACCTTTTCCTGGCCCAGGATTTCCGATTCGGATGGCTCGGACATCCGTGGGAGCGAACCGTGTGCTGCTACGGGGACCTGATTCCGGCCATGTCTTCGTGCATGGAAGAGCTCGGCCTTCCGGTCGTTCGTGGTGGGACTGATGATCGTCAGCTGTGATCGGAGCCACGGTCCTGGAAAGTCCTAGTTTCTACCGATGCCGGGTAGGTGTTCAATACGTATGAAACCCTGCATGGGTCGTTGGCAGGCCTGGTGGGTTTCATACCGAAGGGCGCAGTATCAGGGGATCAACAAACTCGATGATCGGGCCAAGCAACTCGGCGAACGATTCGGGGGTGCTGTCGGCGAGTTGTTGCTTGCGCCGCCATGCCACCCACTTCCTTTGAGCTATGGGGGCGTAGCCGTCCAGGGTGTCACTGAGCGGGAGAATCGTAACCTGGCGGTGTTCGGCCACCCGATGTATGGCCTCAGTCAGCTTGTCTGTGTTTGTGGCTTGGTCTGCGAGACTGGCGATGTCGACAAAGTCCCGCCAGCGGGTGTTGGCCGTGCCTCTTTGCATGGCGGTGACGATCTTCTCGGCGAGCACCAGCTCAACCCGGTATCCGGTGAGACGTATTGGTTTGCCACCCAGAATACGGGGTAGGTCAACGGGTTCGGGGTCTGGCCATATTGGGTCGCCCAGGTTGATGTCGACGTGAAACTGGATTCGTGCGGTCGACAGGCGTGCCTGCAACGTGATCCGGCCACCGCTCGCCGCGTTTTCGCTGCGAATCGGTTCGGCCGAGGTGCTGTCCGGATCGAATTCAAGCCCGTCGTCAATTCGTATGCCTATGACTTGATTGACTATCTCGGCCAGTGATTCGAGATCGTCCGCCAGGTCGATGGCGGCGAAGTCAATGTCTCGTGTTGGTCGGCGGGCCCCGAAGGCGGCCAGGAGTACCCCGCCTTTGAGCACGAACTGGTCGGCGAAGGGTGAGGCGACCAGCCGGTCTAGGAACCCCTCAAGCCCATAGAGGCGGAGCAGCTCGTCCGTGGGCCTTCCGGTTGTGGAGGCATGGCGTCTTAGATCTAGGTAGGCCGAACCGGCGATGGTTGAGCGAGTGGGTCGCCCGGTCACAGGAGAATCTCCAATGTCGAGCGAATGGCGGGCTCGGCGGTCGGGAAGTGTTTGGCCGTGCTCAGTAGATCCGAGGGTTGGCTACCTGGCTGCTTCAGCCACGTCTTGAGGGCCTCGATGGCCTGGTCTTGGCCGTAGAGGTGGCGTAGCCGGAAGACGTCGATGATTGAGCGGGTGGGGCTGTAGATGCCGATGGTCAGATCGTCGTAGACTGTGAGTTCTTCTCGCCCAATGTCGAAGGTGTCTTCGTCGAAGCGGTGCCAGGTGGTTGGGGCTTTGGTGCGGGGGGAGCGCTGGCGGCGGGGGAGGGCGACGTCGATGGTTGGCGGGATGTCGTCGATCAGGTTGTGGCGGGCGAGGGCGGTGGTTAGGCAGAGGATGGCTTTGGGGGCTCGGATGGCGATTTCGATGAGGTCGTGGTCGGCGATAATTCCGGGTTTGGCGTAGATGCCGCGGGCAACTAGCTCGATGTGGCCGTGGTCGCGTAGCGAGTAGAGGGATCGGTCGGACAGGCCGCGGGCACGGGCGTCGGCGTGGGTAAAGACCGGAGGTAGGTCAATGTCTGTCAGGGCAACCATGTAGTAAAGTGTAGCCATATATGGATGATCTGGCTACATATTTATTCGGACTCGGGTTTGACGAAAGAGGTTCTTGGTCGAAGTGTCGTGCCGAATCCGTTGGAGATCGCCGTTGCGCGAGGGTTGGCCCAGAACCTGGGTGTCTAGCGCAAGCAAAGATGGCCCACTCAAAACGCTTGCGTTGGCGTCTCCCGCCTGACAGGCTCTTGGGGTGTCCGATCGCCCCCTCGCCCAGCTAATTGACCTTGGAGTGTCAATGGATACCGGGGCTCCGTTGCCCCACCTCTTGACTGATGGTCAGCGAGCGGTTCTTCTCTTTCACGCAGGACTCACACCTGATCCGGATTGGGACGGAACTACCGTAACTATTGTCGACGCCGCTTCGCCGGAGAATCGGCATGTTAGCTGGGTGATCTTTGATGGCGTCTACCTGTCATCGCTTGGCCCGCCGAACAATGAGGCACTGGCTGGTCATCCCCTCTATGGCGCTGGGCTTGGTGCTTATAGGGCCCATGAGGTACACAACAGTGATCTAGTCCGAACTCTGGAAGAGCTCAACCGGGTCCATCGGCACCACCGGTCTGAGGCTTTCGATGCTTTGCACCATCTGATAGTCACGTTCCACGACGAAACCTTCGAGTGTCTATGTCGATCCTGGGAGACCGGAGTAATCAGTGCATCCTTCCCGCAGGCACTTGGCCAGGCCGTTCAATCCTTGCGGGTCGGGCCAGCGGCGTTTTCTTGATGTTTGGTCTGTCGTTCTTATCCGATGGACTGGATCGGGACTTCATGTGGGGTGGGGTCCCAGCGCCCCCGGCCCACATTGCCTATTTGGGGGCCGTCTCGTGAATTGGATCCAGAAGCTCAGGGCAAAACGTGTGTCCAAGTCAGGACCTCGTCGGATCGCGGGTGTGCATCCTGCCGCCGATGAGACGGCGGAACGGGACGAGCGCATCCGATCTGACGTCGCTTTGGCACGCTCTGAAGCGTTCAAGGGTTCGCGTCGGCTCCCGTTGTCGCCTGTTCTTGAACTGCCATCGATGGGGGACCTTGTCTATCTGGGGGTCGGATACGATGATCGTCTCATCATTGCTACGTCCGCTGCGGAGCCGGACCGAACGTACGCCGGTCGAGACGAGTCCCCAGGGTTCGCGTCGTTCCCGCATAGTTCCTCCGTCGAGCGCTATTCCATCGATGTGCTCGGACTCTGGGCTGACGGGACAACGACCACGACGACGATCGAAGGGGTGCCGGTTGCTCACCCGTTCGTGCAGTTCATGCCCGGTGGAGGCGCTCTAATTGTGGGGGCACGGGCTCGGTACGACGAGGGTGAAGCGGAACAGAACGCGTGGGTGGTGTCGTCTGCGGGGGCGTTTGTTGGCTCGTTCTGCGCTGGCGACGGAATTCAGTCGGTGCAAGTGACCCATTCCGGCCGTGTGTGGATCGGCTACTTCGACGAGGGTGTATTCGGGAACTTCGGTTGGGGGCGAGC
The DNA here is from genome assembly GCA_024280015.1 of Actinomycetes bacterium. Classification (GTDB taxonomy): domain Bacteria; phylum Actinomycetota; class Acidimicrobiia; order Acidimicrobiales; family SZUA-35; genus JAJRQY01. Next base: position 4,230 of record JAJRQY010000084.1, read on the forward strand.
AGATTCGCCCCCTCCACTCGGTCGAGCCGGATTGATTTGCTGGTCGGGAAACGGCGATCGTCTCTACGAGTTCTCTCCGCCCCCTGGGTTTGAGCCGATCGACGACTCCTACGCGTTGTCGGTTGTCGGTGATGCTGCGTGGGTGTGCTATTACTCAGACTTCCCAGTCGTTCGAGTTGACGGGAACTTCGAGACCAGGGCTTGGACGTGTGGCATCGAGGGTGCTCACACGATGGCGGTCGGACCCGACGGGCGAATTGGTCTGATCGGCGGCTATCGAGGGCTCTTTGACCGGCTCGTTGTCGCCGAGCTGGGTGACGGTGGGACAAAGAGGAAGTCGACCTACCAGCTGGTCATGCCCGATGGGGCCGATCTTCCTGCGGATGCACGGGTAGTAGCGCGTGGTCGTTACATCAACGTGCTCGTGGGACGGCGGTGGCTCCGCTTCGATTTTGCGAACTCACTGCCTGCTTAGCATCGTGGCGGGAGGCGCGCCCTTGTGTCGTTTGTCATCAGGATGTCATCAGAATTCTCATAAAAAGGTCGAAACGGCCTTGCCTTGCCGGAATGAGATTTGGCGGTACATATGCTCTGACCTGCAAGAACAGTGAAACTCCACTATTCATCA
>JAJRQY010000085.1 GCA_024280015.1 Actinomycetes bacterium
CCATAGCGGATGGCATCATCGATTTCTTCGGTCGTTGCTACCCCATCGTTGACCAGCCACATGGCTTCACGCCAGACCGCTTCCAGCAAGCGGTCGGCAATGAAGGCATCGATCTCGACTCGAACATGCAGCGGCTTCATTCCGACCGAGGCATACAGCGCCATTGCTCGCGTGACGGATGAATCTGATGTCTTGGCTCCCCCGACGACTTCAACCAGGGGTAGCAGGTAAACGGGGTTGAACGGATGGCCGACAACAAGCCGCTCGGGATGGTCCAGCTCAGCCTGTAGGACCGACGGCTTGAATCCTGAGGTCGATGAGGCAATCAATGCCGTGGTAGACGCATGCTTTTCAATCTCGGCTAGCACCGACTGCTTGAGTTCGAGCCGCTCGGGCACATTCTCCTGAACGAAGTCAGCCCCAACAACTGCTTCTTCGATTGACGCGACGATCGAGAGAGATCCCTGCTTGTTGGTTGGTAGCCCAAGCGTGTCCCAAGACCGGGTGGCGTTGGCATGGACCTCACCCAGAATTCGTTCCGCATCAGGTGATGGATCAGAAACAACAACGTCAAGTCCGCTGAGGGCGAAGCGCGACGCCCAGCCACTGCCAATGACTCCACAACCAATAACCGCTACTTGTGACACCGTCATTTCGGGCTCTTTAGTTGCAGATTTTCCCGAACCGCTTCCGGTCCGAGCAAGTTGTAATTCATGCCTTCCAGAATGATCACCGCGCGGTTGACGAGATCTTCATTGCTGGCCAAGGTTCCGCGACCGAGGTAGAGGTTGTCTTCCAGACCAACCCGAACATTGCCGCCAACAAGAGCAGCGGCAGCAACATAGGGAAGTTGCTGACGGCCAATGGAAAACGCCGAATAGGTCCAGCCACTGGGGATGTTGTTGACAAAGGCCATGAGGGAGTTCAGGTCATTGCCTGCCCCCCAAGGCACCCCCATGCACAACTGCACCATGACGGGGTCATCGATCAGGCCTTGTTCGACCATAGATCGGGCGAACATGAGGTGGCCAAGATCGAACAGTTCTAGCTCGGGCCGAACACCAAGTTCTTGAACCTGGCGGGCCATCGCCGTCAAGGTAGAGGGTGAGTTGACCATGATGTAGTCACCTTCACCGAAGTTCATGGTGCCGCAATCCAGGGTGCAGATCTCGGGCATCAGCTCTCGGATATGTTCCAGCCGTTCGGTTGCTCCAACCATGTCAGTCCCGGCCTGATCAACCGGGAACGGCTGCTCGGCTGAGCCAAAGGTCAGGTCCCCGCCCATACCCGCAGTCAGATTGATGATCACATCAACGTCCGTGCCACGGATTCGTTCGACTACTTCTCGGTAGTACTTCAGTTCTCGCGAAGGCTCACCGGTGAGAGGGTCACGAACATGAATGTGGACGATGGCGGCACCGGCTTTCGCCGCGGCGATGCAGTCACTGGCAATCTGTTCTGGTGTTACCGGTACCTTGTCCGACTTGTTGACGGTGTTGCCGCTACCGGTCACCGCACAAGTGATGAAGATGCCGTCCGCTGTCGTTGCTATCGTTGTCGCGCTCACGGCGGCGACAGTACACGAAAGGCCATGCCCGAGAACACTGCGTCAGCTCAGAACATGGAGAAGTACTCCTGGTGCTCCCAATCGGTTACCGCGGCATTGAAGCGATCGAGCTCAAACTGTTTGATCCTCACCATGTAGTCCACGTACTCATCACCGAGCGCACCTCGGTAGAAGTCGCTCTGATCCAAGCAGTCAACCGCGTCACTCAGCATGGCTGGCAGTCTGGCTGCGTCATCGTTGTAGGGCTCATTGGTTGGAGCCGGAGGCTCCAGCTCTCGTTCAATGCCGTCAAGCCCGGACAAGATCTGGGATGCCATGAACAGGTACGGGTTGGCCGCTGGTTCACCTACCCGGTTCTCAATTCGAGAGGCCGGGTCGCCAACTCCAGACAGGATCCGCAGCATGGCCCCGCGGTTGTCTCGTCCCCATGAGAGGCGATCAGGCGCCAGAGTATGAGGAGTGAATCGCTTGTATCCATTGATGGTCGGGGTGGAGAAGACGCAGCTGGCGGCGGCGTGGTCCAACACACCAGCGACATACTGCTTACCGACGGTCGAAAGGAGCTGATCGTCGCTGTCAGGAGCGAAGGCGTTCTGAGCTGAGTCAACATGGGTGATGGACTGGTGCAGGTGCCAGCCGTTGGACATCATGTTTGGCAAGGCGGGACGGCACATGAAGGTGGCGTGATAGCCGTGACGGCGACAGATTTGGCGGACCGCGGTTCGAAACAGGACATAGTCATCGGCTGCTTCTAACGCGCCGGTCACACCAAAGGTCAGCTCGCATTGGGATGGTCCGAACTCGACCTCCATGGAGCGAAGCGGTAACCCAATGGCGATCAGGTTGCGGCGAAGGATGGTGTAGATCTCGTCCAGTTCATCCAGAACCGAGTCGGTGAGGTACTGATGGCCGAGGGTGAGGGGTTTGACTGTCGGAGGTTGGCCAGGATGGGTGGTGTCAGAGAAGTCTCGTCGTTCTGGATCATCCAGCTTGAAGATCGACAGCTCGATCTCCAGACCACACCAGAAGTCATAGCCAGCATCGTGCAGCTTGTTGACCGCATTGCGCAGGATCTGACGACTATCGAACCGGTTGGGTGTGCCATCGGGACCGACCAGGTCACACAAAACACCAGCTGTTCCTTCGGCCCATGGGAGGGGTCGGAAGGTAGCCAGGTCCGGCATCATGATGACATTGGCCGCACCGGAGAATTCGTCCAATCCGAGTCCGGCGCCGTCTTGCCAAACGGGAAATGCGGTGCGGTGGGAGGTGTCCTTGAGTAAGAGTGAGGAAGGCATGGTGCAGCCCTGTTCCACGATCGAGTCCAGCTCCGAGGCCATGAGGGCCTTGCCTCGAAGCACACCATGCTGATCAGCAAAGCTGAAGCGAATGACCTCGATCTGCTGCTCATCAATCTGGTCCTTGACCTCGGCCAGGCTGGTGGTGCGTTGTAGAGACTTTCGCTCAGAGTTCACTCGTTTACCCTAGTCATATGCCAGGCTGAGGTGTAGATGGCACCGCGATCAGATGGGCTCGGGCCCACATTCTCCGCCCTGTTGACCGCATCCTTCGTCACCAATCTGGGCGATGGCCTGCGGCTGGCTGCTCTGCCGATTTTGGCCAAGACCTTGACCTCGTCCCCCTTGCTGATTGCTGGCGTCACGGCCGCCCAGTTCCTTCCCTGGATCTTGTTCGCTCCCTTCGGAGGTGTCATCGTCGATCGGTCCGATCGCAGGCGACTGATCATGATCACCCAGGCGTGGCGTTCCCTGGTGATGGCCGGACTAGCGCTGGCGGTTCTCACCGACCTTGTCCAGGTCTGGCAGGTCTTTGTCGTGGCCTTTGTGATCACGGTTGGTGAGATCCTGGTCGATCCGTCGGTGGTGGCGACCGTGCCAACCATTGTTGACCGAGCCAACCTCGACCGGGCAAACAGTCGGATTACCGTGGTTGAAACCGTCACCAACGAGTTTGTCGGAGGGCCGATTGGCGCCGCCAGCTTTGCCCTGGTTCCCTGGCTGCCCTTCGTGCTCGATGCTGCAAGCTATGCGGGATCAATCGTGCCATTCAGCCGACTCCCGGCAACGGAGAAAACGCCGAGAAGCGACAAGACCGTGCACTCATTTCGAACCGAGATGGGTGATGGCTTGCGTTGGATCAAGAGCCACCCCTTCCTTCGGCCGCTCACCTTGGGTATCGCGGTGTTCCATCTCGGAACGGCTGGAGCATTCAGCCTCCTGGTCGTCTTGGTTGTTGACGTGCTCGATGCTTCAGGCATTGTCTTTGGCTTCGTGTTGAGTGCAGCAGCGCTCGGAGCGACGCTGGCAAGCCTTCTTGCTGCCAGACTGGTTGACCGATTCTCTCGACGAATCGTGATCACCGCTGGGTCGACGATTACTGCTCTCAGCGTCATCGCCAGCGGGCTGGTGACCACCGAGTGGCAGCTCATGGTCACTTGGACGTTGAACGGGTTCGGGGGCGGGCTGAGCTTGTCTATTGGGCGGGGCTTCATCCAACGCCACACGCCAAACGAACTCCTGGGCCGTACCGCCATTGCTTCGCGAATGTTGACTCGTCCCTCATTCGTGGTCGGGTCCTTATTAGCGGGAGTTATCGCCGTCTGGACCTCAGTTCGCTGGTCCTTTGTCGCCGCCGGCTTATTCCATCTGCTGGGAGCACTGCTGTTGTGGCGTTCGTTCAAACACGAACCAGAGGGAGATCTGCCGAAGATCTAGAACCAAGAGGTTACGCTCTAGGACCAAGAAGCGGCATCGCGTCGCTCTTGTTCCCACACAACCCAATCGTCTTGCCAGGTGTCTGGCTTTCCGAAAGCGTCGATGGCTGGCGGGCCGGTGATCTTGGCTGAGTCTTCTTCAGAAAAGCGCAGGGGCGCGTCTTCACCGTTCTCTACAGCAGCCATGCCTGCTTCGAACATGCGCCGGAATTGCACGATGGCAATATCGAGCTTGGAGAGGTGCTCCTTGGTTCGGTCAGCGATTGGTCCCAATGATTCGACGGCCCACTGGTCATGCACATTGATGTCATAGCCCATACCGGTGTAGATCTCGGTGGCCTGTTGCACTGGGTCAAAGCCGTACTTGTTGGCCTTGTTGAACTTGGATTTGTAGCCGGGCATTTCCAAGTCGGCCATGCGTTGGTCCCGCATGGTTTCCTTGTCAACCTCATCACCGAAGCTGGTGAAGACCGCATACCAGTAGCTACTGGTGTCATCAATTGGAACATGCCATTGGGTGATGGCCATCTCTCGACTCATGGGGATGGTGATTGCGTTAGGGAAGACGCAGTTGGTGACGCGGACGTGGAGCTGGTCTTCGTTCAGTTCGCGCAAGGTGGTGAGGCGGATGCCGAAGTCGGTCTTGTCGGTCTTGATGATTGGCCGGGTGTATTCGCGAAGGAGCTGGGTGATTGGCATGTCCGAGGAGGCAGCCTTGTCCCGGAACTGTTTGCCGTATTGCTCATCGGTGTCTTCGTCTTGAAAGAAGCGGTGCAGGAATGAGGCGTGGCTGGGATCAATCCCAACTTCCATGGCCTGCATCCAGTTGCAATCCAGGTAGCCCTTGAAGGCAAAGGTGTGAGACTCCGGAGCGGTGAAGGCATCGAGGGAAGGCACCGGTGGCGGCTCGCCTTCACCCAGATAGGCAAAGACAATGCCATTGCGTTCGACGCAGGGGTAGGCCTTCTGGGAGACGTTGAGGTAGAACTTGGATCCGATTGGTTCGGCTCCTTGTTCGATGCATTGGCCGTCGGAGTCAAAGACCCAGCCATGAAAGGTGCAGGTCAGCCCGCCGTTGTCCAGGCGGCCGAAACAGAGATCGGCACCGCGGTGGGTGCAGTAGCGATCCATGAGACCATATTTGCCCTTGTCGTCTCGGAATAGGACCAGCTCTTCACCCAGGAGCGTGACCGAGACGATGGGGCGTTCATCGTCCAGTTCTTCAACCAGGGCTGCTGGTTGCCAGTAGCTGCGGAGGAGGGCACCACCGGGGGTTTCGGGGCCGACGCGGGTGAGACGGATGTTCTGTTCTTCGGTTACCACGAGGTGTCCTACACTTCCCAATTGCCCGTATTGTGGGCATGTGTCTGTATAGTAAAACTCTATCTGATCGATTGTTCTGGCGCCAGCAGGCGGAACAGAGGAGGGGCCGAAGGAGGGACTCGAGATGTCAAGTCCGGTCCAAGCAGTTACGCGAGCCTTCAAGATCCTTGAGTGTTTCGCCACCAATTCAGGACCGCTCACCGTTGACGACGTGGCCCAGGCAACGGGTCTTCCCCGTGCGACTGCCTATCGACTGGTCCATACCCTGGAGTCAGAGGGCTACTTGCACCGCGATGGCAAGTCTTTCCGACTGGGAAAGCGAGTCCTTGGCTTGGGTTTCGCTCATATCAATCGCCGGGGATTCATTTCCGCGGCCCAGCCCGTTCTTGATCAGCTGGCATCCCAAAGCGGCCAAACGGTCGTGCTTGGCACCACCCCTCAGGGTGGCACTGCCAGCCAGGTCCTAATTGCTGCCGTAGCCCAAACCAGTGGCGCACTCTCGGTTGTTGTCGAGGTCGGACAGTACGTCGAAGCCGTCGACACGGTGCTGGCCCTGTCACTCGAATCGTCGGTGGATAGACCCCCAATTCATGTTGGGGTTCATGGCGCCGGAGATGCCGTACAAGCACTCAGCGTCCCTATTGGAGATGGTGACGGCAAGACCATTGCCAGTTTGGCCATCGTCATGCCATCGCGACGAATGACCAATACAGAACTCTTGGAAACCTACGGCGACGCACTCCGCCGAGCGGCCGGGCAGCTGGGCTACTGACACCCGGTAGCGACTTCGAGGGCCTGGCAGATCTGTGCCATCCGCGAGCCGCTAATCAGCCCGATTCTCTCCACCAGTACTGCAACCGACACCGACTCAACCGAGTCTAGATTGGCAACACATCGCCGCGGAACCGGGTCCTCATCAGGTTCGAGGAGAACCTCGCTGGGTAGGCCCCTGATGGTCGTGGTGCAAGGCGCGATTAGAACTCTCCGCAGGAGGGGGATCGCTGTGTCTCGAGACAGTACCACCACTGGGCGTCTGCCAATCTCTGGGGGCTCACACCACCAGATCTCACCCCGTCGAGGTAGCTCCATCATGGCGCCGCAGCATTTCGGAATGATTCCAGGTCACCCCATTCGTCTGGCTCATCCATTGGGAGATCACGGTACCCAACCTTGTAAGCCTCATCGGTCTCTGCGGAGCGGTAGAGGCGGAGCAAGGCCTGAAGGGCACTGTCAACTAGCTCTGCATCGGTCGTGCCAGAGTGAGCCCTCCTGGCATTGGCCAGGAGCTCCTGATCAACGGTTGTGCTAATTCGAGTTCGGGCCATGCCATGATTATGGCACGTTTGTAGCATGATGGCCAGGCAATCTCAGGGTTCGCAGTAGAGCTCACTGTAAAAGGGGTAAGACCATGTTGAGCCTCGAAGAGCTCAACAAATGCAGGAGAACTCTGGGCTTCAATGCTTTGTTCGACCCAAGGCAACAGAGATGGCCGAGGCTGCCTGAATGGCTGGCGTGAGCATCTCATCAATGAGACGAATCATGGTGAAGTCGGGCTCGACCGTCACCATGGATAGTGCGCCGAGGAGGTCGCCGTCTTCTGACACGATCGGTACACCAATGGATCGCAACTGGGGATCGAACTCGCCTTCAACCTGCTGGTACCCAAACGTGTCACCGGCCAGCAGCACTTTGCCAAGCGATGTCACTGCCGCTGGCAGACGGGCGCCAACACTGGTCGATACCGACAGTGGCCCAACAGGCGAAGCAGCGGCAACAACAATCACCTCATCCCAATCAAGAACACCGACCGCGCTATGCAGACCGGTGGTCAGAGTCAAGTCATCCAGCACCTGCTGGGCTACCGCTCCAAGCGGATCCGTGCGTAGATAGCCGTGACCAAGCAAGAGAACCCGAGGGGTCAGTTGAAACGAACCCTTGTCCGCAATCAAATACCCCAACCCAACCAGCGTGTGCAACAGCCGGTGGGCGGTTCCCCGACTGAGGCCAGCAGTCAACGCAACATCAGCTACGGTCAACGCCCGTTCGTCACCATCGAAACAACTCAGAACGTCCAGAGACCTCAAGACAGAGGCAACAGGCTTGCTCATCTCACTCCTGCCGATTCTGGTACATGAAATGCGTTCCGGTACGCCGTTGGCGTCGTCGAAAGCTCCGATCGAAAGTGTCGTCGAAGGGAAGGGGCTGAGCCAAGACCTGATCGGGCAGCAACAACATCCACGGAGAGCACCGTAGTCTCCAACAACAGTCTCGCCTGCAGAAGCCGCTGCGAGTTCAGCCACCTGGCCGGACTTACCCCCAACTCCTCAGCGAAGGCTCGTTCCAGTGAGCGTCGACTCATGCCGACCTGACCAGCGAGGTCCCCAACCGTTCGGATCGTTCCAAGACTTTGCATCGCCAGCTCCAGGGTGACAGCCAGCGACCGGTCCATGCGCCGCTCGAACTCACCAATTTGACCCTGCTTCATCTCCGATTGCGGGGGAACAAACTGGGTCTGACTACCTTGCCGGTGAGGTGGTGTAACCATGGAACGGGCAATCTTTGTTGCCACGGTGGCCCCGTGAGCCTGGCGAACAAGGTGAAGGCAACAGTCCAAGGCAGCCGCACTTCCGGCCGAAGTCACGACGTCACCATGATCAACATACAGCGCGTCACCTGTATAGGAGACCGAGGGGAATCGAGCAGAGAAGCGCTCCCGGTGGGCCCAGTGGGTTACTGCTTCTCGTCCATCCAGCAGACCGGCTTCGGCCACAGCAAAGGCCCCAAGGCAAAGGCCAACCACAACGGCACCCCGCTCACCAGCATCGCCAAGAGTCCGAAGAATCTCACTACAGCCTGGTCCTTCCACCGCAGGCCAGGTTGGGACAATGACAAGGTCGGCGTCGCTGGCCGCTTCGAGTGGCTGCAAACCTCCAAGCAGGATTCCACCAGTCGATTGGATCGCCTGGCCCGGGTCCGGTGACACAACAACAAGACGAAAGGGAGACGGTGCCGAAGGGCCATCTTGGTTCCCAACGGTTTCGCGCCCTGCACCCCAAACACCAATGGGGGTAGCAACCTCGAACAGGCTCGCTTCTGGTGGAACAAGAACAGCAATGGTTTGGCGCATTCTGATCGAACATAGTCGCATGCGCCACTGGTAAGAAACTTGATGGCCATTGATACTGGCACCATGAATGACAGGACCTCCGCAAACACCAGCCAAGAACCAAAGACCCTCCGACAGATGGCTGGCGCACCAACAGCTCCCCCGCCCCTGGGCCAGTGTGCGCTCCTCATCATCGACGCCCAGCACGAATACCTGGACGGCAAGGTGGTGTTGCCAGAGATCAAGCACGCTCTCAACAAGATCGAGGAACTACTGGTCGCAGCCCGAACGCTGGGCCGACCCATCATCCACATCGCCCATGTCGGGGCAAGCGGGGGCCTATTCGATCCGAATGTTGGTGGGCGCATCATCGGACAGGTCGAACCCCACGATGGTGAGGTCGTTGTCACCAAGACCCTGCCAAACTCTTTCGCCAACACCACCTTGGGTGACGAGATAGCCAAGCTCGATGATCCTCATCTCATCCTGTGCGGATTCATGACCCACATGTGCATCAGCTCCACCGCCCGCGCTGCCCTTGACCTCGGTCTTGGCACCACCGTGATCAGCGATGCCTCAGGAACCCGCGCCCTACCATTGACCGAAGAAGGAGGCAGTGCAGTCTCCGCTCAGGCTCTGCATCAAGCCTCATTGGCTGCACTGGCTGACCGCTTCAGTTTTGTGGCGACGACGGCTCAGGTACTTCCAGAATCCTGACCGTCCCCGCCTGTCCATCAACCTCAATCAATGCACCATCAGGAATCGTTGATGCAGCCAAGGCAACACCGACCACGCAGGGAATGCCAAGCTCTCGCGACACGATCATCGAGTGGCTAAGGGCGGCACCGACCTCGACCACGACAGCCTCAGCCGACAAGAACAGTGGGGTCCACGACGGATCAGTGAGCGGAGCAACCAGGATGTCACCTGGTTGTAAGGCCGACGGATCACTGGGGTCTAACAAGACCCGAGCACGACCTTGGGCAACACCGGGCGAACCAGCCGCACCAGTCAGAACCTGACCAACCTCAACCGATCCATGGTCGGCTGAGCGAGGCACCCATTCCGACACTGGTGGCTGCACCCCCGAGAAGGCAAAGGGTGGTTCATGTTCACGCAAGGTTTGATACTGCTCACGGCGCGACTCAATCCGGTCAACCATGGAAGCCGGTTCCACCAAATACTGCTCAAACTCGATCCGAGTCAGCAGCATTGGGCCAATGGTGTCCGGTACCCCGCCGCGTTCCGCAGTCCGACGAAACATCTCCAGCACTGCATGTCGCACCGGCTGAACCGCTCGAATAACCTCGTCCTTGGAAGCTTCTCGAGCCCTGGACCAGAGGGCCGTCTTGGCAATGGCTGCGTCCAAACGTTTCTTCTGCCAGCCCATTCGGCCATGAGCATCGGCCAATGCTGCTTCTCGGTTCAGCCTTGCCTGTTGTTGCTGAGCTTGAGGAGCTCGATCGGGGTTGGCGCCACGCAAGAGCTCGATCGCTGCCAGAGCGATTTCGGGGTAGGCGGCCCAGTCTTTGCCAGCGACACTGAACTCATTGGGTCCGCGGTGACCGTACTGGAGAAGAAAGTCCGCGAACTCCTGGTCAAAGCGATCTTCCGAGGTGTCATTGGCCAAACGCCACATTTCTTGTGCTGGACTGGCCGAGCGGACCTCGCCAATTCCCGTGGTCAAGACAATGGCCAGATTGGGGTCACCAAACCGGGCCTGGCAGAGATCGGTGAGCTGTCCCGACGCAATCATTGCCTTGGTCGAATTCACAACGTGAGAACGGATGAAGAAGGCCCAGTTGTCCGACATTGACCGCTTCACATAGGACCACAACTCATCGGTCGGGGCATCACAATTAGGAGCAACAGCGATCTGAGCATCAGCCCGCAGTTTCATGTCGATCAGTAGCGGCACGTCCTTGGCCAACATGGTCGACAACGCGCTGCGGATGAGTCGGCCGGTGGCGGCCAAGTTGCGATCACCGGGTCTAGGAAGGTACGGCGGGACATCACTTTCACCCAAAAACTGCTGATCGATGAGATCAACGGCGACTCCAGGCGTGCGCACCCCAAGTAGGCGCATGATGCTGGCGTTGAAGTAGGCATAGCCGCCAAAGACACCGATGAAGGTCATGTCCTCATCTGGATCAAAATCTGAAGCGGTCACGAAACCAATCTCCGCCGCACCTTCCCGCCAGCCAAGTTCGCTTGGCGGGCCAGCCAGGTCCCATTCCAAGGGCAGAACCACCTCGGGATAGACCTCCCCGATATTGCCCCGGGTGTACACGGGCCAGCGCGTACTTGACTCATTGTCAGCTGGCCACATCTGGTCCTCTCTCATCATTCCCCCTGAGTCAGCACCCTGTCTCGACCCGCCCTAACCCCAAACACCATAGGCAGGCTCGCTAGGCAACGATTCAACCTCGGCCTAGGGTCACAGCCATGTCCGAATCCAGCGCGGCTCCTTCACCTGCTGCTCACCCCAATACTGTTCACCCCAAGGTTGCTCACCCTAATGCAGCTCATCCCAACACTGTGGCCGTTGCCTCCGCGGCTGCTGCTCAAGGGGTCACGATCGAAATCTCGGAATACCCCGATGGCACTCGTACCGCTCAAGACGCCGCGACTGCGGTTGGCTGCCAGGTGGATCAGATCGTTAAGTCCATGATCTTTGAAGCAGACGGTGACTTGGTGTTGGCCCTAACCTCTGGTTCAAACCAGGTGGACGGCCACCGTCTGGCCGAACTAGCTGGAGCCAAAACTTGCGGACGAGCTAACCCGGACCAGGTTCGAGCAACGACCGGCTATGCCATTGGTGGAGTTCCACCATTCGGCCATCAGACGCCAATCCGAACCTGGATCGATCCTCACCTCATGACGTTCGACCAGGTGTGGGCAGCAGCCGGAACACCACGCCATGTCTTTCCCATCGAACCTCGCGAGCTAGTTCGGCTCACCAAGGCCGCCATTAGAGACTTCACCGACAACCCCCAAATCGGTGTTGGACCACATCCCAAACCCTGGCCCAGCGAAGCCAACTTCGACCCAGACCTGTTAAAGAATGGCGACCGCCGCAACGTAACCGACCAGTATCGCTACTGGACCCTTGAAGCCATCGTCGCCGATCTTGACCAGCGCAGGCATAGCTTCCATGTCGCCATCGAGAATTGGCAACACGACTTCAATATCGGCACCGTTGTCCGCAACGCCAATGCCTTCATGGCAGCCGAGATACACATCGTCGGCAAGAAGCGTTGGAATCGGCGCGGTGCCATGGTGACCGATCGTTATCAGCATGTCCGTCACCATCCCGACATTGAGGCATTTCAGGCGTGGGCAACAACGGAGGGATTGCCCCTCATTGGTATCGACAACCTGCCGGGGTCAACCCCGCTGGAAACTGACCCATTGCCCAAGGAATGTGTACTGGTCTTTGGACAAGAAGGCCCCGGGCTCAGTGAGGATATGCGACCGGTCTTAGACCAATGCCGCTCTATCGCTCAATTCGGATCAACCCGGTCAATCAATGCGGGAGTGGCCGCTGGCATTGCCATGCACAGCTGGATCCAGAGCCACGCACTGGACCAATAGATCCGGATAGGTAGAAGCTTGAAGCTAGCTAGCGCTCATTCGACTGCGAAACAGCCGCCACAAGATTTCAAGCATGATGACCACGGCCAGCACGACGAATAGTACGGCCGCATAGTTCATGATCCGGCCGAATAGGGCTGGCCGTTCAACCACCAGCTCGACCGTGAGTTCGTGGACAAAGGCACTGGCGGCACGGCCGGGGGCCAAACCAGATTCCGCCGCCTCAGATGCTCGGCTCGCCGCCTCGGAATACTCCTCACCGACGCTGGTAAACACCTTGCCTTGGGCATCAACCAGAAGAACGGCATCAACATCTTCACCTGCTTGGCGAACCCGCAATGCAAAAGCCTTGGCACTTGGCTGCGGATCATCGGGCACAACAACGACAAGGTTCAAGCCAGCAGAGTTGGCCGACGCCATCGCTCGGTCGAAGGTCGAAGGGTCAATGTCATGGCGAGACCGGGCAACGTAGATGCCGCTACCGGTCGACGCTTCGATGACCTCGGTCGGCGATTCTGCCGATGCAACCAGGTTGAACATGGTCTGGCCTGATCCGACTGCCCCGACGCTGAGCGCGACAAAAAGGCCAATAACGAGAGCAATGAGCCGAGCGAAAGATTGGAGGAACGTGCGAATCACTCCGGAGAGTGTGGCACGACTGGGGCGAAAAACGGCGCCAGTGTTACTTGAGGATCCACTCTCGGGACTTATCGTGATCGATGTCGGCGTCAAAGAAGCGTTCAAAGGCCGAATCGCTCTCGTCTACTTCGCCTTCAAAGTTGAACTCGGCGCCAGATGCCGGTTGAGAACTTTCGCCTACCGACGACTCTGGCTGGGCAACATATTCACGGCGACGCTCATTCAGTTCGTTGCTCAGACCTTCGACCTCCGTCCGGAGGGATTGGCGCTGACCCATGAGCGTCTCAACTTCGGAGCGCACAATGTGCAACGATTTCTCCAGATCAGCGCCGATGCTTCGAAGCTCGTTCTGACGTTGAGCAAGCATGTTCTGCTCAAGTTCGATTTCTCGACGATGAGCAGCGACCGTTTCTTGTTCGGCGGTCAAGCCATCACGTTCGGCCACCAGAGCGTCACGTTCGATATGGAGCGCATCACGCTCAGACTTCAACTGGTCACGAGTTTGCGAAAGACCCTCAACCTCGAACTTCAGGGCATTGCTCTGATCATCATGCGTTTTCTTCTGGATCAGAAGGAGAGAGACCTCAGACTGGAGAGAATCTCGCTCGGCGCGAAGGTTCTCAATACGGGTTGTTGCATCTTCTGACTCATTCCGAAGAATGTCCAGGGTTGCGGTGATGGCTACCGCCTCGGGCGTCGACTTCTGCAGCCGTGCAAGGTCTTCCAGCTGTTTGAACGCGGCAAGGCGAGGTGCAGTCGCGGCAAAAGCCTGTTCATACTCAGCCAGCCGTCGACGCAAGGCCTCGACATCTGTTCCAATTTGCTCAGTTGACAACTCTGCCTCCTGCTCGGTCTCCCTTCTCTTCGGCAGCCAGGGTCCAAAATTGAAACAACAGAGCAAGTTGTGCCAAGCCAGTCAGCTAGTGGCCAAACATCATCAGCCATTGCTCTAGAGACTCTGGCTTGTAAACCACGTTGGCTTGGCGGGTTTCACCCATCTGCTTGGACGGTTCGGGCGAGTATTGGTGCCCAGGGAACAGGATTGTTTCGTCTGGAACCTTGCCAAGACGGTCATGCAGCGAGCGATAAAGCTCCTCTGGGTCACCACCGGGCAGATCTGTCCGTCCGCAGCCGTCGAGGAAAAGCGTGTCGCCAGAGACCAAGCAACCACGAACCAGGAAACACTGGCTTCCTGGCGTGTGCCCCGGGGTATGGATCAGTTCAATGTCTACTTCTCCGACCGAAACAATGTCGCCAGAAGCATGCTTCACAAAGTGATCCTCGCTGACCCCGGTCACCTTGGTCACCAGTTCGGCCTCGGCTGTCTGCAAGTGGATGGGGACATCGGTCCGTTCCAACAACTGGGAGATCCCGTTGAGGTCAAATCCCATCATGGAACCGCCAACATGATCGGCGTGATAGTGGGTGGCCAGGACACCAACCAGGCGCATGCCGTCGGCCTCGACGATGTCAACCAGGTCGTCGGTGTCATAGGCCGGGTCAACAACAACAGCCTCGCCGGTCTCCTTGTCACCAATGAGATAGCTGAAGTTGACCATCTGCTTGGCGATCTGGTCCGAGGTGGCAAAATCTCGACCGGCCAGGAGTTGGCGAAAGTAGAGACGGTCTGGGTTGATGTTTGGAGTGATGTTCGGCTTGTTGGTGGAATCGGGGGCTGACGGAGTCGACATGAACAAGAAGGCTAGGCCAGACCACGGACCTAGGGGAACTACGAAAAAGCCACCAGGTGTCGCGTGTAGTTCCTTGGCCTAAGCGAACGCGGAATATCGAGACATCACCTAGCCGCTGAAGTCCTAGGCTGAACCGGTGACTACGAACAGCCGTCGAATCGGATTCCTTGGGCCAGTTGGGACCTTTACTGAAGAGGCGCTGCGCAGCCAGAACGACCTTCTGGATGCCGAGCTGATCCCGATGAGAACGTTCGTTGATGTTCTCAACGCCACCCAGAACCGAACGGTCGACCTCGGTTTTGTCGCTATCGAGAATGCCATCGAAGGTATTGTCAACGTCACCCTCGACACCCTGGCATTTGATACCGATCTGCGGATACAACGCGAGGTTGTGTTGGACATCAAGATGAACCTGATGGCCCCACCAGGAACCTCAATGGCTGATGTGCACACAGTTTTATCTCACCCAGTGGCCAACGCCCAGTGCCGGCAGTTCCTACGCGAGCATCTTTCCGAGGCCGACATTCAACCAGCCAACTCCACATCCGAAGGAGCCAGGCTGGCCAGTGAAGGGGTTGGTATCGCCGCCCTTGGCCCGGCAGCAGCAGGAAAGCTCTATGGACTGGAGACCATTACTGAGGATGTTGCTGACCTCAAGGGCAACCAGACCAGGTTTTTGCTGGTTGCTCCGGAAGGAATCCCAGCCAAGACTGGCCATGATAAATCAACCGTGGTTCTGGCCCAGCACGAAAACAAGCCAGGCTCACTGGTTGCCATCCTCCACGAGTTTGCTGCCCGCAATATCGATCTAACCAAGCTGACCTCTCGGCCTTCGCGACCTACAGCTGGCGGGAACCACACCGCCCTTGGCCAATACACCTTCATTATCGACATCGACGGCCATGTCGATGATGATGTGGTTGCCAACTGCTTGATCAATGTGCAAGCCAAGCATGCCGACGTAAAATTCCTTGGTAGCTATCCGGCCGCTGGCAACGGTTCGAATGAGAAACTCTTCGCCGCCACCAAGGCATGGGGCGACGCGACGGACTGGATGCAGGGCTTGCGAAGTCAGATCAGCCCGGCATGACGGCGACACCCTCGCCAACTGCCGAGTCACTTTCTGACGGGCCAGCAGACCTGCATTGCTCTGTCCAGACTGCTCTGCTGGCTGAGCCTCCGGGTGGGACCGCTGGTCACGCCGATCGGGTTGTGCTTGTTCAACTGGCTTTGCCCTGGCCCGCCAAGATCGATCGTCATCCAATGCTGGCCGGACTCAAACCAGCAAAGTCCGGGTCAGGCAAGGTGCAAGTGCTTGGCATCATCACCAGTGATGCGGACCAAGCAAACCAGTGTGGGCACATCATCTGCTACTCCCGACTCGGTGACGAGCAAACGATTGATTCATCCACCTTCGCTGGCTATGAGCGGCGGGAGGTCACGGTCACGCCTGACGACTTGCTTGATTCGCTACAGGCCATCGTCCACGGCGACCTGACAGCCATGGACCTTGCCGATGACGATGTGGTTGACGTACTGATTTGCACCCATGGCAGTCGCGACCGGTGCTGCGGGCAATCGGGAACACTCCTGTTCCTAGAGCTAGAAGATGCCCTGGCCGCTGACGAAGCCTCATCGCCGATAAGGACTTGGCGGACCAGCCACATTGGTGGACATCGATTCGCTCCGACGGCGCTGACGTTGCCTGATGGTTTGGCTTGGTCGAACCTGACGGCAGATGGCCTCGTCGGTATTCTGGATCGGTCGCTGCCGCTGGTTGAGGCCCACGGCCATTTACGAGGTGCTCTCGGATTCCCTGATCGCCCGGTCCAGATCGTTGACGGCCTCGGGTTCATGAAATTTGGGTGGGCGTGGTTCGATCAGCCGAGAACAGCCTCGCTCGCCAGCCAGCAAACAAACACCGGATCTGAGAGGCCGGTTGTGGTAACCGTAACCTCACCTCTGGGAGAGATCGAAGCCGAGCTGCACACTGATGGCGAGATCCCTGTTCCACCCTGTGGTCAGGACTTGGACCAGTCGAAGAAGTCTGTCCTCCAATGGGCAGTCACCGAGTCGCACTATCAACCGGTTTCGCCAGCCCAGTGAAGGGCCCCAGTCGAGCGGTCCTGGTTCGCTCCTCTGCCGTTCTCGGAATTGGCCTTGTCCTCTTGGGACTTTTCGTCGTTGCGGTTCTGCGCGTCGCCAACCCGACTTCTTCGCTCATCGCCACCGGACTGATCGGAGTGGTACCGCTCGCCTTTCTCGGGACTCCCTTTCTGCTGGGCTACGGGTTGGCGAAGAAGCTTCGCTGGCTCAGCGTGACCAGTCTTGTGCTCGTAATGCTCTTTGGCTATTGGGCTTCTGCTGATCTTCGTTTCGGTGCTGGCCAAGGCGACAAGCCGGAGCAGGCGATCCGGCTTACCACTGCCAATTTGGCCATCTCGAATCCCGATCCAGCACAGGCAGTCGTCGAACTGATCGCTGCTTCTCCCGACCTGATCTTGCTACAAGAGCTCACACCAGAGGCATGGAGCAGGATCGAGAATCTGGCTGAGCTGGCGGAATATCCCTACCGCCAGGTGAATGCTCAAGGCAATCCCGACGGCACCGCCATCGTCTCCCGCCAACCCTTCTTGGACGAGGGGACTCTGCATCTGGGAGTCACGCCCGCAACCTGGGTTGAACTCACCATTGGTCAACAAAGGGTCAGGCTCATCAATGTCCACATGGCTGCCCCGCTGAGCCCAAAGCTGATCGAACGAGGCGGCACCCAATACATGGCATTGGCGACAGTGGTGGAGGGCACGTCACTTCCTCTGGTCATCATTGGTGACTTCAACGCCACCGTGCAACATCGTCGGCTGCAGGACCTCATGGATCTGGACTTAGCCGACGCTCACCAGCAAGCGGGTCGTTGGTTCGGGGCGACATGGGGACAGCCTCGTCTCGCCCTGTTTCCGGCAATGCTGCGAATTGACCATGTCTTGATGACCGAAAAGATTGAGGCCGTTCACTCCTGGACCGAGCCTTTGAGCGGAAGCGACCATCGAATGTTGGTCGTCGACCTCACTGTCCCCAGCGGCTAGCCAAGTCAACCCGATCTTTGTCTCTTACCCGGCATCCGCCCTCCTCCAGTTCAGTAGCCCATTCTTCGGTTGGCCTCTGATGAGTTGGAGATATGGAGAAGGAGCGCTGTCCGAGAGGCTCCGGTAGACAGCTGATTAACCCAATAGTTCAGTTCGCTTTCGCTGGGCGATCGGTCGAGGGCACCTTGATAGAGGGCGGTGACAATTCCCGCATCAGATCCATCGTGGCGAGCGGTGAACTCCGCTGAAGTCAACATCTGTTCCGCTACCCAAGAAAGCGGTTGTCCATCCTGCATCTCGGCCACGAAATAGCAGAAGCCTTCGATGTCGGCTGGCCGATCAAGAGCAGTTTCATAAAGACGAGAGAGACCGCTCCATGCTGAGTTATTCGGTGCCAGCGAAGCGGTGGTGTTCACGAGTTCGGCAGAATCACTGAAGGCCAGCAAGACTTGGGCTCGGGTCAAGTCGCCCGATGTGAGTCGGCCGGTCCAATAGGCCAGGCCCCCAGAATCGGAGGGACGTCCAAGAACGTTTCCGTAGAGGATCTCGACAAAGCTCGCCTCGTCGGTGCTGTCATAGGTCGATCGGAACTCAGCCGATTGCACAAAGAGATCGGCCACAGAAACGATAGGCAAACCAGCAGCACGCTGATCCAGCCAGTAGCCAAGACCCGGTGTGTCGGGCGTCCGATTGAAGGCAGCACGATAGAGACGTTCCAGCTGGTCGACCTCGGCCCCCGCCTCGGGAACGGCGATCGGGTGAGGCAAAAGGCGGGCTTGGCTAACCTCATCGGCCGAGGACCACCAAGCACCAGAAAACACCCGGGCCCCGCCGGTCAAATCAACAAGCAATTCTGTTGGAGGAGGGTTTGATGGAACCTTGTTCAGGTCGATGACAGAAGTTGTGAACTCGCCTCGTTCCAGCGATTCGAAGTTGGGAAAGCGGTAGATGATTCCCGTCGGTCCCGCGTCCAACACGCGATCGAGAACCAGGACGAGGATCTCACCTGACGGCAGGGTCCGCACAACATCAACTGGTTGATAGGACTGGGCGGCCCGAAGATTGACTGGCGAAGAACCTACGACGTTGCCATCAAAGTCGACCAGCGACAGGGTCCTTCCTGTGCCGTCGTTGGCAGATCCGCGTAACCAGATTTCCGTTTCACCGCGACCAACTGGGTAGAGGGAGGTCTGGACCAGAGTCACACCATTCCCGAGATCCAAACTCGAAGTGACATCTTGCAGCTGGCCGTCGACAATCTCCTCGGGACTGTTTCCAACGATGAGTATCCGACCACTTGGATCCAAATATGACCCAAAAATGCTAGCAATTGGAAATCCGGCGGTTGACACCTCCCGTACCTGGCCCTGATGGTCAATCTCAAGGTGGGATAGCATCGAAGTCGCACGTTCGTAGGAGAAGAGGTCAGTCTTACTCGCTCCGACAACTCCGGTGAGTTCGCCATTGATTGCCTTACCTCGCGGCCCCAGGCTGGCTACCCCATTCGTCCCAAAGTCAGCATCCAATTGACCCGAGTACGTGAGACGAGCAATCGCAGCCTCACTACCACCGGAGAACTGCGACATCAGAGCAAAAATGCCTCCTTCCACCAGGGACATCGACACCACAGGCCCCGCGAGCGGCAAGTAGGCGAAGCCATTGTCGCCGTAGCTTCGGTCAATTTTGCCGTCGACTCCGAAGCGAATAATGCTGAGTCGACTGCTACCAAGGGGGAGGTCATCTCCGAAGATCAGTTGGTGGACTGAGGCATAGGTCAGGCCATCCGGCCCGAACACCGGATTGCTTACCGTGACCGGGAACATGTCGCCAAGGTCAACCAGGTTGGCTACCGAGCCGCCAAATCGGGGATCAAAGTCGCAGCGACCACGCTCGGCCTGGGGTTCAGCTCTTGCCGCTACCGGCGGTACCTGGAACGCTGCGACGAGGCTCAAGACGCCCAGGCAAAGCAAGAGGATTCGGGGCCGAAGAGCACGAACAACAAGTAAGGGCCGCATGTTCGAAGTGTGGCACAACCGGCAGACCCACTTGTGCTCTTCTAGGTCTGGCCATCACCTGGTTCGGAGATCACGTGGATGAGGGGCAAGGTCAATTGCTGTTTTGCCCGAACCGCCAGATCTGAGCGCAGCCAACGAGACTGTCCCACCGGCAAGGTCGACAAGATCACCCCTTCGGTCTCATCAGCCTTGATAGCTGACTCGATGGCCACCAGCGCATCACCATCGGTGACATCGCCAGATGCCCGTGCCCCCATGGCATCAATCAGCTCCAGCTGTAACTCGAGTCGGCCACGCACATCGGTCAGGCTGTCGTTCTGATGCATGGGGACAATGACATGGAACCGGGCGGAGCCAGGTTCGGCGATTCGTTCAGCAATGGCTGCACCCAGCTCCGCACTACCCAACGTCTTGTTGCCGACTACCAGATAGCGCCGGCCTCCCGCTCCCGGTCGCTGCAGAACTGGAGCCAACCAGCCAGTCTCTAGGCGTTCCAACGCAAACTCTTGACCCCGGGCCCGGAGGATGTCGGTGCGGGTACAGATCCCCATGAGGATGTTCTCTTCATTGATTACTGGCAAGTGGCTAACATCTTCGTCGACCATCAGCTTGAGGGCGTCAACGAGTCTCGCATCCGGTGTTGTTGTCACCACATCCGAAGTCATGACCGAAGTGAGGTCGGCCTCATCATCCACGTGAACAGCCAACAGGTTGCGCTTGGACACCATCCCAATGCAATGGCCCTCCTCATCCACCAACGGATAGGCGCCTCGCCCGCCCCGAGCAATCCGTTCGGCCACTTCTGTGACCTTTGTTTCCGGAGAGAAGGTATCGACAACCCGGTTCATGACGTCAGATACGGGGGTTGTCCGCAGTGCGTCGACGGTCAATTCGCCACCGACTCGAATACCTCGCCGGGCCAGCTTCTCGGTGTACAGGCTGTACTCGGACAAGGCGGTTGCCACCAGAGCCGCCAGCACCGTTGCCATCATGAGAGGCAACAACACATTGAAGTCGCGGGTGAGTTCGAAAACAAAGACAATGGCGGTAAATGGAGCCCGCGTCGCCGCACCAAAAACAGCGGCCATAGCCACCACGGCGTAGACACCGGAGTTGACTTCAAAGCCGGGCAGGATCTCGTTGGCTATTGCGGCAAACAGGCCGCCAAAGGTTGCCCCCATCAACAAGATTGGGGCCAAGGTTCCGCCTGAGGTACCCGAACCAAGGGCCACCCACCATGCCACCATCTTGGCTACCAGTAAGACGGCAAGGGTGGCCAGGGCTAGCTCACCGGCAAGAACTGCTTCCACCACATGAGTACCGACTCCCAGACTTCGAGGAACGAGCAACCCAATGGCCGCAAACCCAAGAGCACCAACTGCTGGTTGCCAGAATTCGGGCAGGCTCCATTCTCGAAAGAAACGTTCTGATGCGAACAACCCCTCTTGGATCAGGATGGCAACCAATCCACAAGCCAACCCAAGGACGGCATAGAGTGGGATGTTGCTGAGGCCGGCGTAGTCATGTACCGGCACCCGGAACAATGGACCGTTCTCGAAAATGGAGGAGTGCACGCCACCGGCAATGCTGGCCGAAACCACCAGGGGTATGAGGGAGCGCATCGAGAATTCGAAGAGGAGCAGTTCAATTGCCAGCAAGACGGCGGCAAGCGGAGCACCAAAGATGGCCGCCATACCCGCAGCAGCTCCTGAAGCCAGCAAGATCTTTCGCTCCGAGGGCGAAACCGGGACTACCTGACCAACCATGGAACCAATGGCACCGCCAGTAACAATGATCGGGCCTTCGGCGCCAAAGGGTGCTCCGGTACCAATGGCGATGGCAGCCGAGACTGGCTTGGCCACCGCTGCCCGGGGCTGGACCCGGCTTTGGCGACGAAGCACGGCCTCCATAGCCTCGGGAATGCCATGTCCCTTGATGATGGGCGCCCACCGGGCAATACCAGCGATGACGATGGCGCCGAGCACCGCAATGATCGGGAGACGGGGTGATGCTTCAATGTGAGACAGGTCAGGGATTTCGCCCCAGCCGACTTTCCCGAAGAAAGCCAGGTTGGTGAAAAGGCTGATGAGGCGGACTAGCAGATAGGCAGCACCACCAGACAAGACACCAATACCCGCACTCAACACGACGAGCAAGAGCAGTCGTTTGGAATCAGTAACTGATGGGCGAGAGGCCACTAGCTATGGTCCTCAAGGCAATAGAAAGGTGGGCACGACGGCAGGTTCATCGGCGTCAAGGATGCCACGGGCCGCTAGATTCTGCTCGCTGTGTCGGTGATCCTTCTTCTACTCAATGTGCTTGGGCCAGTGGTTGTCATCATTGCGGTTGGTGCCCTGGCCGGGCGCCATCTCGAAGTCGAGATCCAGTCCTTGTCTCGCCTGGCCTATTGGATCCTCGGCCCGGCATTCGTTTTCGACCTGTTTGCTAGTACAGATTTGGCTGGCAGCATCGCCTTTCGTCTGGTTGCCGCTGGGGTTGCCGGCACACTGGCGGCGGGGGTTTTCACCCTTGGTACCAATCGATTCTCGAGCTCAACGCCGTCGGAGAAGGCCGCTGACCTGATGACTTCAGTTTACGGCAATGTTGGCAACACGGGTTTGGCTGTGTCGGTGTTTGCCCTCGGTGAGGACATCCTTCCCGCCGCTGGAGTCTTGATGGTCACCATCAATGTGATTGGTATGTCCACTGGTGTCGGCCTGGCAGCGTCGCAAACTGTTGGTGTGCCGGCTGCGTTGAAGCGTGCTCTGTTGGCGCCAATGACGGTGGCTGCGGCCCTCGCTGTGCCGGTCAATCTTGTATCGCTGAATATTCCTACCCTGGCTGACCGCAGTATTGGTCTGCTCGCCGGAGCACTCATCCCGGTCATGTTGTTCACCCTGGGGATGCAGCTTGCTGAAGCTGGTGGATGGTCACCAACACCTGGGCTTAGCACCAACGCTGTGGCCAAGCTCATCATTGCCCCTATCGGTGCCGTTCTCGTTGGCTCAGCCTTTGGATTGCACGGCGACAATCTCGGGGTTATTGCCATTCAATCAGCTATGCCACCAGCGGTGTTCTGCCTGATTGTTGCCCGCGAGCATGGCCTAGAACCAGCGCGAGTCACCGCCAATGTGGTGGCCTTGACCTTGCTTTCGTTGCTGACCTTGCCGATTGTCCTGATTCTTTTCGTCCCCTAGATTCGTGACCGGGATAGATCGACTGGTTACTGGATGACGCTCTAGTGGATGACTTCACGGTCGGGCAGGATTCGCAGGATCACTCGCTCAGACTGCACCTTGGCGGCATAGTCGGCGCCCGTGTACTTCTGGGAGAGCAGGTCAATGCTGGTGCGGGCCTCGTCGCCACCGACAGTTTCAACCACGTGTCCTCGTACCTCGACATAGGAATAGGGGCTTGCGGCGTCGATCACCGTGACCGTCACCCGATTGTCGGCTTCGATATTGCGAAACTTGGCGCGATGGATTTCGGTGTTGATCAGAACATGCTCGTCATCGCACCCAACCCACATCACCTGCGTCTGTGGCGTACCATCAGCAAACAACGTGGTTAGTACCGCAAAGTTCGGGCCCTCACAGAGGCTGCGTGTTTTCTCATGAAGCATGGCTTCTCCTTTAGGGAATCACTCGAACCTACACCAGAGAGAACACAGTTTGTGCCCATTAGACACCTCACCTCACTGGCCTTGGGCCGAACAAGCCGACTCCTGGGGAATCGGTAGCTGATCATGGGACAAGCCCACTTCTCCGTGCTCGGTTTCCCGGTGCGTATCGACACCAGCGCCTTGTTTATTGGTCTGTTCATTGGAATGCGGTTGGGCCGAAACGCACCAATGATCCTTGGAGGGTTCTTCTTCTCCATCTTGTTGCACGAGCTTGGTCATGCCCTGGCCTTCCGAAAGTTTGGAGCCTCTTCCTTCATCACCCTGCACGGCATGGGAGGAACGACCGCTTCCTTCAACGCTCAAGGGCTAACTGATCGTCAACACATCTTCGTCTCCCTCGCCGGACCCTTGTCTCAGCTCATCCTGCTTGGGCTGCCAGCGTTGGTCGCCAACTACTACTACGGTCCCTACGGCCAGCTTGGGTACTTCCTCAGTACCATGATTTTCATCAACGTTGGGTGGGCATTGGTGAATCTCCTGCCCATCTATCCACTGGATGGCGGCCAGGTTCTGCACCGACTTCTTCGAGTTCGGAACGTGTCTGACCCGTGGCGAATCAGTCAGATCGTCACCGTCGCCGTCGGCATCCCCCTCGCCCTTGTCGCCTACCAGTTCGGCTACAGGATCGGGGCCTTCCTCGTTGGCTACATGGTGTTGCGTGGGGTAATGAGTGGGCAGCCGGGCCGGTCAAGCAACAACATCACCGATGCTGCTTCACGAGCCCGAGCCGATCACAAGACCAACACGGTCAAGGCGGCCAACAAAGACGACGTGCTTCGAGAGGCCTATGACTGCCTGATCAACGGCAATTCCAATCGGCTTGCCTCCCTCAGCGAGCAACTCAACAAGGGCAAACACTTCAGCGAACTTCAGACCCTTCAGGCCTGGCAGAGCGCCCTGTATGGCCCCTTACCCGATCAGGCACAGGGAGCAGTGGCCCAATCAGACACCGCTCCCCAATCAGACTCAGTCATCTTGCATGCCACCCGGCTGGCATTGTCTGATACGGCACCGGGCCATGGTGGTGGAGTGGCCGATTCTGGGATCGGAATCGTGCTTCAACAATCCCTGGATTCACCCGAGCTGTTGGCTGCGGTTGTCACCCTGGCCAAACACGGCCTACTCGAAGCCGCCTTAGCATCTACAGCCGATGATGGTGTTACTGCGATCCGCGAGGCTCTGGTCAAGGGTGGTCTACCTCAAGAGCAGATGGCAGTTAGCCGGATTCTTCGGCTCCGCCGCGAGGCTGCGTCGGGGGGCTAGGTCAATTCAGGCCGGGGCGACAACAGATATCCCGAGTGCGATCGCCGCGTCGGCAAGCCGCGTGTCATAGGTAACGAGTCCAACAAGATCATCACCCAGATCAAGGGCCGCCGCGAGATGAACCGCATCAAGTGTTCGTAGGACAACCGGGTCCAGTCGACCAGCCTCCTCAAAGATTGCAGTCGACACTCTGGTGAGAATGACCGAGTCCAAAACCTCTCGTGCCTTCACAACCTTGTCGGGATCAGCTCGAGGCACAGCACGGAGAAGCTCCGAGCGAGTCAAATCACAGGTGACGGCGATCAGATCTTCCTGCGCCATCCAATCTCGCAGAGGACCGGACTCGGCTTCCCGGACGACCAGCTTCACCAAGGCTGAGGTGTCGAAGTAATAAGCCAACTCTCAATACCTCTCAGCTTCGCGCATCCTTGTCAGCTCACCGGTCACATCGGCCCCCTTGGTCGGTGGCGACAACTCGGTAATATCGCGAAGGGGGCGACGAGCCAACCCCGAGCTCAAGAGGAGTTCGAGGCGTGAAGTTGGAATGGCTGTCATCTGGGCCACCGGCCGTCCACGATCAGTAATGGTCACGGTCTCTCCTGACGCCGCATCGGCAACGACACTTGAGGCGTTTTGCTTCAGGGCTCTGATACCTACTTGAGACATGTGCTTCATTGTAGCACATGTCTTGTTCGTGGCAACCGGCGAGCATTTCAGCGTCTGCGCTCAGCCAGACACGTCGTAGTTGAGGGAAAGCCGGTCTGAGGTTCGATCGGCGGAGATCGTGCAGCGGCCACCTACCAGCAAGGCCTCGTCGTAGAGGAAGGGTTGCTCGAACTGGTTGATGGAGACTCGGATCGACAAGATCGCCGGATGGGCCTTGGGTGCTGCCAGCAGTTTGGCGTCACCTTGGTTCAGACTTACAGCCGCCATCGATTCGGTTGCTCGGGCCACGACCCAGCCAGTCGCTGCCTCGATGGCCTCATAGAGAGACTCATCGGTGAAGTCTTGGCCCGGTGTTGCCACACCGAGTTCGGGTGAGAGATAGCTGCGTTGCAGGCTGAATGGTTGATCATCAACTGACCGAAGCCGGGCGATACACACCAAGTCACTCTCGGTATCCAGTGCCCGCATTTGTTGTTGATGCGAAGAGATCGGGACCGAGCTGACCCCAACAAGATCGGTTGTCATCTGGATTCCTGCCCCCTTCATCTGTTGGGCAAAGCTGGAGAGGTTGCCGAGGCTGATGTCGATTGGGTTGTCGGAGATGAAGGTTCCCTTGCCTCGAAGGGCAATGACCAGACCGTCAGCTTCCAGCGCCCCAATGGCCTGACGAAGAGTCATCAAGGTGACCTTGAACGAAGCCGCTAGCTCTGCCTGAGGGGGCAACTGGGATCCGGGAGCAAACTCACCGTCCAAAATCCTTTGCCGGAGCAAGGAGTAGATCGCCTGATACTTGGGCACCTGAGGAGACGACATGTCCAGAGACTACATCGTGACTGTGAACAGGACCGGCGATTCGGCCACGACTCAGGAACCCATCAGAGCTTCGAGCATCTCCTCGTCCCACTTGCCGCTGGCATGGCCGTACAACCCGAAACCGGGGGTGGCCCAATCCCAATAGGCCCAAGAGAACTCGTACTGTTCCGATTGCTGGCGTACAAACCGGGTCCACGCCAGGCGGTCTTGTTGTGCTGCTCGGTCCAATGCCCCGAACTCACCAACAAAGACTGGCACATTGTTCTCGGCTGCCCATTCGGCCACCAGGATGAACTCTTCTTCGATGACTACGTGATCCTCGGGCTCACGAAATCTGGTCCCGATCCAGGCATCAGATCCGTCAACCCAGCTCGCTCCCTGGTGAGTAAAGGGAAACGGTTCGTAGTAGTGCACGGTGACGATCAAGTTGTCGTCATCGGGTAGTTCAAGGTCAATCAGTTGGAGCGGTGAGTACCACTGGTCAGGCCCGATCATGATGGTTCGGTCCGGGTTGGACTGGCGAATGATGGGCACCACTTGGTCAAGTAGAGCGTTCAGAACATCACCGCTGAACTGGTCGTGGGGCTCATTGCTGACTTCGAATACAACTGATGGTGGCGTGTCTTGATAGTGCTCAGCGATTTGGAACCAGATGGCCAGGAAACGTTCGGCTTCGGCTTCGGGGTTGGCGTCCAACTCTTCATAGTGGTGGACATCAATGATGACGGAGAGATCGTTCTCCAAGGCGCGATCGATGACGGCGTCAATTTCTTGGTAGATGGCCTCATCGATGCTGAATGTTGGTGCGGGTTCAGCCCAGTCAGACCACTTGATGGGGATACGGACTGCCGTGAATCCTTGGGCCGCGATGTCATCCAAATCTTGAGGAGCGAAATCATTGCCCCACGTTTCACCCCTAGCCACTTCGTAGACGGCACCGATATTGAGGGTGCGGGCTAACCCTTGATTGACCATGAAAGGGTCAGTCTTTTGGACCGACTGCTCCTCGGTCGTCACGCTTGATTTCGTCGTGGGTGGCCGAGTATCACTGGTGCTAGCCAGGGGTTCAGTTGTCGTTGGGTCACTAGCAATTGCTTCAGCTGCTAGCTGTTCACCACTGGTTGAGTCATCCCTCGTGGCGGTGCAAGCGCCGGCAAGAAAGGTGATTGCAACGAGGGCAAGAAGAGTAGATCGCAAGTGCTCGACGCTACTGGCTGGAGCCGAAGTGACACCATCCTGGGGCGACTGACCTGTCTAGTTGTCGTCGAGCTGAAACAAGAACGGGAGGTCTCTGGAAAAAACCATCGACAGAGTTATCCCTGGAGTGGAATCTGGGGCCACCCGCAGCGAAACCACAACCAACTGGTTCTGCACTTCCACCTGGTCAAGAATCAGCATTTCCGACAGAGACCGGCTATTGGCGAGGGAGACACCATGCAAGAACGTGTCTTCAATAGCGGGGGCCATGGCCTTGGCCGCTGCTCCCTCATCGAAGCCATACACAATGGTGATCGCTGCCTCACCGTCGGCAACACCCCAACCAAGGCCAATGGTGTCAAAAGGTTCGCTTATCGGGATGGTTAGAGCCTCGGCCACAGCCGGATCCAGGTACTCCAGAATGCCGCCGGCGGAGAAGTCGCTCTGAAAGAGAGCCGCACCAAGCAAACCTTGTTGGTCCAAGGCCTCTGCAACCGAAGCCAGCTCGGGAACACTGTCCAGTCTGGGGATTTCTTCGTCCAGCCAGGCAGAGACTGCTGCGGTCGAGCGGCTCAGCAAAACCAGGTTGTTCTGCGAAGCCACCCGCAGGGGCCGTCCCAATTGACGAGCTGGGGTCCGCTCCTCAATGTTCGCCGCGAAGTCCTCTCCCTCCCCAAAACTAAAGACTCCATCGGCGACCTCAGAGGTACTGGCATGCTCAAGACTTCCCGCCAACAACGTGAAGGAGTTAGGAGCCGGACCAACCTCGATTGAGGCATCAACATCGGTGATGCCGAACCCAATCTCCTCCTTGTACTCAAGAAGTTTGGCCAGACTACTTTGCATATCGAAAGGAATAGGGACGACAACGACAGACTCCTCATAGCCAGTGATTGACGTGAGCCAGTCCGACGCTTCACCGACATCGGTCGAACCGGTTGGTCGTGGATGACCAGCTGCCTCACTGGCAGCAAGAAGATCCGTGACATAGATTTCGATCTTGCTGTCCTCCGGTAACCCGTCTGGCAACGGAATCTCAGCCAGCGCAGACAGGACTGAGAAGTTTTGGCCCGTTCCGAATGGGCCAAGGGCAATGTTTGATTCTGACTGATCCCGATCAACGGCCGAGTCGTCCACCACCGCTGTCGCTGCTCCCCCACCACTGGAAACATCACCCGAACTACTACCGCAGGCCGTCAATGCTCCAAGACCTAGCGCAAGTCCAAAACGAAGCACCCCATTTAGTCGTGCCTTACTCATGTCATTCCCTCCGAATGACTTCACCATGCCATATCACCATCAATCGGCACGAAACTAGGAGCCCTGAGGTCGATGGTCCAGTGTCCGCCCCCGTCTCCTTCGGCCAGTTCGGCTAGCGTCAGGCCATGCCCGAATTGAACGAAACTGCTCCTTCATCATCAAACCTGGCCGATCAAGCCGGGCTGGCAATTCTGGAGTTCGGACGCGGCTGGATGCTAGATCCGGCAACCATTGAACGTTCCGACGAGCTCGACTTGGGTGGGGCCTTTGGGTTCTGGGTCAATGGTCGAGCCGGGGTTCTTGGCAATGTCGAGTCAGACATTGTTGCTTGCGCTATCAGCTTCATGCATCAGGATCTTGTTCACCAGTTCTGGGAGGGCCGGCCGACAACCATGTCTGCTCTCGCCGCGGCAGATCTCTATGCCGAAGCTGCCGCCAACTGGGGCCGTCAGAAGCTTGCTGACACTTCCAGCGACCGCCTCGTCCGCCTCAACGAGTTGAATCATCGGATCGCCGACAGCACGGTTCCTTCCATGGGCGCGCTGTTCACGGGCTGGAAAGCCCTCAGTCCTCCGACCGATCCGGCTGGGGCGGTCACCATCAGCCTTAACGTGTTGCGAGAAATGCGGGGCGGGGCCCATATCCACGCGGTCCACGCCGTTGGCCTTGGTCCCAATGGCGCCATTGCCTCCAGCGATGATCCAGTTCGAGGGGGTTCCAACGGCTTGACCAGATTCGGTTGGCCACTGCCTCACCCCGAGGCAAACACCGAAGCCCTGGACGAAGCCGAGCGGCTGACATCACTCATGGTTCAACCGGCCTTCGCCGTGCTTGAAGGGGCAGAACAAGGTGAGTATCTGGAACTGGTCACCGAGGTGCGGGCCACCATGGATGCCTAACTACGACGTTCCTTTTGCCAGTCGCTCCAGATAGTCCTCGATGGTAATTTCGCCTCCCGCTTCAGCCGCCTTGCCCTCGTCGGAGGCGGGAAGGAATGGTTGCATCAGGTCAATGCGTTTCCAGGATGCATAGGGTTGTTGGCCATCCTCGTCCGGCACATACGGTGAGTCTTGGATCCGCTGATGTTTGTGGATGTAGCGGGCACAGTTCAAGAAAACATTGTCGACCGTGGCCTCAATCACCAGTTGAGCTCCAGGGAATTGGTCCAACACCTCGGGCGATTGGCTGAGGGTCGCGGTGGCGTGAAGACGTAAGCGGTCGGGCCGCTCGAAGTCGATGAAGAGCATGCCAATCTTGGCCGTTGCCTCGATATTGCCGCCCGAGAGGAACATGCCGTTGCCGTCATAGAGCGGGAAGGAGATGCTCTGTTCGCTGCTGACCTTCACGAACCCGGGCGCACCTCCCTTGTAGGAAACCGTTGGCCAGCCTTCGGCGTTGACGGTGGAAAGGAAGAAGAAGTCTCGGCTCTCGATGAATGCCCGTTGCTCATCGGAGATCGTGTCGCTAATGATGGTGGCGGCATGAACATCAGCCATATTGGTGCTGTCAAAGGAGGCTTGTAAGGCGCGCTGCGCCTCCCCATAGAAGGATCCTGACTGTTCAAGAGATGGCATGGTGTCTGCTTTCGCCGTCGGGTCCAGTCACCCTACGGAATGGGACTAGCCACCAATCGAACGTCGAAGCGCGGCACCAAGGTCACGCCGCAAATCATCGGCACTGGACTCGGTTGACGATGCTGCCCGGAAGGCAATGTGCCCATCAGGACGAACAAGTAGACACCCGCTGGCATCGATTCCCATGCCAGGACAGAACCCACCGGCCGGATCCTCCACATCGACACCAACCCGCACCACCCGAGTCGGGACATCGCCTTGGACCTCCGTCAAAGCCGCGACCCAACCATCACCATCGGTCCCAGTAAGTAGGAGGAAGTCAGCACCAACCAGATCGAGTGTCGAGATGGTCTCCCCCTCTTGTATGAGCTCCAGGTGAGGCAGCCTTGCTCCTGGTTGTGCGTCGCTATCGAAGTCTCTGGCTCGGTTGCTGGGGACATAGGTCGGTGTGCCATCAGAGGTAACAATGGAGCTCTTCTCATAGCGGAAGCCAAGTTCAAGATTGAGGGCATCAAAGTGAGGAAGTTGCTTGGCTATCTCGCCAGCCAGCGTGGCCCGTTCGGCCTCGGCAACGCTGGCATCGCCGCTCTCAAGCCGGGCCGCAACCTCGGCCCCATTGGGACCAATACCGGTTCCCGCCATACCAATGGCGTTAGTGACACTCTGTTGGGCGTTGGAGAGGGCGACCGGCTTACGCTCGGGGCCGTAGGAATCCAAGAGTCCAGGGTCGGCCCAGCCATTGATCACCCCGGCCAGTTTCCACGCCAGGTTGTCGGCATCTACCAAGCCCGTGTTCATGCCAAGACCTCCGGTTGGAGGGAAACGATGGGCGGCATCACCACAAAGGAAGACTCGACCGGAGCGATAGGACGCCGCAGTCTCTGCGCTCATGGTCCAGGTACCAACCGATTGCACCTCAATCTCAACGTCGCTGCCAATAGCGTTTCGCAGGATGTCAACACAGCGCTCGGGGGTGTAGTCCTCAACGGTTTCTAGGGCGGGGTTGTACTCGATATTGAAGGTCCAACGGGTCTTGCCATCCATGGCAATAAACACCCCGCGGGCTTGAGAGTTGATGACCCAATGAAGGACTCCAGGGTCATCACCAATCAGGCTTGAAAGGTCGGCGAGGAAGTACACATTGATCTGGCGTCCAAGCGGCGGCATGCCCCGCATCTTGATGCCGACTTGATCACGGACCCAACTCAAAGCACCATCGGCCCCGATCACATAGTCAGCCGTCACTGTCGAGGACGAACCATCTTGATCGAGGGTGACGACGGCTCCTCCATCGTTCGCGTCAAGGCCAACGACCTTGACTCCTCGGCGTACGTCGGCCATCCCCTGAGACAAGACGGCATCCAGCAGGTGTCGTTCAACCCTGTCCTGGGCACAGGACTGAACACCTTCGACTGAGGCGAACATCCTCCTCAAGACATCTGCTTCGGGCAGGTTCATCAGTGAGACTCGGCCCAGTTCTTCGCCGGCAATTGAGGTCTTCCAAATGAAGTTCAGGAGCCACGATGTATCAATGGCATCCTCGGTTACTGGTTGGGAGATTCCCCAGGACCGAAAGAGTTCCATTGAGCGAGTGTTGACCACATGCGCCCGCGGGTGGGGGTTGATGGACTCATGTTGTTCGCAAACAATGCTGGAAACTCCGTGCCGGCCAAGCACGAACGCCGCAGCCAGCCCAACAGGGCCTCCGCCGACGATGAGAACGGTCGTGTGGTTGTTTTCGCTCATCAGATGGCCACCAGTTGTTCGAAGGACTCACCGGACTCAAAGCGGGCAACCAGATCTTCAGGATCAAAGGTGATACCAATGGGATTGGCATCAAACTTACCACTGGCAAAGAACGCTTCGAGATCTTCGTCTCTCAGGAAATTGTCGATCTGAAGCTCAATCTGGTTTCCATCGGGATCTTCGAAATACATGGAAGTTGTTGGTCCATGGTTGACACACCAGAAGGGCTCAAGGTCCTGGGCTTGCAACCGCTGGAAGGTGCCGAGCAAATCCTCAAGGGAGGCGTAGGTGAACGCCATGTGATGCAGCCCAGAATGCCCTTCGGTTGGTTTGACCGCGGCCCCGGTGGCCACGAAAGCAACACGATGGTGTTCGTCGTCGTAGGTTACGAAGGCCAACATGTCATTGGCGTAGACCACCCGGCCTTCCAGCACATTGCAATACCACTGGACCATCTCTTTGAGACGACCGGTCTTGAAGACAACGTGAGCGAGTTTGACTGGTGCGGCCATGGGGTTCTTTCTCTTTCTTTCGGCGTTAGTTCATGAGTTTGAGTTCATGGATTGACAGTGATCTGGCTCGGCTCGTGTTAGCCAGCGCGAACGGTATTGCGGAGAGTTCCGATGCCTTCGACCGTGATCTCAATCTGATCTCCGGGAGAAAGGAATGAGCCCAGGTAGAAGCCGACTCCCCGTGGAGATCCCGTACTGAGAACGTCTCCCGGCTCCAGCGTCATGAACTGGGAGACGTAGGCGATGAGTTCGGAAACCTGGTAGACGAAGTCGTTGGTTCGGGCGTCTTGTCGCAGCTCACCGTTCACTCGGGTTTGCAGACCCAAATCAAGGGGCTCACTGAATTCATCGGCGGTGACCAAGCACGGTCCCAAGGGTTTGAATGTGTCCAAACTCTTGGCGTGACCAACCGACACGGTGACATCTCCGGTCATGGCCCGCAACTGGATATCGCGGGCGGAGACATCGTTGAGGATGCTCAACCCGGCAACACAATCCCAAGCTTGAGACTCATCAACCCGCTGAGCCTGCTTGCCAATAATGACGGCAACCTCACCCTCATAGTCCACCTGGGACGGTGCAACCGAAGGGAGAACAATTTCCGCGTCAGGACCAATAACCGCAGATCCGGGTGTGAGGTGATAGTTCGGCTCCGTCGGAGGGGACATCTCTCGGCCGAGTTTGGCCAACCATTCCAGGACCTCTTCGGTATGGCTGTGATAATTCAGCCCGATGATTGGCACCTTGCCCGGACGCGGGATCGGAGCCAGCAGCTTGACTTCAGAAAGCGGGGCCCGTTCTCGCACCACCGCTGAAGCAACGACATCCAGATCAGTGTGGCGAAGCAGCTGACCAAGGTCGGTGTAGGGAAGGTCGAGCAGAGAGAGTTCGCCGACACTGTCCTCGCGAGCAATGCCCCTGACGGTTGAGTAGATACGCAAGCCTCGTCCCCTCTTCGTTTCTTAACTCTCAGTCAAGACCCATCTCGATCCATTGTCAAGATGGGTATAGCAAACCCCGAAGCCACTACCCTGAGGCGATGCCAAGGAATCGACGCAACGTTCCCCGAAAGGAACGAGTCGAGGAGATCGTTGCCGCGGCAACCGCACGATTCGTCCAACACGGCTATCGCGCCACCAGTATTTCCGATATTGCGGCTGATATTGGGATTGCATCCGGAGCAGTGCATTGGTATTTTCCGACCAAAGACGACCTCTTTGCCGCGGTGTTCGCCAGGATTGTTCAAGACGACACCTCGGGCGAAACCAGCGATCCAGTGATGGGTGCTGGGGCTGAGAGCAAGGCAGATTCTGAGGCAGAACTTGTGGCCTTCCTGGTTGAGCGGGAACCATTCAAGCTTCTCCACCATGATGCCCACGCCTTGTTAGAACAGTCAGATGCAGTGGCCCAGGTGCATGACCAGATGCACCAACAACTCAACACCATGCTCCTCAATGCGGTGGCTGAACACTGTCCTGAAGGAACCAGTTTGACGAGGATTGCCAATACGGCCCACTTCCTTCTGGAAGGAATACTGTGCACACCCAAACGTGAGCAATCAATCGACGAGGTCATCTCCTTCGCCGTCGACGCGCTAGTGGCTGCCGCTGGCTCAACCCAACGACAGGCCACCCATTCGTAGTCAGCGCCCTCGTCTCGCACACCATCATCGAGTACGGGCCTTGCTCGGTCATTTTGATCTGCCAGCCTGGTGAGGCAAGATGGCCCCATGATTCAGACTGAACCGATTGTCTATGACGGCCCTGGTGGAACCTTTGCGGGAACGGTCAGTTGGGATGACTCGATAGATGGGCCTCGCCCCGGAGTGATGATCTCCCACGCCTTTGGTGGCCAGTCTCAGTTCGACACGGACAAGGCGGAGAAGCTAGCAGCGATGGGCTATGTCGGTTTTGCCCTCGACATGTATGGACAGGGCGTCCGCGCCAGTTCGCCCGAGGAAGCCTCGGAGTTGATGCACGTTTTGCTTGATGATCGAGCATTATTGACGGCCAGAATCAACCGGGCGCATGAGGTTCTGGTCGAGCATCCGTTGGTCGACCCAGACCGCACCGGGGCCATCGGATTTTGCTTCGGTGGGCTTTGCCTGCTGGACCTGGCTCGCTCGTGTGCCGACATTCTGGGAGTCGCTAGCTTCCACGGAATCTTCACGCCGCCCGAGCAGACCAAGACCGAACCCATTGGCGCTTCAGTTCTGGTCCTGCACGGCTGGGATGATCCCCTGGCCCAACCCGACGATGTGGTTGCTTTGGCAGCTGAGTTGACCGAGCGTCAGGCCGACTGGCAGATACTGGCCTTTGGCAACACCGGTCATGCGTTTACCAACCCGACAGCTCAATCGCCCGAAGCTGGCATGCAGTTCAATGAGCAATCTGATCGTCGCGCCTGGCGGGTCATGACTGATTTCTTTGCCGACTTGTTCGCGGATTAGGAAACGGCCAACTTCTCTACCAAACACGTTATTTCAAACCAGAGCGGCTTCTCCTTAACAACAGGGAGCCCTAGTAAATCCCGCTTGCACACTCCAACTGACCAGATTTCAGTCCCGTTTCATTCCCCGCAGGAGTAACCAATTGATGAATGATTGGCCCTGCTCATTGCGTTTCGGGCAGCCTTTAGCCGTCCAACAAGCAATCCGATTGGGGCAGCCAGGGTTAGGACCACCAGCAAGACTGACACAACTGAGAAGTCGTCAACCGCAGAAGCCGAGCCGTCCTGACCAAGGAAAGCTGTCACAAGAACAGCGAGGACCAGAGCAGCGAGCACTCCGAGGGTCACAAGAAAAGTTCGGCGCCGACCGCCAAGAACTTCTGGGCCGACATGAAGACCGATCACGCCGTACATGAGCGAGAGCGGCGTTGGGAGGAAAAGCACCAGGGTTCGAGCCACCCTGCCAAAGGTCTGGCTAGGTCGCAGCTCGGGATGGACTCGCCAAGCCTCGAAGTGCAAGGAGGTCAAGAGCTTGACTTGAATCAGTGCCAGCACCATCAGGAACACCGTTATGACAAGGGTCCACAACATTCGACGCCACTCTGCTTTTGTCATCGGTCGATCGCGGCGGCGCCTATTGTGTCGCAATCTCCGGCTCCGTATGGAACCGCCCGTTAGTCGTATTGCCATCAGCCAAGCTTAGGCACCGAACCATTGTCACCTTTCGCGGCTGGCACTCCGGGCGAGCTCACAATACTGTCTGGGCAAGCGGCTGGCCGATCCACAGCGGTCAGCTTAGCAACAGGGCTTTCGCTGCCTAAAGATTCTCCAGATGGCGGAGGCCGGGGGAGAACATGGTGGGAACGAATTCGGTTATCTCATAGCTGGCTATACCAGCGACGAAGAACGGATCATCCGCCAAGATCTCATCAAGCAGGTCCCGACTCGGAGCAGTGGCGAGTATGACTCCGCCTGTGCGTGGTTCCTTGCGGCCCGAGGCTAAGAAGTTGCCGCGCTCATAGTTCAGGTTCAGGTAGTCAATGTGGGCGGGGATGTGCTGGTCAACTTCACTGAGGTCGACCAGGTAGTGGAGAGATACCACAAACATATTTGCTGCTCAGTTTCCGGGGGATCAAGCGGATTGGAAGAACATGTCCTCACGGTCGAAGCGAAGCTTCCCACGTGGGTCACTATCGGCGTAGCCAATGGGCATCAGAACTGTTGGTATCAAGTTGTCCGACAAACCAAGTATCTCGGCGAAGCGAGCCGAATCGAACCCTTCCATAGGGCAAGAATCGAACCCAAGAGACTTGGCTCCATTGATGCCGTTGCCCAGGGCCAAGTAGGTCTGTCGCTGAGCCCAAGCCAATCGATTGTCACCTGTCAGCCCAGCAGTGAAACCTTGGACCATGTCGATGTAGGCGGCAACACTCTCCGCAGGCAGACCAGCTTCAGTCGACTTGACCTCCAGTCGACTGACCAGGGTCTCTAGATCCGTGTTGGCGCAATAGACAAAGAGATGGGAACAACTGGTGATCTGGGGTTGGCCGTAGGCGGCTTCTGACAGAGCTTCCTTCTGAGCATCACTTTCGACTACCACCACTCGCCATGGCTGGACATTGAAGGCCGTCGCCGCGTGACGAATAAGATCTTGCAGGTCGCCGACCAGTTCGGCGGAAACCTTGCGGTCACTAAACAGCTTGGTTGCGTGGCGACTCATCACTATCTCGCCGAAGGTCAGATCGTTTGCAGTCATGGTCATTCTCCTGGGGTGTGGCTGAGGGTTGAGCCTTCTGGGTCTGGCCAATCCATACTGCTATGAGGATAAGCATCATTCCTAGCAACTGGCCAAAGCTCAGACTCTGACCAAGAACAACCCATCCAAGGGTTGCGGCCGTGGCCGGGCTGAGCAGACCAAGCAGGCTGACCTGGGCGACGGGAAGACGTTGAATGCCGCGGAACCACAGGGTGTAGGCCAAGGCAGTTCCGATGGTGATGAGCCAGGCAAACCCGACCAGATTGGACGTCGTCATCGCGGCGGGTACTCCTTCAAGGGCGAGAACCAGTGGGAGAAGGAAGAGGCCGCCGGCGATCAGTTGCCAGGAGGTAAACGCAAGCAAGGAAACCGGCCGCCCCCAATACTTGGTGAGGACCACTCCGGTGGCCATGGCCGTCGCCCCAGCGAGGCCGGCGACAATTCCCAAGAGGTCCAACTGGGCATCAGAACGCAGAACCAGCATGGTCACTCCTGCAATTCCTAGGCTTCCGGCAAGAACCACCGAGGCCCGGAGCTTTTCATGGAGAACGGTGGCGGCAAGACCGGCGGCGATGAGGGGTTGAACTGAGCCGAGCATGGCGGCGACACCACCAGGCAGATGGAAGGCGGCATAGAAGAGGAGGGCAAAGAACCCACCGATGTTCAGTACTCCGAGTACCGCCGCCTTGAGCCACCAGTTCCCAGTGGGGCGAGTGCGAGTGATGGCAGCCAATCCAAGGCCAGCGGGCAACGCTCGTAGAAGTCCGGCAAAGAGAGGTCGGTCAGCGGGCAGCAACTCGGTGCTGATGATATAGGTGGTTCCCCAGGCCAGGGGGGCAGCCGCGGTGGCAACCACCAGTGCCATCTGCTGTGGTCCGTGCCTGGGCGAGGATTCCGAAGTACTCACGGGCGCCTTTCTCTCGATGTCAAGATAGATTCTCCTTTGACACTATCTCGATGTCAAGAGATTATTCTGGTATTGTTCCAATATGAGCCAGGACAACGGCAACAAAGAGCGCTTCGCCCAGGCCGACCACGTCGATCTGATTCTGGCGCAATGGGCCCGCGAACGACCCGACCTTGATGTTTCCGGAATGGACATCATCGGACGTTTGGGCCGGCTCACCAAGACCATCGGCCCTCACCTGGATGCCGTCTTTGCCCAACACGGGTTGGAGTCCTGGGAGTTTGATGTTCTGGCCACCCTGCGCCGTTCCGGCGATCCCTATCGGCTCACCGCCGGACAACTGCTGGGATCAATGATGATCGCGTCCGGAACCATGACTAATCGAATCGATCGACTGGAGAAACGAGGACTCATCCAGCGGGTAAAAGACCCCTCCGACGGCAGGGTGGTATTGGTGGCGCTTACCGACGCGGGCATGGAAAAGGTTGATGCCGCCTTGGTCGACCATGCGACCAACGAACTCCACCTAGTCCAGTCTCTCTCCAAGGATCACCGAGACCAACTGGCCCACCTTCTCCGACAGCTCCAGATCAGCCTTGACTCAGACACCAAAGACCCATCCCCCTTCGGATGAAGATGTGAAGCTTGGATCCTGCAAGTTTCGGCGCCCAACGAAGTACTTATGGTCTACGGTCGATTCTCTATGAGTGATTCAACCATGCCGGAAGCCGCGGCGTTCATGACAACACTGGATGCCACTGAGCCGCACCAGATGACCAAGGCCAGTGATTGGACCACCCACGAGCTGGTCGCACATCTGGCCGCGGGAGCAGCCGAGATTGCCCGCAATGTTGTTGCCTTCAACAAGGGTGGAGCGGAAGCGGTTCCTGAGACCCGCGAGCTTGAGGAGCGAGAGGCTCCCTACCGTCAGATGGACTTCCCTTCCCTTTGTTCCTCATTGCGTGATCACCAAGATGAGATGATGGATGCAATCAACACCGCTGTCGCCAACGACGCTACTGCGGTAACTCCCTGGGCCGGCCGCCAGATGCCCGTTGGCGCATTCCTCAGCCATGTCCGCAGTGAGTTCACCCTCCACCGATGGGATCTCGTTGGCGATGACGACGTCTCCAGTCAGCTACTGGCTCAACCGGAGATGACCGCCCACGCCGTGATGGCCCTTGGGCCTGCGCTCACCAGTCGAGGCATGGCGGCGGGCGCTGGAGGTCAGGTACGTCTGTCCAGCCCCGGCCAACCTGACATCCTGGCCAGCCCAAGCGGCGCAGTGTTCGCCGAACAAGAGCCGAGTTCGGACGAGATGCCAGCAATCGTGGCCGACCCGGCCGCTCGTCTCCTGCTCTTGTGGGGGCGCACTCCCGATCAACCTGGTCGAGTTTCGATCCCCGGAGGATTGCCGCAACTCATGGTCCTGCGGGGATTGCTGGCCGGCTATTGAGGAGAGCATCGGCCGTGGACGTCTACCGAGGAAGCGACAACTTCTCAATGACTGCCCGAGTGAATGACTGCCCGAGCGATAGTCCCGGTCTCCGCACCGGCTCGAGACACCACTAATCCATCGGGTCGCCAGATCCCCGAGCAACCGCGCTCTGATCAAACCCTCCCCCGGTTCGGCCGGCGAAGCTGGATATCACCACCCACACCCCATGCCTGGCGGCAATACGACGAGCTCGTTGTGCTGGAATCTGCGTGTCTTGCACCGACTCCAGAACACCGGCAAGGTACCCGTCCATCCCCAGGGCCGCAGTGGCAGCAGCATGCTCCACAATTCCGGTGTCCTTGCAGATGGCCAGCCCCAGCCGCCATCCCTCAACCTCGATCACTACTGGTTTCTGGCCGGGATGAAACCGCTCGGCTTCCTCGTCCCCGAGATACATCTTGCGGTAGGCCACCCTCGCCCCCTCGCCATCAATCGCCAGAATGGCGATGTAGTCAGCAACAAGCCCATCGCCAAGTTGCTCTCGGATTGGAGCTCCGACCAAGGCCAGTGAACCATTCGCCCGACAAGCCTTGATGAGTGGCGCGAGCACCGAATCCTCCAGTGAGACTGGTTGAGCCTCCAGTTCGTGACCAGTGAGGGACAGCTCCGGGAAGACAATCAGACGGCAGCGGGCCGCCAAGACAGCGTCGGCATGACGAATGACATTACCGACAAGGTCATCAGAGATGGATTCGGGCTGGGCGGCCGCGACCACAAACGCATCAGGCATAGGAGAGTCTGTCACGCCACTCTCTAGCATCGCGAACTTGCCGACTGAGCGGCGGCGATGACGGGGGCCAACGACCATGGCCAGCTAATCGAGTAAGACGTCCTGGCGTACCGTCTGATCGGACTGCTCCTGGTGGATGGGCAGGACTCGCCCGAACAGTTGCTGGGTGCGGGTCAATCCGCCAATCAGGCCATCTTCTTGGGTGTAGGCCAAGATGGCGGCGTGGCGTGGACAGGAGTCGGTTGACACACGTGTGACCTGATGCAGGGAGTACCGACCGCGGAAGATTTGCAGGTCTCCGGGGCGAAGGTCAAGGGTGGTCACCGGGCCGTCGTCGCCGAGCATGACCGCAGCCGCACCCGCAGCGTTCTCGTCGCTGCGGGATCGGGTGCCGGGGGCGTAGCGAAAGAGTCCACCGTCGTCGGCCTTGTCAACCAGCACCGTGACGGCAAAGTCATTGTTGTCATAATGCCAGGAGAATTGTTGCCCCGGGTTGAGGACATTGATGGTGAGGCAAGCCAGTGGGTCGGCGTAACAAAAGATCTCCTCAATCTCCAGGCAATCGGCAATGAACTGTATGAGCGGTGGCCAGCGATACAGCTGATCAATGATGGAGTCTTCGGAGAACGAATCTCCGGGAACGAATCCCGATGATCGTTCGAGGAAGATGTTGCCAGGATGCTCCGCGGGTAGGTTCGGATCAGATTCAGTACCGAAGTAGGCGTTGATCTCCGTCTCCGAGTAGTGGGTCGTTGGCTTCATCGTGGCCACTTCACCGGTCATCAAGGTGAGGGCATCGGGTCGAACCAGGTTGCGAATCACCGCGCAGCCATCGGCGCGCAAGCCGACTCGTGCCGCTTCTACTGAAGCCCAGTAGGCATTGCTCCCGTACTGATCCAGCGGATAGGTTTCCAGGTCCAATACAGCCTTGATGTTCATCTACTTCTCCCAGTGAGGGACCCAGTCCCCGTCGAGCCGAAACGAGAGGTCCGAGCGGTCTTCCAGCCGTTTAGCGACATGTAGTTCACCAACATCTCGTCCATAGGTCTGTGCGGCGTCATCAAAGACTCCGTGAGCAGCCTCGGTCATGACCAGGTCGGTCCCGACATTGTTGGAAAGGTCCCGAATGAGGCCGAGGTCTTTGAGGCACAGATCCAGAGAGAACGACGGGTCATAGTGTCCGGCGAAGATGGAGGGGGCGTCGTGCCTGGCCACGAAGGAGTCACCGACACTGTCCTTGATGGCGTCCCACAGAACATTCAGTTCGACGCCGTTGGCCATGCCAAGAGCAAAGCCCTCACCAATGGAAGCGGCGTGGATGAACCAGAGCTGGTTGGTCACCAGCTTGACCACGGTGCCGGTGCCAAGCTTGCCGCAGGCAATGACTCGGCCAAGATGGTCAAGGGCAGTAGTTGCCCGAGCAGCCGGTGCTTCTTCTCCCCCAAGGAACAGGGTCATGGTCCCGTTGCGAGCACCGTCAACCGCGCCGGTGACCGGGCAGTCAACAACGTCAACTCCCTCGGGGGCTTCGGCCGCAAGTTCTCGAACAAGCTCGATCCGATTGGTGGTCAGGTCGATCCACACCGACCCCGGCTTCAGCGCGGCCAGCGCTCCGCCGTCTCGCATAACGGCAATGACGTGATCGGGGCGAGGCAGTGAAGTCATGAACAGCTCCGCCTGAGCGGCGCAGTCCACCGCTGAAGAGGCGGCAATTGCTCCTGCTTCAACCTGGATAGCTAGAGCTTCATCGTTCAGGTCGAAGGCCACCACTTCATAACCAGCCCGCAGCAGGTTGGTGCACATCGGCCCGCCCATGTTGCCCAGGCCAACAAAACCAACTCGTTCTCGTCCTGGTGAAGTCATTGTCCTGACAGTATTGGATGGCCCTCAGCAGGCGCAATGGTCTGGCCAGCATCCGCTATGACAATGGTGCAGATTTTGAATGACGGATCATGATGCGCTGAGCTGGCTATGGACCAAGTTTGATGTCGGGGTAGGCCGACACAATGGAGAACCAGAAGGCCGTCCGACTGGGAACCAGGCGCCCGTCTTCGTCAACCACACTGCCACCGACTCCATCGAGGGTGACGGTGACAACAAGGCCTCCTACCTCATCCTGGACGGTGCGTGCTGGGCTCGCAGCCCACGCCCGCGTCGCTCCGTTCTGGGTGACGACAACAACTCGGGCCGATGATGCGAGGCGGTCATCATCCATCACTCCATCACTCACGGGGAATGGGGTACGACCCGAATCCAAGGTGTCGCCGTATGACGAGAAGGGATCTCGGGAGAAGTCGCGGCCAGCGGGGCGGACCATGACAACGGTGCCAGGGTTCTGTTCAGTCCAGCTTGACCAGGATGTGGTTTGGGAGGGCAGCAACTCCAGCAGGGAACCTGATAGTTCACCGACCAGACCCGATCCTGCAACCTGCCACCAATAGGTTCCGGTTTCTCGGTCGACCATGACCATGTCGTTCTCATAGAGCGCGCTGGTGTTACTGAATGACAGTGGCTGCTCACCGGATGACTCATGCACCCGGCTGTAGACAACACCGCTGCCACAGAGGGGGCAGTAGCTGATGAGTACCGCCTGGCCGCCTAGTTCGTCGTTGACAATCTCACGGGAGTTCAGAATGCGGACCGGGTAGGCCCACGCTTGGCCTTGGGGGTCCAGGTAGCCAACAATCAGGTCATCTTCGGTCAGCCAGCCCGAGGCGGCTGACGCCGACTCATAGGCCGGAGCGTCGATGGGAGCAATGACATCAAAGAGTCGGGTGGTGGTGTCTTGGTCGGCGTCAGCGAGGGCCACTCCTCCCCCATCAAAGGTGTCGAAGATGATCTGGTCCAACGGGACCTCGGCTCGGCTGCGATCAACCGGTGGGGTGTCGGCCGGTCGAGTGAAGTTGAGGGGCCGGGTAGCCCCCAGGGCTGCCAGGTCAATCTCGCTCACCGTGCTTGCTCCTTCGCCACCGCTCGAACCTGGTTGAGAGGCCAATCCAACGGAGCCGTCTTGGCCGCCCGCGCCATCTGAACCAGCGCAAGATGCACCAACAAGAACCAGAGCCAAACAAAGGAGCCAGGGTTCTTTTCGAGCTCGACGAACGGACCAGGTCATGACTCACCAACCCATCGGCGAATCATGTTGTTCCGGGCCGTACTACTCCCAACGATTCCCCTGGCTCGCTAGTCTGCGACAGGTAGCCGGCGACAAGGTCGGGGAGATCGCTGGCAACGAAGCCAACGGGTAGCCCGTCCCTGGCTGCCCGGCCGTGCAGTTCGGTCCCAAGAGCGGCAGTCAACTCTGGGACAAGCCCAAGAGCAAGACCGGCGCCGATCACGCCAGCCAACACATCACCAGTGCCGGCGGTCGCCAGCCGGGAGTCACCGGCCGTTGACAACCAGGTTCGTCCATCAGGTGCGGCCACAATGGTGGTTGGGCCTTTCAGCAGGACCACGGATCCGTAGTCGTTGGCCAGGGCGACCGCGACGCCAACCCGGTCCTCGGTCGGGTCAAGCCTGCGGCCAAGAAGCCGGGCAAATTCGCCGTCATGGGGGGTGAGAATCGCGGGGATATCTCGTGCTCGCAACCGACTCTCCTGACCAACCACACAACCCAGCGGACCAGCGTCAACTACTACCGGACCGTCCCAACGACTGATCAGGTCCAATGCTTCGTCAGATTCTGAGTCTGGGAGGCCGGGGCCAACAACCAGTGCCCCCACCCGGTCTGACTGGGAAACAACATCGCTGGCCCAATGCTTTGACAAACGACGATGGACGACCTCAATCGAATTGGTGAGAACAGTGTCCTGGT
Source organism: Actinomycetes bacterium (assembly GCA_024280015.1). GTDB lineage: Bacteria > Actinomycetota > Acidimicrobiia > Acidimicrobiales > SZUA-35 > JAJRQY01. Next base: position 43,622 of record JAJRQY010000085.1, read on the forward strand.
CCGCGCCCGGCGTTGATAACAAGACGTAGCCCGCACCGGCACGAGCCGCACCAGCGGCCGCCATCTGGGGAGCACCGGTCATGCCGGGGCTACCACCGATGACCCAGACCGCACTCTGCCACTTGTGCGCTACCTCCGGGCGCCGGGGCCAGGCAACCAGATCGGCCTTGTCCAACCAATAACTGGACGTTGGGCCCGGGTCCAAGCCAATGTCGACTACCTCGATATCTCCAACACAGCCTGCCCCCGGCCTCAACAGCAGCCCAGGTTTGACGGCGACAAAGCTGACCGTCCGGTCCGCTCGGAATGATCGCCCGCTGACCGCACCCGTTAGGCCATTGACCCCCGACGGGATGTCAACGGACAAGACTGGGGTATTTCCTGTGTCGGGAGCCTCGAACACCCGTCCATTCTTTGGGCGGTAGCCAGTCCCGAAGCAGGCATCAATGACGAGGTCGGCCGAGGCTATGGCCTTGCTGACTTGGGGGTTCGCCTGTCGACAGTGTTGCTCCAACAATTCGGTGGTGACTATTTGGCAACGCACACCCCATTGCTCCAACACTTGGGCAGCAATCCGCCCATCGGCACCATTGTTTCCTGGTCCGACGAACACCACGACTCGACGCCCATAGGTCCCACCCAACATCTCCTTGGCCGACCGGGCAACAGCCCAACCAGCCCTGGCGACGAGAGTCTTCGTCGACTCGTCGGCGGCACCATCGACGGCACGCATAGCGGCGGGGGAAACAATGGGATGCATGGTCAGTCTGAATTCGTCACCGGGAGTCAGCAGGGACGATGAGTTTGATGGTGGGAAAGTAGGTGCGGTAGCGAGCCGTGTCGCGTGTCAGAAGTGCGAGCTCTGAAACCGCAGCGTGAGCGCCAATGAAGAAGTCAGGTAAAGCTGACGGTCGAGGGCCCTTGTTTCGTCGATAGCTGAGGAATACCTTGCCCGCCAAAAATGCGGCGGCCCACGGCAAGTCCAAGCGACGGTAGTCGGCTACTGGCAACGCATCATCCAGAGCTTCAATCTGGCTGAAGCGGGCCGAAACCTCACCATAGATGACCGGGTTGATAAACAGGGGGCCGTCTTCAGCGGCCGCTGCTAGTGCATTGGCGGACCATGTAAGCCATGTCGCATCTTCAGTCATTACGTCCAGCAGCACATTGCTGTCGACCAGCGTCCCGTGACTCACATCAATCTCCGCGAGTGAGGGCCATGATTTCGTCCGTGGTCAATTGCAGATCACCGCGACCTCGCAGGCGTTCGGCTAGCTGATGACCGCGAGAGTTGGTGCTCACAACCTTCTTCAACAAGATGCCATCCTCAGCACGCTCAAACTCAACCTCAGAACCAGCCCCAAAACCCAAGGCATCTCGCAAGTCTTTCGGGATGGTGATCTGGCCCTTCTCCGTTACCTTCATGTAGGAATCCTACTAGTCTTACTCCTACAAGAACAACAATGCACATCAGACGTATCTAATAGGAGGAGCACGAATGAAGAACACACTGGACGAATTGTTGGCCGCCGGTATCGAGGACGGTGCCGCACCCGGAGTCGTCGCGGTTGTGGTCAGCCGAGACGGAGTGCTCTACGAAGGCGCATTTGGCGAACGTCAAATCGGTAGCGGCGCGGCCATGGAGGTCGACACCGTTGGTGCAATTTTCTCCATGACCAAGGCTTTGACTGCTGCTGCGGCGATGCAGCTGGTCGAACAGGGCAAGCTCGATCTGGACGCCCCAGCCTCAGACATCTGCGAAGAGCTTGGCCAGATCGAGGTACTGGACGGCTTTGATGACAATGGCCAACCAGTTACTCGACCACCGGCCTCGCCAGTAACCCTGCGCCAACTCCTGACCCACACGTCCGGTTTCGTCTATCACATGTGGAACGAGAACGCCTTGAAGTGGCATGGAGTCACGGGTTGCCCGGACATTTTCTCGGTAGAGAAAGCTTCCCTGATGGCGCCACTTGCTTTCGATCCAGGAACCCAATGGGAATACGGCATTGGTATCGATTGGGTTGGCCAGATGGTGGAGAAAGTTTCCGGCATGACTCTGGGTGAGTACTTCGCCGAGCATCTGACCGGCCCTTTGGGCATGAGCGACACCGCCTTCTCCCACTCGGATTCGATGCTGGAGCGAGCGTCGGCCATTCACGCTCGACTTCCCGATGGATCCTTGACACCAATGGAGTTGCCAGCTCCGGAGAACCCTCAGTTTCAGATGGGCGGTGGCGGCCTGCAAGGAACCATGGGCGACTACGGACGGTTCATCCGCATGATGCTCAATGACGGTGAGCTTGACGGTGTCCGAGTGCTGTCGGCCGACACTGTTCAGCGGATGTCCACCAACCAGATGGGTGATATCCGAGTCAAGGAGTTGGTGACGGCGATGCCCGCCTACACCAACAACGCCGAGTTCTTCCCTGGTGATCCCAAGTCATGGGGATTGTCTTTCCAGATCAACGAGGTTCCCGGCAACACTGGTCGCCCAGCCGGAACCTTGATGTGGGCCGGACTGGCCAACAGCTTCTTCTGGATCGATCGGGAGAACGGGATTGGTGGAACCTTCCTCACCCAGATCCTCCCATTCGCCGATGCGAAATCGGTTGGCTTGTACTACGACTTTGAACGAGCCGTCTACGCCTCAATCCAGGGGTAGACCTGGACCATATGGCTCACCAGCTAGTTTGCGCGCGCAGTAACGCGCGCTTGTCAGACCGTCTGACTAGGGTGTGCGTCTTATGGCCCGCCCCCGAATCCACTCCGAAGAACGAGTCGCCACCGCTGTTCGCCTACCCGTTCCTCTACGCGACGAACTACACCGGGTGGCGGCCAGTCGCGACGTGTCGGTCAACTACCTCATCAACCGAGCAATCGAGAACCTGCTCGAACAACTGAGCACCCAAGCAGACCCGCTTCTGCTGGACTTGACAACCGGCCAGTCAGCTCTGCCTGCACCAGCCTTGCACCTGACCGATGGCGCCAATCCATGACAACTCCAGCCAAGAAACGCGGCACCTCAACCCCCAACTTCGGCTCATCCAAGCGAGAGAGCCATGATGCCTCCGGGTTTTACGATCGTTTTACCGCACCCGACGTATCGGCCGAAACCGAGATCAATCAGTCGCCAGTCATCAACACCATCCTCCACCAAGATGCCCGCAAGATCGACGAACTGCTGCCCGCCAACTCCGTCGCCCTAGTCGTCACCTCGCCTCCATACTTCGCCGGCAAAGAGTACGAAGAAACCTTGGGCGAAAACGGAGTACCGGCCAGCTACTTCGAGTATCTGGAACTACTCCGAGACGTTTTTGCTGCCTGCAAAACCGTGCTCGAACCCGGCGGGCGAATCGCCGTCAATGTGGCCAACCTCGGGCGACGCCCCTACCGGTCCTTGTCCGCCGACATCACCATGATCCTGCAGGACCTTGGCCTGTTGATGCGGGGCGAAGTTATCTGGTGGAAGGGTCGAGCCGCCGGTGGATCATGCGCCTGGGGATCATTCCAACGCCCAACCAATCCGGTTATTCGTGACGTCACCGAACGAGTCATCATTGCCAGCAAGGGCCGTTTCGATCGGGCTCTCACCCCCAAGCAACGCCTGGCCAAGGGGCTTCCATCAACCGCCAGCATTTCACGGGATGAGTTCCTGGAAGCAACAACGGACCTATGGGAACTGCCACCGGCAAGTGCCACCAGCGTTGGTCACCCTGCACCCTTCCCAATCGAGCTTCCCCAACGGCTGATCGAGCTTTACACCTATGAAGATGACCTGATACTCGATCCGTTCATGGGGGCGGGAACAACCGGCATTGCTGCAGTTCGCACCAGTCGAAGCTATGTAGGTTTCGAAACTGATCAGGCCTACATCGACTTATCCAACCAAAGAATTGAAGCCGAACAAGCCCAGCGGCAATCGCCTGATCATGCCACCACTGGTCAAAGCCAAGTTCAGTTGCCAGCGTCCAAACTCGAAGCCGACGGTCCGGTAGAGGACCAGCTGACAGTTGCGGTACGCGAGGGTAGGCAGGCCAAATATCTGGCCCAGGTCTTACTTGAGCAGTCTGGCTTTACTGACCTTCGCACTGATGTGAAGTTCCGCAAGCTTGGTATCGAACTCGGTTTGGTCGCTACCGACCAGGGTGGCCAAGACTGGGCCTTTGATGTTTCTGGCGGGCTAACGACCAGTCGAGCCGGCTTGAAACAGACCGACAGTCTTTGGCGGTCATTGGGTAAGGCCGGGGTACTGCACGCCAGCGAGCATGCTTTGCCTCTTGTGTTACTGACCACCGACAAGCCGGCACGTCGCTCCCCCGGAGATCTGGCTCTCAAAGCCGTAGTCGGTCCCGAGCTGCCAATTCAGGACGTGATTGACCTGCTGGACCCCGCCGACCAAGCTCGGTTAGCGGGGTATGGCCAAGCCAAGCAAGGTTGATTGCTGTGGCCACCGATCGAACACTCATCACCGAGCTGGCAACAGGCCTGGGCATGCTGGGCCGAGACGACACCGGAGCCCTCATTGCTGAGCGCCCCCCGGTCTTTGCCAACCTGAATGCCGCCGACTGGGACCGACTCGAGGGCCTATGGCTTAGTGGCGGCTATGGGGCAGAATTTGAGACTGCACTCGACAATGGTCGGGCATTTCTGGAATCACCCGATGCGTTGAATGGCCGTGTGCCTCGGATCATCGAGTGGATTGGAGGGCGCAATGCTCCCGGTGATGAGGTGGTTCCCGCTGACCTACGGGTCGATCACGTTTACCTGATTAGTTGCAAGTATCTGTCGAAGATCTTGCACAACCTGAGTCCATCGCGTCTGATGGAGGGTTTGCTGTCACGGGAAGCATCGACCGACTCGACCAATTGGTATGAGCGGGTCGCCCCCATCGAATTCCAAGCGCTCTACCACGCTTGTGTACAGGCCAACAGTTGGTCAGATCAGCTCCCGCAGATGGTGAGTGAGCTTGACCGAGAGATGCGACACGAGGTTGCTCATGCCCTCAAGGGAGAGTGGCCAGCCGAGGCCAAGCCCTTGTACTTGGAGTTGTGTTCGGTGGTGAGTGAACGCTCGGCCAAGATCTGGCGGAACAATGTGGTGTCGGGGTCAATGGAGCGGTTGACGTGGCGGATGCTGCGGATCGGGTCGGCTCCGTATTTCATCCTGGGTTCCAAGAAGGGTGGTGTGAACGAGCCAGCATCAATGCGGCTGCGGGTGGCGACCCCTTGGGATTTGCGACAGCAGTACGAGACCAAGGGTTTGCAGATTGATTCCCAAGAGGGAGGCCAACCGCGGGTCGGTTGGCAGGTTGTGTACAGGAACCGTTTCAGTGGCAACGAGGTGCGGGTATGCGGGCATGTCGAGGTTCGTTGGAGCCATGGTCGCTTCGGAAACCCACCCGAAGCCAAGGTCTATCTGGATACGCCTCCCGAAGACGTGCCCGGCTACATCCCTCTGGCCAGTCCCGCGCCGACGCGCGTAGTTCAGCAACGAACCTTGTGGAGCTGACTTCGGCAAAAATGTCCGAGCGGTCGGGCAATGAGGAACTCCGGACTACGAAGTTTGAAGAACGCGGTCGGCGTAGCTAACAAATTGCCGTGCAATATCACAGGCCGGGTCCCGATCTTTTGTACTCACATAGGACTTGAGCACCGCGGCCAACGCACCGGCCAGAAACTCTGGCAACACACCATCATCATCGATACCTAAGGCCTCAAGATGCTCCTTCCAACCGTGGACCAAGCTCTGGTGAAACAGAGCAGCAATCTCTCCCAGCACTGGCTGGGTAAGCAGTGGCCGCAAGATGTCGGCCATCTCATCAACATGCTCAAATAGCGGACCAAGGTCGAGACCAGCGGCATCGGGATGGCGAAAGGGCACCGTTAGCTCGGGGATGGAAGCGGTGAGGAGATCAAACTTGTTGTCGTAGTGGGCGTAGAACGCCGACCGACTCACACCGGAACGGTCGAGGATGTCCTGCACCCGAATCTTGTCCCAACGCTGGGACTGGATCAGCTCGAAGAGTTCGCCGACCAGCAATGACTTGGTTCGTTGCACTCGGGGGTCAGTCTTGGTCTCGTTCAACTCAACAGCACCTTTCGCACAATTGTCTGCTTCTGTTCGTTACTGGACAGAACAACAAATCTGTCGCTCGACGCCAGAACTAACAGCCCTTAAGTTACCGAACATGACGTTCGATAACTCTCCCCCACCGACCACATCCACATGGACCACGATCAAGGATCACTTACCCATCTTCATTCTGGGTGGGGGTCTCATCGCCTTCTTCATTGGAAGCCATGCTGCCTCAACCGCGATTGTGGCTGGCGCCGCCTTCCATGTCATCGTCGGAATCATTGCTCTAGTTGCCACCGGGTTGCGGCAACGACACTCCAAGAGCGCCGGGGCCGAACAATGAGAGCTACCTCTGCTCCGGCCATCTCCGTCGATGGTCTCACCAAGGACTTCGCTGGTGTGCGAGCCGTCGACAACGCCAGCTTCGAGATTCCCTTTGGCGCGGTCACCGGATTCATCGGTGGCAACGGTTCTGGCAAGACCACCACCATGCGCATGCTGCTCGGACTCACCATTCCCAGCTCGGGTCGGGCCCGGATCAATGGACAGTCCTACAAGTCGCTGTCCGAACCCCGCCAATCGGTTGGTGCGGTTCTAAATCGGTTGGGTGCCCACCCAGGTCTCACCGCAATCCAGCATCTTGAGATCGTTGCTGCCTGCGGCCAGATCAATCCCTCCACCGTTGCACCAACACTTGACCTAGTTGGCCTTGGTGAGACCGAGGGTCGCAAGCTCGGCACCTTTTCGACCGGTATGAAACAGCGACTCGCCTTGGCTTCGGCACTGCTGACCGACCCGAAGATCCTCATCCTTGACGAGCCTGCAAGTGGCCTTGATCCCGGCGGTATCCGCTGGCTTCGCAACCTCCTTCGAGACAAGGCAGACCAAGGGGCAGCGATATTCATCTCCACCCACCAGCTGGCCGAACTGGCCGAACTCGTTGATCACATCGTCGTCATTGACCGTGGCCACATTTTGGCTTCTGAATCCGCCGACTCCCTACTGGCTCGAACCAAGCAAGACCGACTCGAAGAAGCAGTTTTCACCCTCACCAACGATCAATACAAGGAAACACCATGACAGGCAGTAGCCCATCCAACCTCCGATCCCGTCCAACAGTCGATTCACTCGAGGCACCAGACAGACCATCAGTAGGACTTGGGCCAAGCCTCTCCGCTGAACGACTAACTGCCCTGGCCACCCCGGCGGCAAGGTTGCTCCTCGTTGCGTCGGTTGTGATGTCTGCCATCTCCGCAGTAGCCAATCTCAGCGCAGTGCAAGACATCTCCACTGACGATTCCATCCGATTGGCCATGCACAGCTCGACTGTTGCCACCCTCATCTTCTCGGTTCTTGCCGGGCTGTACTCCGCCACAACCGATCACCGGTTTGGGATTGTCGACCAGCGACTTCTTGGTCAGCCACGACGAGGAGTGGTTCTTGGCGCAAAAGCGACAATGACAGCCATGCTCGGCCTTGTCTACGGAGTGCTCGGGGCAGCTACCGCGGTCCTTGCTGCTGGCGGGTTCTATTGGGCGAAAGGAGTTTCCTTCGACCCAACATCACCCCTGGTTGTTCGGACATTGGTCGGTGTTGTACTGGCCGCGCCAATGTTTGCGGTGATTGGAGTGGCCGTCGGGACCATCGTGCGCAACCAACCAATCGCCATTGGCGGAACCCTCGCCTGGCTACTCATCATTGAGCCAACAGCAATTGTTGGCCTGCCAAGCATTGGTGGGTGGCTACCTGGGGCCGCTGGCCTGGCCCTCACCTACGGTCCAGACCAAGCCCTGCTCAGCCAGGTGACGGGTGGAGCAGTACTGGCGGGATACACCGCGGTCGCCTACCACCTCGCCACCCATTTCTTTGCTCGAGCCGACATCTAGAGATGAGCTTGGCTGAGGGTTGCTGAGGGTTATGGCACGAAGGACAGCTGTTGAAGGAACGCTTCAATCTCTGGAGTTAACTTCTCAACCATTGGGGCGCTGAGGTGGTTGTCGTCCAAGTAGACATAGGTGCCGTCAATCACCAGTGAACAATCGGTATCGGTGCAGAGGAATGGCAGCGGATCGAATAGGACTGGATCAACGGTGGTCCGTTCGAACGCCATCTTGCTCCAGTCGCCCTGCTTGATGGCCAAGGCAGTGGCCTTCCAAGCTGGGTTTTCACAATCCTCAACCGATCGCATCGAGAGGCATTCGACGGGGTCAAAGTCCAGACTGGAGATAGGGGTAATCCAGCCAACATTCCGGTCAGTCATCCCACCAACGAGCTCTTCGGTCTTCTCGATCCACAAGGCTTGGCGTGCGGCTTCGGACAGGGCACCACCAGAGGCGTCGAGAGTGAGTTCGGCATATTTGCCGGTTTGAGAAATGATGATCACATCAGGATCGAGGGCTTCAATCATCTGGGCTGTTTCTGCCTGCAGATCAGAACACTTCTGTGGGTCAATGGTGCCGCGAGCGTTGATGGCAGGAGCGGGACAGCCACCGCGGGCACGAAGCGTTACGGCAAAGTCATGCTCGACGCCGAGGCTGTGGAATGCGGGAAGCCAATGCTCGGCGTTGGAATCGCCAAGAAGCAGAAGTCGTTGGCTTGAGTCAACCGCACCGAATGTGCATTTCTCTTGTAGCCCTTCCGGGTCAGAAATTGCGCAGGCAAAGTCTTCTGTTGCCTCGGCATACCAAGGATCTCGCAGCTCTTGTAGCGCTGCGAGTTCTGGCTCGGCCAGCTTCTGCTCGGCTGCCTTGCTGAGCAGGAACGCCCCACCAACGCCAATGACGATGGAGGTTGCGGCAAAGGCATAGCTTCGGCCGCGACTCTTGATCATTGGAGAATACCGAAGAGGGTTCTCGACTCCATGGTGAGTGATGACGGCGGCGCCAAAGCTGGCGATGATCAGGATGACTCTTGTCTTTGGGGAATCGGAGAGTAGGTACTGCTGGCCGAGAACAAGGAATGGCCAATGCCAGAGATACCAGCTGTAGGACAAGCGACCGACGTACTGGATCACCGGATTGCCAAGCACGACACCGAGCGGAGAGTCCTTCGGAACAGCCGCCCAAACAAAGAGTGCGGTACCGGCGACGGGGAGGAGTCCACTGGGAGCCGGAAACGGAGCGAAATCGATGGTGACCAGGCACAAGGCCAACATGCCGAGGCCGGCAATCGCTGCTGTTGAGCGAACTGCGACTGAGCTGTTGTTGGTCTTGTTCTGGAGATAGACGGCGAGAAGGGCGCCGACTGCGAACTCCCAAGCGCGGGAGGTAGTTAGGTAGTAGGCACTGGCGGAGCCACCGGCAGAAAGGACGTAGGAGTGCACGAATGAGATGGCGATGACCAAGGAGATCAACCCAAGTTGAAGGCTGCGTCGTTGGAATCGCTTAGACCGGGCAACGATGAGTCCAATTGCGCCAAAGACCAGCGGCCAGACAAGGTAGTACTGCTCCTCGACCGACAGCGACCAGAAGTGGAGCAGTGGATTCGTTTCGGTATTTGAACCGAAATAGTCAGAAGCTTGGCTGACGAAGTAGTAGTTGGAGTAGTAGAGAATGGCGCTTGTTGCTGTTCCGCTTGTTTGGGACCACGACAGTGGTGAGCCGAACAGTCGGGAGAACGTGAGGACTGAGCCAACAACGACCAGTCCGGCCGGGAGGAGTCGACGGATTCGCCGGGACCAGAAGTTGAGGAGGTCAATGGTTCCGGTTGATTCCAACTCACGAGCGAGAACACCGGTAATCAGGCAACCTGAGAGAACAAAGAAAATGTCGACACCAACAAAGCCGGACTCAAAGCCGGGGAACGACATGTGAAAGAGGACTACCAGGCCAACAGCCACCGCGCGTAGGGCATCAATGTCTGACCGGTGGGCACTGTTGTTCACGGGCTTCATGGTGTTGGGGTCGCCTTCAGGTACCGAGTATCTGCTGCGACGGGGACAACAGCGGGGACCAGTCTAGATTGTCTTCTTGGCCCCCGAACGGTTCGCGAGCATCATCTCTATCGGCGGTTTTCGAGACGAATCAAGGCTGCGGACGTTGGCTCTGCTGACGTATTTCGGTGGCTTGACCGATCGAGTACATCCGAACGAACTCGGGGGCGAAGAGTCTAGACAGCCACCTCGCGTCGTCGGCCGTGTCAAAGGATTTTGGCAATCATCTGTAGAGCCCGAGTCAGGATACTGTTTAGAGCGGTAACGGGTCAACCAGCGCTGGGGGCAGGTATCTACTCTTCCGTTGATCTGAGCACGTAGACAGTGCCATCTGTTGGTTCTTCTATAGACGTCGAACCCCCAGTGAGTATTCGACGTATCCGCCACTTTCCGCTCGGGGCCTGAAGCAAGTCGAACGTAACCATCCCGGCACTTTCCTCTTCAACCACCACTACAGCCTCGGTTCCAGATAGATCAACCGACAACACCTCAAATTCCCTGCGCAATTCGATCGTGTGGGCATTCAATTCATCTGCCAACAACAAGGCTCGTTCAAATTGAAAGAACGGCGATTGGTAAGTCAAGGGCCTTCCAGGCACAGTCGGTTTGTTGAGGCGGCCCGTAACTGCGCTAGTCACAAACGACTTCAAATCCGGCGTGAAGGCAGACCTCAGAACAAACCCCTGCGCCTCCGGACTGAAAATCAACTGAGTCGTCAAATAGTCGGACCGAATATTGGCATTAGCAGCAAGATCATTGGGGTGAAGACACAAGCCCAGGACTCCATTGGCATCAACAGGAGCAAACGGAACAACCCGTGTCTGCCAACCACGAGCCAGACGGGCGGTGGCGGTTGTCACTCCATCCACATGGAAGCCGTGAAGGTCATGAAAGGGTGAAAGTTCCCCGATCACTCCGTCAAGAACAGTCGCCTTCTTACCCTCAGGATCTTCAGGAGATACGAGGTCAGCCTCGATAGACAACGCCAGCTCTTGAGGAACTAGACCCGTCAACAGTGACGAGTTCCACTTCCGTACATGCTCAGCTGTTATCCCGACCAAAGTGAAACCGCCGAACTCCGGAAGGAGGTGGACTTTCAACTGACTGGCGTAGACCTCACGCATACGGTCAGGTAGCACTCTCTGGTCCATCCAATCTTCTGCATAGGCAGCAATCTGATCTTCCAGCGTTGGCTGTCCACCGGCGTGCCACCAGAGCAGAGCGTTGGTCTCTTCCGATGAGAGCCAAACATTCGCATCAGCCTTGGCTTTCCAAGTGGTCGGGCCCGGAACGCGCTTTCCCAGATGCGGGTGCAGCTAGCTGGCTTACCACCGTCCTGACGGGAGACGCCTCACCGGGCATCCCACCTACCTGTCTTGTCGCCCCCGATCAACAGAATCGCGTGCCGTCATGGATCAAAAGCAAACAGAACCCGTAGCTCACCATCCTTGGGGGTTCGCTGCTCTTTCATGTTGAGGTGTCGACTGTTCTTGACATCACCAACTACTGGATGCTTAAGACGCGAACCGGTTCCTGGCCAGAAGCCGAACCCGGTCATCTAACGCTTCTTGCTGATCTTGAGTGAGACCACCCCACCAAACTTCGAAGCCCCGGCGAGCGGGCCACCCTGATTCAGGACCTGACCGTGGTGTTGATGCTGGAATCCCAATCAGCGATAGAGATCGGATCTTTGCCCTCTGGTGTCATAACCACACTCAACGAGGCCCCCAAAGCATCGGCGTAGCGAATCAGAGTTGACAGTTTCGGATCGGCGGAATTCTCCATACTGGACACAGTGCCCTGGCTGATATTGAGACGTTCAGCCAGTTCTTGTTGGCCGATCCCTTGAGCCTTGCGTACCTCCGCCAGTTGAAGAGCTACAAGGTGACGGCGAACCTCCTGGACCCCTCCGTCAATGTTTGCCCGATGTTCGGGGTTGGCCCTGAGTGGGGCAACGAGGTCGTTCCATTGTTTAGCCACTTTCAGTGCCTTCCTTGCTTCGCTAGTTCTGTCAGGTGTTGGTCAAAGAGGTCATCGGCAATTGGGATGAACTCCTTGTGCCACTTGTTCCGTTCGCCGGTCTTATCGCCACCGATCAACAAGATTGCTGAGCTGGTCGGGTCGAAAGTGAACAAGATTCGTATGTGAGACTGGCGAAGTTCTTTCATGTTTTAGCGTCGGCTGTTGCTGATCTGATTGACATAGGGCCGACCGAGTTGAGGCCCAGTGTCTTGGAGCATGGCGACACGAATATCTGTCTTCTGTTGCTCGTCTTCGGTGAGTTCATTCCACCAATCTTCGAACTGATCGGTGTATTCAACGTTCCACATTGGGGTCATTCTACTACCACCTGATATTGACCACAAGCAATATGATGACGGTTGGTGTTCCTGAGGGCTCTGTTGCGTTGACGCATCACCTAGTCACCGGGAAAACTCCACCCGACACCAGCATCCAGCGCCTAGGAGTCTCTGACTGACAAGCCAAAGCTCATCTGTGCACGTTTGGTGACATCTGGACCCTCCTGTGGGGGTGCGCTAGTGGCATTTCGGCTGCAAGAGATGCCTTGGCGGCTCTTCCCTTGCGGCTCAGTTTTCTCGAACCACCTGAACCCGATGACGCGGTTGCTCAATCATCATTCTCACACCCTCAGGACGGATGTGGGCAGAACAGAGTCAGCCGACTAAGGCCACAACCCGTTGTCGACTGAACCGGGTCAGCTCCCAGATCGTGACGGGGTCCTCCATAAACAGCTGAGTGGAAGCGCCCAAATGCGTTCGTCAATCTGAAACGGGATAGTACCGCTATACAACACGGCGCCATAGTGGAAATCTTCGCCCATCTTGTCCCGTAGCCACATGAGCCCCCTGGCATCAGACCGGTCCACGGCTGTAGCTGACTTCACTTCCAACCCCACGACCCGACCCGCCTGTTCGAGCACCAGATCAACCTCGTGACCATCCCGGTCACGGAAGTGGAACAGCGACGTCTGTTCAGCAGCGGTTTCTATGTGGCTTGCCAGCTCAGCGGCCACGAATGTTTCGAACATCTGACCAACCAGCGTGGCGTCTCGACTAAGAACTGATGCATCAGCGTTCAGAACGTGACAAGCCATGCCTGGATCGACAAGGTGGACCTTGGGCGCTTGGGTCAGCCGCTTCAAACGTTTCGAGTGCCACACCGGCAATTGGATGATTACCGATAGATCTTCGAGTAGGCCAATGTAGTACTCCGCCGTTCGGAAGTCGACATCAGCATCACGCGCTGTCGCCTTGCGGTTGAGTTCTTGTCCCGTCC
>JAJRQY010000086.1 GCA_024280015.1 Actinomycetes bacterium
GGCGTAGTTGGGAGGGTGATCTACCTTTTTCGTAGCCGCTCCTCTAGTAGTAGCGAACTTAGGTTCGTCGGATTTGGAAGCAGCCCGGCGTAGCCATGGTGGATTGATAGCTCTCCTCGCTGTATCGCTCTTGTACTGGAGGGATCCGTATGAGGCACCGGCCGATGAGTCTGCGCAGGATTGACTGGCGATGCAGATACCAGCAGTTTGTGCGGCCGAGCCCTGGCCATTGGCTTCGGGTCGGTTCGGCCAGCTGTTGCTATGGATCAAGACTAAGTAGCCGGTCGGCGGCTTCGGCACGGTCTGTGCCTAGGAGGTGATGGAGGTCCCAGGCGACTTGGAGGGGATGGGCAAGCCGGATGTTGTCTTCCAGAGAGGTTTGTGTGAGTAGGGCTTGGTCGGCTGGCTTGGCGATGAGGGTCAGGTTCGCTTCGCTGTGTACGGGTTCTTCGATGTAGGTGGCGTCGAGCATCTCGTCATCAGTTGGCTGTTGGTTGGCGTAGGCGATGGTGTGGGTCGGGGTTCGCCACGGAGCCAACACGGCAGCGGCGGGGTCGCCGGATACTACGAACCCGAGCTTGGTGAGGCGCTTGGCCGCATTGCTTGGATGCTCAGCAGTTGACCAGAAACTGGCTTCGCCTTTCGGACCTGGATAGTTCTTGATGTAGTAGTGAGCCAGGCTCTTGTGGCTGAGGTCGTAGTCCAGATGCTCTTTCAGGGTGGCCAGAGCAATGGAGACAGCGGCTTGACCGGTTTGGGCTTGGTTGGCGATGTCGCTCTGGATTGTTCTGGGATTAGTCCAACGGGCTCGCACTGTCGCCCAAAGAGCACGGGGAAAGGGCCCTTGGCGATAGAAAGACATATCTGAAGGGTATTAAAGTTTCTGAGCTGAGTCAATAAACTTTAATAATATTCAGTATTTCTAGACTGGTTCGGAAGTGAAGAGCAGTGCCAGTTGTCGGAGGCGTGTGGCAGTCCTTTTGCTGGTCAACGATGCGGTCAGGTTTGGATTGCGGGCAATCCTCCGAAGTTCAAGAAACGGGTGCATCGGTGGGCGGTTCGTTGTCGGCACGAAGGTCTCTTGAAACTCTTTGGGCCCGATGCCGCCACCTTGGGCGACTTCGAGCAGCCGCCAGATGTCTTCGAGGTCCTTGTCATCGGAACGAACCTTCCGCGCACCGAGTTTGAGGGCCAAGCCACTAAGAACGTCAGGGAGAGAAACCGTGATGCTCTCGTTCTCGATCAGGACATCAACCATCAAGGCTGGCCGCCTCATGGCCAGAGCCAGGTTTGGTGCCTGGTCGAACTGTCGACCCTCATGAACAAGGGGCTTGTCACTGACCACAGACGCCGACACCAGCACATCGACTGTTGCCTCCAATCCACCGGCCTTGGATACCCACCTGTTTCCTCCCTGCCGGTAGTCGAAGAGTTCATCGAGAACCACGTCGAGTCTGGAGTCAATAAGTGCTTGCATTGGTAGGGCGATGTCAGAGTCGGCGGTTGCTCGGAGTGGAAGGCCTAGGCCGGAGCGCATCACATGCAGGGTGACCATTGCTCCACCGATGAGTCGGAAGTCGGCTGGATCAAGACTGGCTTGTCGGATTGCCCTCATGGTGAGAGCCAACGACTTCCAAGCAGCTTGTTCTGCGTCGTTGGCGGGGATGGGTTGAATGGGGTTGCTGCTCGTCATTTTGGTAGTGGTTCGCCGAATCGACTGGGTCTTTGGCGGGTGTCGGCTTCCAGTTTGCCTGGATACTGGAGTTTTCGAATCCGATGGAGTGAAGCCCTACCCGATCAGAGACAGAACCACCGCTCCAAGCCAAACCCACAACACGACAACCGCTGCCGGCCTGAGGCGTGGCAGTGAGAACCCAACGCCTGCTATCAGAATTGGACCAAGGAATACGACCAGAGTAACGATCGGGATGAGTCCAAACATTCCGAACGTGAGGGGGAATCCGAGGACTATGCAGGCAAGAGCTATCCAGCCGAGATTGTCTCGTTTCATTCGATCTCTGCCGTCGCGCATCGGAAAGAACTATATCTATGGAGTCGAAGTCCATTCTCCGGTGCTCAGGTGGATGTGGATAACCCGGCTTCGTGGTGACGGTCGCGGCGGTTTCCCGTCTTGAGTCGGCCAGTCCCTGTGGCTTAACGGGGTTCGAAGCGATGGCCAGTCGAGAGCATTGGAAACTGAGCGTGAAATCGGTGGACGCACGTTTCGGGACGAAACGTGCAAATGTTTGTCCATGAGATGATGGCAGGAAAGTGGTGCCTGGTTTTGGGGGATGGAATGGTCAAGCGAAAGGGTGACTGCTTCACGAGGCCACCGTGGTAGTCATGGCGACGCCGGTTGCGGTAGCTATTGAGGTTTGATCCTGTCATAAGGCGAACATTCGCCCACGCAGACAGCTCAATAACCACGATGTCGCCACGCTTGCGATTGCCAAGATCTTTGTGGATGAACTTCACAACCTCAAACCTACTGGGTTCTGGCGGCATCGAACGTGTGTCCCCCTCCTGGCCATTATGTGGGTAGTTTTAACGTAATCCCACCGAGACACAAATAAATCATCACTGACAACGAACGAGCACTGTGATGCCCAAACCCGCGCTTATTCACCAAACGGATACGAGCATTCAGATTCTCAGCAAGAGCGTTAGACAACCGATACTCAACCGAAGCCACAATGCCCTCAAAATGATTCTCAATACGTCGAGCAAGAACAACGAACTGACTAATCCCAGACGCTCGCGCTCGACCAATCCAGTCCCGAAGATACGCACTCGGATCGAAGGAATCAACCCTGCGATACAGGTCACGGAACTCCTCCTTAAGTGCCCACGCATGCCCAATCTGACGATGAATATCACCAACGCTTCTCACTAGCCCCTCACGATGCGGAGTAAGACTCTCCGCTGCTGTGCGCAGACTTGTCCGGGTCTGCTGCCAAGTACGTCGATTCCCGAATGGATTCCGATGAGCGTTGTAAACAGCATCGAGCGCGTGATTAACCCAAGCCATAACGTGGAACGGATCAAAGCAAATGACAGCATCAGGAATGAATGCCTCACACGGCGGCTTCCACATCGGCGCCATATCCATCGAGCTCACTTCGATCTGCTTGCATCGCTCAGGGCCCAGAAGCTCGAAGAACTCGTTGAGGGTTTCGCTGGTTCGTCCTGGCGAGATATGCACAACACTCGAGGTGTCATGATCACAGACCACCGTCAGGTAACGCCGTACTTTGTAGCTGATCTCATCGACCCCTATTCGACAGATTCGGTTCAGTCGGTCTGAGTCCAAGTGGTCAGCGACAACGCGTTCCACGATTGCTGTGACACTGCGCCACGACATTCGCATGAGTCGCGTGACGGTCGTTCGGTCGGTTCGCTGGCAGAGCCAGCCAATGGTGTCTTCAAAGTCACGAGTGTGACGGGCGTTTGGTCTGGCCCATGGCACTTCTTCGGTCCTGACTTTGCCGCATCCTTTGCAGTTGATTCTTCGGATGTCGGCCTGGATCCAGCATTTGGATGCTGCGAGGTCAAGATGGCGCCAGCGGCGACTGGATTTGTCGTAACTGGTTTTGGACCATTGTCCGCAAGGACAGAGGGCTCGTCGTTTGCGGAGTCGGACATTGACAATGATGTCGTTGTTGGTGAACTCGACTTCTTGCACGGACGCACCGGTCAGGTCGAGCATACGATTGAATGCAGTTGAGACGCGCACGGGTGTGTGGCTCCTTTGGTGAGGTGTTGTCGCAAACCCGAACCTAGGTGGAGTTGGCTACCTCGTGCGTGTCTCGGCTCTGTTTTGGGAGGGGTAGTACCCACGGAATCAACAGGAGGGGTACGTGTGTTTGATCGGAGTGTATGGGCGTAGCTGTGAAGCAACCTGGGTCTGTTGGAGGCCGTCCGTTACGTGCTAATAGTTTCCGCTGGTAAAGCGGCCTGGACAGCATTATAGGCCCGTTCGAACTCGTCGGGAGATCTGTCACCACAGTAACTATGAATCCTCGTCGTGTTCCACCCATACACCCAATTCAAAGTGGCCAGCTCCACCGCTTCAACCGTTTCCCACCCCGCCACCGGTGCTGTAGGCCCA
>JAJRQY010000087.1 GCA_024280015.1 Actinomycetes bacterium
ACGCTCAAGAATTCGCCCTTCGATCGCAGGAAAATCGGCTCGAGGGGATACCTCGGGATAGCGATTGGCTGGCGAATGCGCGTCGGTTTCCATAGGGCGGCAAGCGTATCGGCCGCTGACCTGTTGGTTGGGGATTTACTGCGCTGGACGGCAATAGAACTTCCTTTGAGAACCAAAGAATGCTGAAGTGACTCGTAACGGAGAGGTCAATGATCTACACTGCCCCGACCCTTTGGTCCAGAAGGAGCAGACGCTCATGGCTAGCACGTCGATATCCGGCAGGAAAGGCGCTTCGAAGAAGAGCGTTTCCAAGAAAGCAACCCCAAAGAAGACCAGCTCCAAGAAGTCTGTCGCCAAGAAGGTGACACCAAAGAAAGCCGCGGCCAAGACTACTGTGACCAAAAAATCTGTGACCAAGAAGGCAGCAGTCAAGAAAACTGTGACCAACAAAACGACAATCAAGAAGACAGCCCCAAAGAAGACAGCTCCGAAGAAGACAGCTCCGAAGAAGGCAGTAGCCAAGAAAACTGTGACGAAAAAAGCAGCTCCCAAAAAGGCGCCAACAAAGAAGGTGAAACCTCCGGCGTTCCTGACCGACAAGAAGTGGCTAAAGCAACAACGCGACGAGCTCATTGAAGAACGCGCGATGTATACCCACAATGCCGAATCCCTGGCCGCAGAGGCAGCTGCCCTGATGGCAGATCGTGACCCCGGCGATGTGCAATTCGACGAAGAATCTGGCGAGGGTGACACCATCGCCGTCGAGCGAGACCGAGATCTTGCCCTGTCGGCTAAGGCCCGCGAGAAGGTCGATGAAATCGATGCAGCGCTCGTCCGAATGGACAAGGGACTGTACGGCCATTGTGTCTCGCGTGACGAAGGAGACTTCATCCCGAAGGATCGGCTCGAAGCTCTCCCAATGGCAGCAAAATGTGTGACTCATCAGACGGCGATGTTCTAGCGATCAACGCTGACCCCGAAGCCAAGACCGGTTCCGAAGCAGACCGATCCATGCCGGTCGAGGCTCCTTCGCGTGAGGCGAGTATTCGCTTCACCCTGGCTATTGCCAGCCTGGTCCTTGTTGCCGATCATCTCAGCAAGTGGTGGGCCCAGGCGCGCTTGGAACCCGGGATCTGCTCGCCGGAGACCTGTTTGAGTGTCTTCGGAACTCGCTTGCGGTTCCACCTGGTCCATAACACTGGTGCTGCGTTCAGTATGGGCGAAGGCTTTGGATGGCTGATCGCTCCTCTAGCCTTCGTAATGGCTGGCGCCCTGCTTCTCGTCGCTCGTCAAACCTCGGACCGCTGGTCGCTCGTCGCCTTGGGCCTCATCGTTGGTGGTGCGTTGGGTAATATGATTGACCGGATAATCCGGGCTGAAGAAGGACTATTCAGCGGCGGAGTTGTCGATTTCATCGACTTCCAGTTTTGGCCAGTCTTCAATGTGGCAGACATGGCAGTGGTTGGTGGCGTTGGCCTCTTGGTCATGCGTCAGGCGAGCCAACCTGATGACGTGGCTGGCGATGACGTGGCTGCCGGTGACGTGGCTGGCGATGACGTGGCTGCCGGTGAAGGGACAGTCGATGGTTAGAGAAGCAGAGTTGCACGAGGTGCAGCTTCCAGATGCGTTGGACGGAGAGCGAGTGGATCGTGTGGTTTCCTTGGCGGCTGATATCAGTCGCAAGGAGGCCGCCGAGCTAATTGACCAGGGCAACGTCCTTGTGAACGGTGATGTTCCAGCAAAACCATCACAACGGCTTTCAACCGGTGATCATCTTCGAGTTGCCGTTCCTTTTCGCGATAACACTATTCGTGATGACCCAACGGTTGAGGTCACTATCCACTACCTGGACGATCAGGTGATTGTGGTTGACAAACCTGCTGGTCTGATTGTGCACCCAGGGGCGGGTGCCAGCACCGGAACCATGATCCAGGGGCTCTTGGCTCAGTTCCCCGAAATTGCTTCGGTTGGGAACGATCCAACGAGACCGGGAGTCGTGCATCGGCTGGATAAGGGAACGTCAGGGTTGCTAATGGTGGCCCGGACCAAGACTGCGCTGGAGTCACTGTCCGCCCAGCTTGCCGGGCGGACCGTGACGAGGCAGTACCAAGCCCTGGCCTGGGGAACGGTCCAAGCCTCACATGGCGTCATTGATGCGCCGCTTGGGCGGTCGCCCAATGATGCAACCCGTCAAGCCGTTGTTGCCGATGGGCGAGAGGCTCGAACCAGCTACGAAGTTATCACCCGCTACGAAGACCCGTTAATGACCTTTCTTCACTGCCAGCTCGAGACCGGGCGTACCCACCAGATTCGTGTTCATCTTGAAGCGATTGGAAATCCGATCGTTGGCGACGATCGATATGGGGGCGGCAGTCGTGACCGGATGGGGCTCACGAGGCCCTTTCTGCATGCGGGGTTGCTCGGCTTCATTCATCCAACGAGCGGTGAATACATGGAATTTGAGACCGAGATGCCGGATGATCTGCAAGACCTTTTGTCTCAGCTCACAGACTCTGTCTCCAGCTAGCTCTAGCCCAGCTGTTCCGGCCAGCTGCCCCAATGAGTGATCTTGTCCAGCTCTGGGCGCGGTCGGCCCGACGAACGACCCTGAACGTCACTGGGTCGAGCTGGGTCAGCTGGGTGGCCAATGGCGACGGTGGCCACAATTCTTCGATCCTCGGGAATGGCAAAGGTTGAGCGCAAGGCTGGCTCGTGATCGAAGGGGCCAAAGAGACAACAACCCAGGCCTCGCTCGGTGGCCAGGAGTAGTAGGTTCTGCAGGACCGCTCCGGCATCGACCCACCAGTAGGGGACTGGCCACTGCTCCTCAGAATCGCCGCGACGGGCGCGTGCCTTGTCTGACTCTGAATAGCGATCAAGGTAGGACTGGGGTCGGGTCAGAATCAAGACGAGGACGGGAGCACTCAGAAGGGATTGCCAACGAAATGTCTCCTGTGAGTCCTCTGTCATTGTCGTCGACCAGTAGCTCGTCACCGCCTCGGTCGTGTTCAGCACGAGGAACTCCGTTGCCTGAGTGTTCCCAGCCGAGGGTGCTCGTCGTGCATTTTCTAGAATCTCTTCGACGATTTTCTGATCAACCGGGGTGTCGCGAAAAGTACGAATCATGTGCCGCGCTCGTATGGCTGGAATCAAGCCCACGGTCTAACCAGCATCACGTTGCCCGGGGGATGGGACCTCGGACTTGGCAACCACATCGGCCAGGGTGAAGCCTTCTAAGAGGTTGCGCATTTCCTCTCCAACCCGGTGCCAAATAGTCAACAGGGCGCATCGGCCTTCGTGATCACACGCACCTTCGGCATGAGGTTCGACAAAATCTCCCAGAGTGATCGGGCCGTCGACAGCTCGAATGATTTCGGCCAGTGTGATCAACGAAGGGTCCCGGGCCAGAACGTAGCCTCCGCCGACTCCGCGTTTGGAACGAACTAGTCCGGCTCCTTTCAGAGCCAGGAGAATCTGTTCGAGATAGGGCTGAGGAAGCCCCGTGCGATCAGCAATCTGGCGAACCGTGATCGGGCCATCCTGGCCTCCGTGCAGAGCCAAGGAAAGCAACGCACGGCTTGCATAGTCACCACGAGTCGAAACCTTCACCGGCCAGATGCTACTGGAATGGAGCCTCGGGATGGCGAAAGAGAAGAATCGCGACTGCTTAGGGGGCTGTCTATCCTGCCGATAGCATATTTGAGACCTGACTGGAGAAGCGGTGATGGATCCGATTCAACCCGCATATGGCCGTGGCTGCCTGAGTGAACTTCTGCCAACGGTCCTTGGCTATGAGCCGACCGGAGGGGTAGCCCTGCCGGTAGCGGTCGATGCCGCTGCGCCTCGAGTTCTTCTTGTCCTTGACGGGCTTGGCTGGGACCAGCTTCAGGACCGTCTCGGGGTTGCTCCGACCTTGGCTAGCTGTGTTGGAGGGCCGATCACCACCGTGGCCCCGTCGACAACGGCGGCGGCGTTGACGTCCATTACTACCGGTTTGACCCCCGGTGAGCACGGGGTTGTTGGCTATCGGATGAGAGTTGGCGACGAGGTTCTTAATACCTTGCGCTGGCGAACTGACCGACACGGCGATGCTCGCAAGACCATCCCGCCCGAACTCGTCCAACCCTATGATCCCTTCATGGGGGAGCGGGTAGCTCTGGTCTCCAAAGCCGAGTTCCAGCGCTCGGGATTCTCCAAAGCGCACCTTCGGGGAGCCCAGTTCACTGGCTATCGAACCCCTGCTCTGCTTGTTCATGAGACCGTCCGGCTTGTCGAGGAAGGTGAGCCGGTGGTCTACGCCTACTACGACGGGATCGACAAGGTGGCGCACGAGTACGGCCTCGGTTCTGAATATGACGCCGAGCTGCGCTTTGTTGATCAGCTGGTGGCGGCAATGTTGGATGCCCTGCCGACGGGCACGCAAGTCATTGTCACCGCTGATCATGGGCAAGTTGATTGCCGCAATGGCTCGGTTTTGATCGACGATCAGGTGATGGCTCTGACCGGCGGTCTGTCGGGTGAGGGCAGGTTCCGCTGGCTCCACGCCAAGAGTGGGGCGACCGCTTCTCTCCTGGAGGCTGCCACTGAGGCCCATAGTCATCATGCTTGGATTCGGAGTCTTGAGCAGATCCTTGATGAGCACTGGTTCGGGCCCAGCGTCAGGTCTGAGGTCAAAGAATCTCTGGGCGATGTGGCCCTGCTGCCCTTTGAACCGATCGCCTTCACCGACCCGAAGGACACCGGCCCCTTTGAACTTATCGGCAGGCATGGGTCGCTGACCGCGGCCGAAATGCTCGTACCTCTGATCGGAATCGTCTGCTAGAACAGAGCTATGACCCAGTCCAATAGTTCTAGTCAACCCTCGCCGGAATCGTCAGATAGCCCAGTGTCAGATAGCCCAGTGTCAAACAATCCAGTGTCAGACAGCGAGGTTCTTTCTCCGGATTCGATCGATTCGGAGGGGATAAAACCAGACCCAGAACCGATGCCCCGAGGCTCGGTTTCAGAACCGGCAAAAGTGATGCGAATCGGATCCATGATTCGCCAGCTGTTGGAAGAAGTCCGAATGACCGAGCTGGATGAGCGAGGCAGGATCCGACTCAGAGAGATCTACGACACATCGGTGGAGAACCTGGCATCTGCTCTGTCTCCAGACTTACAAGAAGAGCTCTACTCCCTTGCTGTTCCCTTTGGTGATGAAGAGCTGCCTTCGGTCTCGGAGCTACGAATTGCTCAGGCTCAGCTCGTTGGATGGCTGGAAGGGCTGTTCCACGGTATTCAGACGACGATCTTTGCCCAGCAGGCGGCAGCCCAACTCCAGCTGGAACAGATGAAGACATCGCAACCAATGCCCGGCATCAACCCTGACGCGCCGCGTACTGGTACTTACCTTTGATATCTCCAGCCCATCTCTGGCTGCCAGTAATCAGCATGGATCGGCATTGCTTTCGATTTCGGTTTGCGTTCTGCACCCGTGAGCGGCGAAGCTAGTTCAAGAAGAAAGTATTTGAGGTCCGTGAGGGCTTGCGCCGATGAGCGGCGCAGGGACGTGGACGCGAGGGGGAAACGATGGCCATCGAGGTCACGACAAAGGATTGCTCGTCATTGAGCGACGCCGAGTTCGCCGAGATGGCGGAACTGGCATGCAACGACGAATTTGAAGCAGGCTTGTTATCCAAACAAGCTGATGACTGGGTCCTGATCAGCCAAGCCAGACGCAATGGTGCTTTGCAGGGATTCATCTTCAGCACGTTGGAACGAATCGGGGGGACCCCGGCATTGATCATTGGCCTGGGTCTGGTCGAAGACGCCCAAGCCTCCGTCTTGCGGGCTGTCATGCATGATCAGTTCCACAAGGCCAGAATGGCCTTCCCCGATGAGGACGTTGTGGTGAGCGCTCGACTGAGGTCTCACGGAGCCTTGGCTGCTCTGGTCGACCTTCAAGACATTCGTCCGTGGCCCCAGACAAGGGTCAATGGTGAAGAGCGAGCATGGGGGAGGCGGTTGGCTGCTCGCTACAAGACCAGTAGCTATGACGACCGGACAATGGTCGGTAAGGGGGCAGGTCCTCGCCTTGTTCTGGACTATGTCCCCGGCGCTGATGTCGCCGGCAGCGATGGCGGAGCAAGTGATGGCGGAGCAGGTGCTGGCGGAGCAGTCGCTGGTGGGAGAACGGGAGCTGATGGTCGACAAACAGACACAGCAGAGATTATTGACCAGTTCGACCCATGTCGTGATGGAGTGCGGTTTCTTGTCGTTTGGGGCTGGGCCTTGGCTGAATTCCTCGACGACTTCCAACAGCCAGCATCCTGAATGGGAAGTGGCCCTGGGCAGCCACAAATATGACGATTGGATCACGGACGGAGTCGCGAGCACCACAATGGGTGGTTACTTGGTGGAAACCGCAAGGAATGTATCTGATCGCGATTAGGTGAATTACCCGAGAGAAGGGCATAGGTGGGCGGTTTCACCCGACCTACCTGAGTAGATCCTCCTGATTGGCTTGACTTCGGAGAGTGTCTGCGTAGTATGTCATTTACATGACAACGAACCTCGCCCAGTTCGTTCATCGCCTCATGGCTCCGTTGGTGTTCGTGGCCCTAACCTTGGTTGGGGTTCTCACTCCCGCGAATCCCGCAGGTGCTGTTCGGCCCCAGAATGTCCTCGAGACCGAACTCCTGCAACAGATGAATGCTGAGCGAGCTGCCCGAGGCTTGGGTGCAGTTTCTCTAGAAGACGAACTAACCGATGCCTCAGCCCAATGGTCAGACTCCATGGCCAGTCGCAACTCGCTGGTGCATTCCGGAAGTGGTCGGGCCGAGATCATTGCCTACGGCCACACGACGGGCCAGATCACGCTGGCCTGGATGAACTCTCCCAGCCATCGCAACTTGATGGTTGACCCCAACCTTGTTTTCGGCGGCATCGGGGTGACCTGCGACAGCGGCGGTCGTTTGTGGGCCACGATCCAATTCCGCAGGCTCGATACCCGCCTGGCAACCCTTGGACGTTCGAGCCCCAGTCCGGCAGTAACCGCGGACTTGTCCGGCTCCAACTGTGAGGACCAGGCCGCGAGCCCTGCAGTGCGCCGCTTGTATCGTGCGTTCTTTCAACGGGAGAGCGATGCTGGCGGTTTGGCCTATTGGGTCCAGCGGTATGCAGATGGCGAGAGCCTGATCGGGATCGCTGACTACTTCGCCACCTCAACGGAGTTCCAAGCCACCTACGGCCAGCTAAGTGACCGGGACTTCGTGAGAACCGTCTACGCCAATGTGATGGGGCGAAACCCTGACCAGGGTGGGTATGACTATTGGGTCGGCCAGATGCGGTCGGGCATGAGTCGCGGCGAGCTGATGGTGGCCTTCAGTGAAAGTCGCGAGTTCGTCCTCCGGACCGGAATTGTTTAGCACGAGTCTGAGGCTCGAGAGCGAGACGGTCCAAATCCAAGGTTGCCTCCAACAATCGTGTTGGCAGCAAAGCAACCACGATCACAATCTATAGAGTCAGGACCCTCAGAGTCAGGGCGCTCCGGGCAAGGGTTTTCGCTTAGATCGTCGGATGGCTCTGTCCGGCCAGGGAGTGGACGTGGGGTCCTCCTTTACCCATCTGCATGTGCATACCGAGTTCTCAATGTTGGATGGTGCGTCACGGCTTGATGACCTTGTAGCCAAGGCAGCAGCCGATGGCATGCCCGCTCTGGGGATCACCGATCACGGCAATATGTATGGAGTCCTCGACTTCTACAAGGCGTGTCGAAAGCAAGGGGTGAAGCCAATCATTGGGGCTGAGCTCTATCAGGCCGATGAATCGCGCCACGAGCGACCAAGCCGTCGAGGAAAGATTGACGACTCGGGTGGCAGCACCGATGGGGGCAAGAAGCTCTACTACCACCTGATCACTCTGGCTGAGAACAACACCGGCTACAAGAATCTGATCCAGCTGGCGTCGCGGGCCTTCATGGAGGGCTACTACTACAAGCCCCGAGTCGATTGGGAGGTGTTGTCTGACCACTCAGAAGGGGTGATAGCCACCTCGGGTTGTCTAGGCGGCCATGTATTGCAGTCTCTCATGAACGGCAATGAGCAGGAGGCTCTGGAAAAGGCCGCCCGTTTTCAGGACATCTTTGGTCGTGACAACTTCTTCATCGAGATTCAGGATCACGGGATTCCTGAGCAGATCCAGACCAATCCCCAGCTGCTGGAGATCGCCCGCAAGATCAAGGCGCCGATCATGGTGACCAACGATTCGCACTACACCGATCAGCATGACCATGGGGCCCACGACGCCCTGCTTTGTGTGCAGACGGGCTCGTTGATGAGTGACCCCGATCGGTTCAAGTTCAGCGGTGATCAGCATTACCTGAAGACCGCGCAAGAAATGCGTCACCAGTGGGCCGAGCTGCCTGAAGCCTGTGACAACACACTCTGGATTGCTGAACGCTGTGATGTTGAGATCGAATTTGGTAGTCCCCAGCTGCCCGATTTCCCCATCCCCGAAGGATTCACCGGAGCGGACGACTACCTGTTTCACCTCACGATGGAGGGAGCGAAGAAACGTTGGGGAACAGCCATTCCCGAAGGAACAATGGACCGGCTTGTCTTTGAGCTTGATGTCATCAAGAACATGGGCTTCTCCTCCTATTTCTTGATCACCTGGGACATGATCAAGTTCGCCCGCGAAAACGGCATCCGCGTCGGACCGGGTCGTGGCTCAGCTGCAGGCTGTGCCGTGGCATATTCGCTCTGGATCACCGATCTTGATCCGATCAAGTACGACCTTCTGTTCGAACGATTCTTGAACCCCAGTCGAATCTCGATGCCCGACATCGACATGGACTTCGACTCCCGCTATCGAGACACCATGATCCGCTACTGCGCCGAACGTTACGGCCGGGACCATGTGGCCCAGATCGTGACCTTCAGCCAGATCAAGGCCCGAGCTGCTGTTCGAGATGGAGCCCGGGTGCTCGGCTATCCCTACGTGGTTGGTGACAAGATCGCTAAGGCAATGCCACCTCTCATCATGGGCCGTGATACTCCGCTCAAATACTGCTTCGAAGAATCGGAGAAGTACAAGGACGGCTACAACATGGCTGGCTCCTTGCGAACAATGGTGGAGACCGAACCTGATGTGGCCAAGGTCATGGAGGTGGCCATGGGGCTTGAGGGCCTGCGTCGTAGCGATGGCATCCACGCCGCGGCCGTTGTGATTACCAAGGACCCGCTGACGGACTACCTGCCAATCCAACGCAAGCCAGCCGCAGGCAAGGACATCTCCGAAGCGCCCGTTGTCACCCAGTACGAGATGCATGGGGTCGAAGAGCTCGGCCTGCTCAAGATGGACTTCTTGGGTCTGCGCAACCTCGATGTCATCAGCGACACGCTGGCCCTCATCGAACAGGTACACGGCGTCGTTGTCGACATTGACAATGTCGATCTGACGGACGAAAGGACCTTTGAGCTACTGCGAGCGGGAAACACTATTGGAGTCTTCCAGCTGGAGTCCTCACCAATGCGTGCCCTCATGCGCTCCATGGCCCCAACCGGATTCGAAGACGTAGCTGCCCTTGTTGCCCTCTACCGCCCAGGGCCGATGGCCGCGAACATGCACAACGACTACGCCGACCGAAAGAACGGCCGCCAAGATGTCACCCTGGCCCACCCCGATGCCGAAGATCTTCTTGGGGATACCTACGGGCTGATGATCTATCAAGAGCAGATGATGCGATTCAGTCAGAAGTTCGCAGGCTATTCCCTGGCTGATGCAGACAACTTGCGCAAGGCCGCTGGCAAGAAGAACCGTGAGCTGATGGCCAAGGAACGAACCAAGTTCGTCGACGGTTGCGTTGAACATGGCTACGGCAAGACTTTCGGTGAGGAGCAGTTCACCCTCATCGAAGGCTTTGCCGACTATGCCTTCAACAAGAGCCACTCCTATGGCTACGGACTGGTGAGTTTCCAGACGGCCTTCCTCAAGGCCAACTATCCGGTGGAGTATCTGGCTTGCCTGCTTTCCAGTGTGAAGAGCAGTTTGGACAAGGCTGCGGTCTACCTCAATGAGTGTCGCCAGATGGGAATCACCGTCCTGGTTCCCGACGTCAACCGCTCAGAACTGGACTTTGCCTCCATCCCTGATCTTGACGGGGGGACCCTCAACGCCATCCCCTTTGGGCTGTCGGCGGTCCGAAATGTTGGTGAGGCGCTGGTTGAATTGATCTTGAAGGAACGTCGGGCTAGTGGCCCCTTTTCTTCTTTCCTAGACTTTTGTGAGCGGGTTGACTACGCCGTCCTCAAGAAGTCGGCAATCGAATCCTTGATCAAGGCTGGAGCGTTTGATTCACTTGGCCACCCACGTCGGGGACTTCTCCTGGCTTTCGAGGACATCATCGACAAGACCATTGCTTCTCGTAAGGAGCACGACATGGGGGTCATGACCCTGTTTGGTGCGGCTGAGGATGCCGAGGACGGTCCAAGCTTTGATGACCGCACCGCAATCTCTGACCTGACCTTTGATAAGTCACAACGGCTGAAGTTCGAAAAGGAGATGCTTGGGCTGTATGTGTCTGACCATCCCCTTCTAGGGCTCGAAGGCGCTCTGAGCCGCAAGTCAGAAGACTCGCTGAATGACCTTGAGCACAAGGAGGACGGGGGAGTCGTTGTTGTTGGTGGTGTCGTGACTGCCCTGCAACGGAAGTGGACGAAGAAGGGAGACCTGATGGGGATCTTCATCCTGGAAGATCTGACAACATCGATCGAGGTCATGGTCTTCCCTCGCACCTTCACCGACTATGGCCATTTGCTGGAAGATGACCGCATCGTCATTCTTCGTGCCCGGTTGCAAAAGCGCGACGAAGAAACGAAACTGATGGCTCAAACCATCGAGGTCTTTGAGTCGGAGTCATTGGGGTCCTCGCGGCCTCTTCGTCTGGAGATTCGGCCCGACCAACTCTCTGAGGCCCTCATCGAACGGCTAAAACTGGTTCTATCTCAGCACCCGGGCGAGTCCCAGGTCTACATCCATTTGAGCGAAACCCAGGTGGTTAAGTTGGCTGATGAGTTCAACGTGAGGACCGACGGCGGGTTGATTCCGGAGCTCCGCGTTCTCCTCGGCCCCGATTCGGTTGTGTTCTAAGTCGGTCGACTGCGTGCCGGGTCGAGGTCGAGGACTCAACTGGCCACTTGAGGCGCCGACCATAGTTTCAGGATCAGGTAATCTGGTTGAGACGAACCGGGAGTGAATGTGGAAAACCCAATAGTTCGAGGTGTGCAACGCGGCGACGGGCTGGTCGATGGTCAGAGCATCACTGAGCCTGGCAGCCACATCGGTTACCTCACCAACCAGTACCCCAAAGCCAGCCATAGCTTCATTCGTCGGGAGATCTTGGCCCTTGAAGGTTTGGGATGGTCAGTCAAGCGCTACGCCATGCGTATCCCGACCGAAGAAATTGTCGACCCAGTCGATCGACAAGAGGCCGACAAGACCCGATCCTTGGTCGATGCGGGAATGCCAGCAATGGCAACTGCTTTAGCTCAGATGGCGGCAAGTCGGCCGGTGCCATTCGCCCGCGCGCTCCGAGCAGCTACACGACTGGCCCGGCGGTCTGATGTCGGCATGTCTCGACACCTCGTCTATCTGGCCGAAGCCGCCCTCCTTGTTCAGTGGTGCGAGCAAGATGGGGTAACCCATCTCCACACCCACTTTGGAACTAACTCGGCCGAGGTGGCCTTGCTAAGCCACTACCTCGGTGGCCCGAGCTACAGCTTGACCATCCACGGGCCAGAAGAGTTCGATCGGGCGCCCCTGCTCGGCATTGCGGAAAAGATCGGCCAGGCAGTATTCGTCTGCACTGTCAGTTCCTTTGGTCGAAGCCAAGCCTGCCGCCTGGTTCCGACCGAACACTGGGACCGAATCCACGTTGTGCATTGTGGTCTTGATGATGAATGGTTCAATGGCGCCACCGTCCCGATTCCGGGAGGCAATGACTCTGGAGGCAGTAACTCTGGCGAGAGTTCTTCTGATCCTCGGCAGCTCGTTTGTGTTGCCAGATTGAGCGAGCAAAAGGGGCACGGCATTCTTCTGGCTGCGCTGGCGAAAGTCGCTGAAAGCGGCCGCGACTTCCACATGACCCTGGTTGGAGACGGAGAGCTACGACCAGAAGTCGAAGCACAAATCCAGTCCTCAGGCCTTGCTGACAAGGTCACCATTACTGGTTGGGCATCAGAAGATGAGGTGAAGACCGCCATCAACGCATCGGTCGGGTTTGTCCTCCCCAGTTTTGCTGAAGGCCTTCCTGTTGTCATCATGGAGGCCCTCGCCGCCGGACGGCCAGTCATTAGCACCTATGTCGCCGGCATCCCCGAACTGGTTCGACCCGGAATCTCGGGCTGGCTCGTACCTGCTGGCTCAGTCGATCTCCTTGTCGACGCGGTTTGTGAACTGTTGGACGCCCCCATCGACCAACTGGAAACCCTTGGAATCGCAGGCCGCAAGGCCGTGAAAGATCAACATCGAGCCAAAACCGAGGCAGCCAAAATTGCCGCCTTGTTTCCGGAGGCCCCGTCCTAGCTGATTGGGTCTGGCGAAGTGATGCCGTTAGCGATGGCCGAGGTTCTGTCCGGCGATGGTTCCACTAGACTCCAGCGATGGATTTCACCAGGTGCGGAGGTGGTCGTTCGATGCTGTCACGAGGTCGGCTACTTGGTTTGTTTTGTATTCTTGTTGCCCTGGGGGCGTGCACCTCCAACAACGAAGGATCGGGTGAGCCAGACGATGTCCCACTGGCAACCGAACCTCCGGGTTTCCCGCAGGAGGGGATTGACAGCACCGTCCCTTCTCCGGACTCAGTGGCAGGGTCATTGAGCGCTTCTTATGAGTTTGAGTCCCTAGAGATTGGCGGCGGCGGCTGGGTTACTGGGATGGCAATCCATCCAACAGAGACGGGGCTCATGTACGCCAGGACCGACGTCGGTGGTGCCTACCGGTGGGATCCCAGCAGCGAGCGTTGGATACAACTGCTTTCCGATGAAACGGTACCGGATCCAGACCCTGGGGACTGGCAGGTCGCGAGTGTTGCCACCGCTGCAACCGACCCAGAACGGGTCTATCTCGCCGTTGGTGACGCACTGAAAGATTCCGAAGGCAGGATCCTGGTTAGTGACGACCGAGGTTCGTCGTGGATCGACCATGGTCGAGATCTCGTCATTGCTGGCAACGCCCAGAACCGAATTGGTGGAGAACGGTTGGCCGTTGACCCAACCAATTCCGACATTGTCTGGTTCGGATCGCGAACCGAAGGCTTGCTCGTCTCAACCGATGGGAGCCAGACCTGGTCCGCGGTACCAGCCATACCCATACCTCCAACGGCCGAAGGAGCCCAACCAACAGGGGTGAAGTGGGTGGTCGCCAGTGAGTTCGGGGTCTTTGTTGGTGTAGCCAATGACGGGGTCTATCAGCTGGTTGGCAATCCGTCATCACCCAGTGAGATGACGGCGAAGAAGCTCTGGTCCAGCGCCGGGGTACCCATGGACGCTGAGATCGGTCGTGATGGCGTGCTCTGGGTGGCCGAGCAGGAGCCCCCATTTGTCTACCGATTCGACTCAGCGACCGCAGCATTGCTTGACGTTTCGCCCAACAGCGGCAAGAGGTTCGCTTCGATTGCCGTTGATCCACTTGATCCGAGTCGAGTTCTTGTTGCCCGGCAAGGTATTTCAGATAGCGGGCTCTGGAGAACAACCGATAGTGGTCAAGGTTGGGAGAATGTGCGAGCCAAGACCAGTTGTGAACAGATCCCCTGGCTGGATGACTACAAGGACCGTTTTCTGAGTGCAGGCAGCATGGCGTTTGATCCCTCGGGAGAACTCTGGTTCCCTGAGGGGTTCGCCATGTGGCGAAGCACTGATCTGGACGATGGCGAGTTGACCTTTGAATGTGAGACCCTTGGCATTGAGGAACTGGTCAGCAATGACGTCCTGGTGACCCCGGCAGGATCAGTTGTCAGCGCCCATTGGGATCGAGGAACGTTCCGCCATACCGATGGCACCATCGGAGGGGCGATACAGGGGCCCGTCACCGAGTTCATCTCTGTTTGGGACATTGACTGGAGCCCGGCTGATCCTGACTTTGTCGTAGCCATTGCCGCAGATCACCGATTCTGCTGCGAGGATTCCAGTGATGCGTATCCAAGCGGATACTCCACCGATGGAGGCAAGACCTGGACGAAGTTTGCCTCCTATTCTTCCGGGAATCACCCGTACAAGTTGCGCTTTGGCAATATCGCAGTCTCCGCTTCGGATACGAGCACCTTGGTCTGGTTGCCAACGTTCAACTTGTCACCCCAATTCTCCCAAGACCAGGGTGCAACCTGGACCGAAGTTATCCTGCCCGGGACCGAAGAGATGGAAGTGGATGGAACCAATCGGGGTGGCTCACATACCACGTTCTTCTTGAATCGGAAGGTCCTCGCCGCCGATCGCGTCGCACCAGACACGTTCTACCTCTACCACGGTGATTTTGGGGTCTATCGGTCAACTGATGGGGGACGATCCTGGGTTCTGATGGCCAACGAAGGGCTGCCGATCGGTTCCCCGATTGGGCACTTTCATACCCAGCTCGAGACGGTCCCCGGAGAGGAAGGGCATCTGTTCTTTGCCACTGGCCCCTTGGATCAGGGTGTGTGGCCAGCCTACGAAAGCCTCGACGGCGGCGAGACGTGGACCGAGCTTGCCGGGACTGGTGAGGTGACCGCCATCGGCTTTGGTGCCCCCAGCTCGGCCGAGGATCCAACGACGGTCTTCCTGGCTGGTGAGCTAAATGGTGAGCGAGGCCTTTGGAGGTCGGTTGATGGCGCCGTAACCTGGAGCCTGATCAGTGCGGCTCCGGGAGGCAATTATCTGCCGATTCAGGCCATTACCGGTCATCCACAGGACTTCGGCACGGTATATGTTGCGTTTGGTGGAACGACAGTCAAGGTTGGGACGTCTACGCAAGAGTGAACGAGCCGATTCGAGTGAGGAAATCTTTGTCGATCTGCTGGAATTGTTGTCGTTGAGGCCGACGAATAGTAGTAACCCGGAGGGTAGAGAATGCATTGGACCGTAGCGGCGCCGTTCGTCACCAGTCCTACAAGTCAGTGGCTCGCCAGCTCGGTTAGTCAGGATCACCAACTCACCATTGTTCCCCGCGTCGGAGAACGGGTCAGTTGGCATGACAAGAAATCCCCCGTGACCAGTCCCACTGAGTGGATCCAGTTCATGCGCCAAGCCCATCGGGCCGTTTCGCGGACCTCCGGTGGCGTAATCACCGTCTTTCCGCAGCTGGCATCCATGGTCGGCGCACAAAAGCAGCTGCGCCGTAAGAGCGACATGCCCATTGTGAGCTGGTTTTTCAATACCTCGACCGACTCAGCCATCCGCATCGTGCCCGCTCGACTGTCTCTGCGAGCGGTCAATAAGTTCATCGTCCATTCCAGTCGTGAGATCGAGGCCTATGCCAGCCAGCTCGCCATTGACCCTGACCGGTTCGAATTCGTACCTCTTCAGTACGGAGGCGAAATTGATGACTCCCCGCTGGAAGAAGAGGATCCTTTCATTTTTGCCACCGGGTCAGGTCACCGTGACTACGCGACCTTCTTCGACGCCGTAGCAAAAACCGGTTATCGCACGATCGTTCTGGCATCGGACCATGCATTGGCCAACACAACGCCGCCACCAAACGTGGAGATCCTCGAGCAATTGCCAAAACCCGAGATTCGCAAGATGATTCGCCGAGCACGAATCAATGTTGTGCCAATGAGTACCAATGGTCTCACTGCCGGGCTCGTGACTATCGTTGATGCCTTCTGTCACGGACGAGGCCTGGTTGCCACCAGCCGTCCAGGGGTTGAGGACTATCTCCTGGACAGTGAGAACTCGCTGCTTGTTCCGCCACAGGATTCTGGGGCGATGGCCGAGGCGTTGGAGGCTATGTGGGGCGATGAGATCTTGCGCCGACAACTCAATAAGGGTGCGGTTGCGTTCGCCGAGGCCAATTGCACGGATGCGGCCGCTGGTCGCCGCCTGAACCAGATCCTCGACTCACTTTCCTAGTTGCTGGCTCACTCCCACTGGTAGAAATGACTGACCCCCTCATGAAGACCCCGATCGCGCTCTACGTCTGTACTCATCAACGCAATGATGAGCTTCGTCGCCTGCTCGAATCGGTTGTCGTTGCCACCAAGCATGTTGAGGAACGTGCCGAGGTCGGAGTTGTCGTGGTTGATGACAACCCCGATGGTCGGGCTCAGTCAGTTGTTGACTCCGTCGAGCACAACTTCTCTCTCGGTCTTCACTACCGCCACAGTGGGAAGCAGAACATTGCCATTGCCCGCAATATTGGATTCGAAGCGGCCCTGGAACTTGGCGACTGGGTACTCATGACTGATGATGACATTGTTATCCCCGCTGATTGGTTTGCTCAACACCTCGGTTTGCAAGACCGCACGGGAGCAGATGCCACAACCGGTCCAGCGCTCTTAACTTTTGAGCATGGTGGTGACTGGATTCGTGATCAGCCCTTTGACCAGGTCGGCTTGTTGGACTACGAAGAAGAATCGCAGCCGCCCGAGTGCTCAACGGGAAACTCGATGGTCCGCTCCGCCTTCTTTGTTGAGCACCCCGAGATCCGCTTTGATCCCGGTCTTGGAATTGCCGGCGGCGAAGACATGGTCTTTTATCGTGGGGCGATTGCCGCTGGCATGGTGCCAAGATTTTCCAAGAAGGTAGCGGTTTATGAGATCGAACCAGCCAGTCGTTCGACGTACCAATATCAGCTGAGCCGCTCCCTGTGGATGGGGAACACCGAGTTCGAAACCAACCTCCGTAGCGGCCAGGCCAGCCGTCTCCGGCTGCTCCTGCGAGCCAGCAAACGTGCACTCGGTGGCATGAGTCGTCCGGCCCAGCGTGTCATCAAGGGCCAGTCACCGCAGTTTCGTTATGCCGGTGTGCTCATTGTGCAGGGAATTGGCATGGGTATCGGTCAATTTGGCGTCGTCCTAGACCACCGATAACAATGGCTACTTCGCTCTTGAACTGGCCGCTCCGGAGTCCGAGCGATGCGACACTCACTAGTCCAAATGGCCTATGGCGCTGGGTAGAGCAGTTCCCGTTGGATTCCTCTCCGGCTTCAGCGCTACGGTGTTGGGGTGGAATGGGAGTTCTGATGGACATGCGAGCGGTTGTTGGTTCCGCCAGGGTCAAGGTTGAGCGGAAAGTCGGGGAGACGGTGGCTTCAGTCAGCCGTCGAGTTTCTGGTGACCCTGATGAAACGCCACCCAAGACCCTGTTTGTGATGGCCCACGCCCGTTCTGGCTCAACCCTGGTGACCCACCTTCTTGGTGCCCACAAGGACATCTTGTCTGTTGGCGAACATCATGTCAGCTACAGCAAGGGATCTGACCTGCGTCGCTTGCGTGATCGCAGCGCATTCATGGCCAGTGACCTCAAGGCGCGGCCAGACTATGTCGTTGACAAGATCGTGTACAACGAGCACACCATCAGTGACGAGCTCCTGCACGACCCCTCGGTCAGATTCTTGTTCTTGCTACGCAGGCCAGAAGGAACCCTGCCCAGCGTTGGCAAGATGTTCGGTCAAGCCGACATTACCCGCCAGCTTGCGTACTATCGCCGGCGTCTCGACGAGCTGGTCAGTATCGCCAAGAAGGTTGGTGACCCAACGCGGTCCGCCTTCATGACCTATGAGCAGATCACGGGTCAACCCGATGAGACCTTGTCCTACCTTACCGATTTTCTCGATCTCGATTCGCCGCTGAACAAGGACTATGACGTCAGTCGCACGACCGGCCGTCAGGCCTGGGGCGACCCGTCGGAAAGAATCTTCTCTGGCACCATTGATCTGCGTCGCGGTGACGCAGAACCGCTGCCAGTCGATGTCGCGGTCGAAGCTGAAGCCATCCACGCCTTCGCTCTCTTTGAACTGGCAAAGCAGTCGGCAACAAATCCTCTTGTTGGCGGCTCCTAAGTGCTGAGCCAGGTATCGGATCGGCCGAGGTTGGCGACCCCGACAACGGCGGACTCCTACTTTGGGCCATGGTCCAGAGGCCTGGGACAGATCTATATCGTGGCCGCCATGGTCACCGCGTTTGGTGCCTATGACCTGAAACCGATCTTCCACACGCTGGTACTCGGTTTCGCTTTTGGCTGCCTCTTGTTGGCTCCTCGCCAAGCCATTCTTGACATCCGGGTCTCTCTGATATCGGTCATGGTGTTGTCTCTGGTTGCTGCCTCGACCTTGTGGACCTTCGATTCGGTCACGACGGCATTTCTGGTTCGGCTGGAAGTCCCGCGCTCGTTTTTCCTGCTATTGGTTATCGCGGTCCTTCCTCTTGAGGACACCATTGCTGGTCTGAAGAAAGCCATGTGGGTCATTCTGGCCCTCACTGCCCTCGCTCTCGTTGTGTTTCCAGCCACTCGAGCCCATGCCATCGTGGCGGGAACCGACGAGCCCTATCCTGGTTGGCACGGGTTCTTTCTTCACAAGAACGCGATGTCCCCGTACCTGATCTTTGCTCTGACCACCTTGCTGGTATGGGAGAAGAAGAAGCTCGCTCGAGTCTTGGGGTTCCTTGCAATCATGACCTTGATGGTCGGCTCCCAATCAGGAACGGGAATCGGTGCCAGCCTCTTCGTTATCTCGTTCTACATCTGGGTTCGCCTGTACCGACGCAGTTCCAACCGGTGGTCCGGTGGCTTCTTGATCGCCTCCGTTGCCTTGCTGTTCTGTGCTGGAATCACCGGAGCGGCGGCCGTCGGCCAAATCTCAGAATCCGCAGGTAAGGGGGCATCCTTTTCTGGGCGAACATTCATCTGGAGCGCAGTGATTGACGCCATTGCCCAACGGCCCTTGCTTGGCTATGGCTATGGAGGCTTGTTTCAGCGGCCGCCTTCGGACACCACACGGGAGATCTGGCGTAATATCGGTTTTGAGGCCAACCATGCACACAGCGGGCTGCTGGACCTTTTGCTTCAGCTTGGAGTAGTTGGCACAGTCCTCTTCGGCGGTCTTTTTGTATCGACCCTGATCGGCGGACTCGGCGTTCGAGAAGAAGAACAGCGCATGACTGACTGGATCTTGATTGTCTTGTCGGTTCAGATCTTGATCAGCTTGTCCGAGCCGGTCTTTCTTGGCCCCTGGCTCCTGGTGATGATGATCCTCCGAGGACTGACCCTCAAGACGATGCCATCGTGGCGCCAACGGCACGGGCGGGTGGCCACAATTCATGGTGAGCGGGCCCGCATCAGACCCGAGCACGATGTCGAAATCTGATCAGCAATTCCTCGACTAGGTCGTACGTGAGTGAGTGGCCTAGGTCCGGACCGGCGTGCGGCCTGACTTGTCGCCTGTTTCGCTGCCCGATCCATCGGCGTTGTTGGCGGGATGAGCGATTTCGTCTGCTTGACGCTGGGCTCGGATGAGCATGAGCCAGCCTCCGACGGCAAGGTAGATCTCGGCCACGATTGTTCCGATCACCGCGCCACGCCATGAGTAGGAGGGGATGAGGGTGATGTAGAGCACCATGCTCAACGCGGCCGAAGAGATGAGTAGGTAGGCCCGTCTGGAGATGAGGCCTAGCCCCATGAGTCCGTTAAGTGGGGCCCGGCTGA
The DNA here is from genome assembly GCA_024280015.1 of Actinomycetes bacterium. Lineage (GTDB taxonomy): Bacteria > Actinomycetota > Acidimicrobiia > Acidimicrobiales > SZUA-35 > JAJRQY01. The sequence continues at coordinate 19,656 of JAJRQY010000087.1, forward strand.
TGGCCAGAAGGGGAATCAACGGGACCAGCCAGCGAACGATGTTGACGTCGATCTTGTCGGTTCCTGGCATGAAGCGCAGGAGGATCGGCGTCAGGGTGAACATGGCCAGAGCGATGACCAGGCTCAGGGCCAGGGATGTTCCAGCAAAACGTTTTGCCCGGTCAACATGCAAACCCTTTCGGCCGTCACCTTCGGGAAGGAAGCGCTGAAAGAGGGCCTTGTTCATGGTCTGGATTGGGAACTGGGAAAGCAACACGATGCGAAAGGCCGCACCGTAGAGGCCAGCTTCGGCCTCTAACCCGTACACATTCATGATGGCTTTGTCACCATTGGTTTGGAGGTTGGAGGCCGCCATTGGCGTAGACAGTTCGAAGTTGGTTCGTACGTAATCTCGGTCGGGCTGCTTGAGGCTAGGCCGCAGACCAAAGCGTGGCAGGACATAGAAAATAGCGACTGTGCTGGTGAAGGTGAAGCCGATGAGCCAAGCAATGGCCAGATTCTGAATGGTCATTTCGGTGAATGTGTAGGTGGCGAGGAGCGAGCCAACACGCACCAAGGGCAGGGCCAAACGAAGTTTTGCCGACGTGGCGAATCCATGCGTTGCCTGGATCAGGGTTGTTGCCACATTGGATATTGGGAACAGGATGAGTTCGGCAATCGCCATGAGAAGCATGGCTTGTACGGTGACAGTTGACACGACAAGTGAGGCAATCAGGGTGGCAGCACCGACAGCAACGACCCCCTGCACGAGCGTCATCCAGAGGGCTCGGCTACTGACGATTTGCGGGTCATCGTTCTGCTTGATGATGCGTTGCAGGACCAGTAGTTGCAAACCGGACCAGCTCAGGGCGCCTATGGGAGCGATGACTCCGTAGAACCCGACGTAGCCACCATAGACCTCGGGTTCTAGAGCATTGAGTAGAAGCAAGAAGGAGACGATGTTGGCAACGAGGCTTAGGCCATCACCAAGCCCGCTCCACGCAACATCGCCCATCATCTCGCCGTAGCGGTGGAAAAGTCCTCGAATGCGCGTCATGAGGTTGCCAGATTCTTGTCGTTACAAGGAGGCAGAGTTTCTTGCAAACCATCGATCCAGGTTGGGCTGAGTGAGCCTGTCACCGTTGGAAAGTTCGCACAATCCAGAGGTGTTCCCAGCCAGGAACCGAGTTGCAGAAGGTCGCGGTCAAAGATGTCAGTCAGAAAGGCCAGGTCGCGATCAGACAACACCGGTTTTGGACCAGCCCGCCACTGGTTCCGGACTCGGTTGATCAACGGCTCCGGGGTGAGTCGGCGGATCAGATCGGAAAAGGGGACAGACTTTGCCCGTTCGCGAGCGGGGCTGACGGCCAGCCGTTCAGAAGTGACATTGGCCTGGCGGGCCTCGTCCCAGACGGGGGCTCCCGAGTAGCCGAGAAAGGAGCAAACACGTTCAAGCTCAGACTGGGGACTTTGCAGGAGCCGATCAAAGAAGACCGGTAAGACGGCCTCGGCGCCAAACCTGGTCAGGTAGGGGAGTAGCTGCTTGCTGTAGCGGCTGTACTCAATCATTTCCGGGGCGCTTCTATTGATAGCGACCTCCAACGGCTCGTGGATCTCACCCTCCAGCTGCATGTGCTGGTACTGGGAGACAAGGCGGTCGATGGGGTGGCGCATCACATAGATGAAACGAGGGCTAGCAATGGTTGCCGCCAGCCGTTCGAGTGTTCGGGGGTAGGTTGGCAGTTTGGAGTAGTGGGTGCTTGATTCGCCGCACAGGTCCGTCGGTGCGGCTCCCTCAAAGTGGGATGCATACCATTCCAGTCCCTGATCCCAGACTGCGTCATCGCTAAAGAAGTACAGCTCTTTGGGCTGGCTCATCGAGAAACCGGGTTGTGACGACAGCTGCTCGTGCAGGGTCGAGGTTGCTGCCTTCATCGCTCCGATGATAAAGAAGTCTGGGAATCGCATCGAAAGGTAAGGTCTCGAGAGTGGACGGAAGAGACGGCTGACAGCGCGGTAGAACGGTGCCAGACCAGAGTCTTGATGGTGTGTGTCCATCGGCTGTTGTTGCCGCGAACTAAGGATTGGGGGGCGGGTCGCACAGAATAGACAAGGTTTGTGACTTCGTGAGGGCGTCAGGCTAGGTAATAGTCCAAGCCTGGGTCCAACGGCGCAGGCGAAGTAGGTCCGATGGCGTACTAGTTGCATGGTCGCTGGCTAGGTAAAAGCGACCGGTTGGCAGAAAGTCTTGGTTTCTCTCAAGCCGCCAGTCTGGAAGCCGATTAACTAGGGGTACCGCGTACTGCTCGAGGAGTACCACACAGCGATGATCCAATCCCCAGTCTTCCTAGTTGGCGCCGAGCGTTCTGGTACCACCATGCTCCACCTGATGCTGGATTCTCACCCGGAGATCACGGGCTGTGAGGGTTTTGAGTTCATGGTTGAGATGGTCGGAGAACGGGGCGAGCGTCCTGAGCTGGCAGAGTATTATGAGTATCTGTCTCGGCACGCAATCTTTAGTACGTCAGAATTGTCCATTGACCGCAGCCTTGATTACGACTCGTTGGTCAATGACTTCCTCGAACAGCGTCATGGCGTAGACAATCAGGACCAACCCGTAATCCCCATGGTTCATTTCGGGTTCTCTCGCCTCCTCAACATCTGGCCCGAAGCCCGATTCATCCATCTGGTAAGAGATCCTCGTGATGTCACAAGCTCGGTCATCGAGATGGGATGGGCGGGAACGGTCTGGCACGGTCTGGACAAGTGGATTGAGTCCGAGGACGAATGGACTGAATTTGCCAAGAAGATCGATGCTTCTAGGTTTGTTGAGCTTCGCTACTCCGACCTGATTGCCGATCACCCAACAGAACTCGGCAAGGTTTGTGCATTCCTTGGGCTTGCCTACACCGACGAGATGATGTCCTACGCCGATGAGACCGAGTACACGGTTCCTGACCCGTCACGGGTTGAGGCGTGGAAGGCGAAGTTGGGGCCCGACCAGCTCTCGCTGGTTGAAGGCCGGGTCGGCAAGATGATGACCGATCGAGGGTTTGCCCTTAGCGGTGGACCGCTGCGGCAACCGACCGGGGTCGAACGATTCCGGCTGCAATGGCAGAACCGCCTGGTCAAGTGGAGGATGCGCCTTGACCGCTTCGGGCCTCGGTTGTTTGTTGAAAGCCTGCTAATCCGGGTCATCCCCAGCGATTCGTATCACAAATCTGTCCAGCTTCGAACCAACAAGGTCGAGCGATCACGTCGGAAGAAGTCATGGCGCTAAACTCCAACAATCCCCAATCAGGAAGACGCTGACCGGTGGAACTATCTTTCGTAATTGCGGCCCTTCGGCGTAACGGCTGGGTCATCATTGTTTGCAGTGTGCTTGGCTTTTTCGCGTCGCTCAGTATTGAACCGCCCCGAGCCCAGTACGAGAGCAACGGACTGCTCCTGCTTTCGCCATCGGGTTTTGATGGTGGCGTCGCCTATGCCAACCAACCCGATCGCTTCGTGCTGACCCAGCTTGGTGTGTTGCAGGCCGAAGGCCTAGCCGAGCGAGTGGCCGAGCGAGTCAACGCCGGTTCAAGCCTGGAAGAAACCGCAGGCTCGGTGAGTCGCAACACCGAGATGACACAGAATCTTGACAGTGACACCGTCAACATCGCTACCACCACCGGCCAGGCGCTGCGTTCCCAACTGATTGCCCAAGCCTATTTGGACCTCTACATCGAAGAGGCTCGGGCCACGGTCGAAGGTACCAGCCAGCCAGAGCTGGACCGGCTGGCCGATGAGATTGAGCGAGTCGAGACCGAGCTCCAGAGCATCCAGCAAGAGATTGTTGCGGTGATGGCCCCGTTCTTGCCAACTACATCCGATGAAATCACCAAGCAGATCCCGGCGCCTGGCATCGTCGCCCCCCAACTGACAACCCGTCTCGACAACCTCACTGCCCAGCTCAAAGCGCTGAATCTGAGCAAGATCGCGTTGGAATCCGAAGTCTTCTCCAGTTTCAACACCATCATTGTCCAGGATGCGACCCTGCCCGTGAACGCCATTGGCAACTCGACTGCGCTGTTGACCGCCGCCCTGGTCTTTGTGGCTACCACCCTTGGTTTCATCATCGCCCTGGTATGGACCCGCTTCTCTGACCGAGTCCTTGATGACCTACAGGCTTCGGAGATTCTGGGCATGCCAATCGTTGGCGAGATGGACCATTCGCGTTCACTTCGTCGATCACCGCTTGTTGCCTTCGACAACCTGCCGAGTTCCCTCATCCCCGTAATCGATCAGTTGTCGGTCCGGGCCGAGGCCCTTGGCTCGGTGACCGAACCGCTGACCGTTGCCGTTGTCGGCACTCAGCGAGTGGCGGGAACAACGACCTTGGCCACCGCCATGGCTGGTCGCTTCAGTGCGGCAGAATTTGAGGTTGTCCTCGTCGACTTGGACGCAAGCGATCCCTACCTGTCCGAAGCCTTTGGTGGTATTCGGGGCGAAGGACTGGCTGCGGTATTTACCCCCAACCCTGAGCGAGCCTTTATCCGTACCGGGCGAACTGGAGTGACCCTGCTGGGACGAGGTCATCGAGCCGTTTCCATCCGTCGTGACCTGGTTGGCGAGGTGCTGGACGTGGCCAAGAGTCGGGCCCATATTGTCATCATTGATGCTGGCTCGGTTCTGGATGCGGCGGCAACGGTCGAGCTCTGTGACCTGGTTGATGCTGTTGTTCTTGCCGTTCCTCTGCGTCGTCAGGAAACTCGGCCACTTGGACACGTTGCTCGCCAGTTCGAGCCGATTACCAAGAAAGTCTTGCCAATCATCACCCACCCGATGGCCAAGCGGGCTGCCTTGTCGTCGGACAACACTCATGCTGCTCCCGAGACGGTCGAAGAAGCCTTGTTGCCAGCATCACCACCGATCCCTCGCCAAGCTCTCCCCACCGAACCGGCTAAACCGGCCGAACCGGCTGGGCCACCCGCGGAGCCAATCGAACCACCAGCCAGCAACCGGGTCTCGCCACGATCAGAGTCCGAAAAAACAAGATCCAGCAAGTCGGGATCCGTTGAAGCTGAAACGAAGACCTCCGGCTCACGAAAGCCGAAGAATGATCGGACAAAGAGCGGTCGCACCAAGAGTGACCGCACCAAGAACGGTCGCAAACGTAGCGAACAATCGGCAACGGGGACCAGCCAAGCGGGAGGCTCGTCCTCAGACGCTGACCAGCCGGGCAGCGGCTCCAGGTCAAAGGCCTGAGCTTGTTCGCCACGTTCACGAGTCTGAGCCGCGAGCGGCTGGAATCTCGTTCCGCTAAAGAACCGAGCGTTTTGATCGATAGTCAGAGTACGAGTCCCACCAGAATCAAGCCGTCAAGACAACGAACAATCCCGGCAAAACAGGTGGCAATACAAGATGATGAAGGAAAGCGCAGTGTCTGAACAGGTTTCCCCCAGTGACATTCCGGTCGTG
>JAJRQY010000088.1 GCA_024280015.1 Actinomycetes bacterium
AGGCAGCTGCTCGAAGTAGGGGATCGGGATCGGCAAGAGCCCGCTCTATGAGTGGGATGTCGGCGGTGTAGCCAGCTTCGGCGATGTTGCGGAGAGAAAGGAAGTTTTCTATCAAGAGGTGGTGCTTGGCCAAACAATCTGGAATGCTGTTGGTGGGGTCTGGAAAGATCGCGTGCTTTTCGAATGATCCCAGTGGCGAAAAGTTACAACTCAGAGGAGCAAGAAGTGTCCCACATTGTGAAGTACACCAGCCCGGATGGCAAGGCCGACTATCACCACACTGACGACATCCATGATGCCGTCAGTTTCGTGGAACAACTGAGAAACGATCAGGGTGTCGATGGAGCCCAGATTTTCCGTCTTGAAGAAGTCAACTTTGACTACCGCCCTTACTATCGAGTGCAACTCAAGGCGGCAGAGCCGATGCTTGCTGCGGCTCCGACGGCCAAGCCAGCGGTTGCTGCCGCACCAGAGCCAGCAAAGCCCGAAGTCAAGAACAAGCCGGCCAAGGAAGCACCTGCAGCCAAGGAAGAGCCAGACCTGGTGTCGGTTCCGTCCGCTGGATCTGACGCAAAAGACGCTGTCAAGGATGCATCCAAGGACGTTGCATCCAAGACGAACGACACCGTTGGCGCTCGCCGCGGTCTGTTTGGCCGCTAGCCCATCTCATCTCAAGCCCGCTTCGTCTTGAGTTCGTAGTATTGGGCTAACCCAAACCCAGCGTGGTTTGGCACTGGATTGAAACTGTTCCTGGAATGACAGGCCGTTGGCTCTAGCCGACGGCCTGTTCCAGTAGAACGAACATCATCAGGGCCGTCGCTCCAACAACGGCAGCAATCGCGACCCCCACGATGACGATCAGAGAACCTAAGCTGACTACGGACGTGATGCGTCGCCAAAGAGGGGTTCGTGATCGCCTGATTTTGACCTCGGTCATGTCGTTGGCTGCGGCCTGGGTGTTCATTGTCTTCTCGGGGTTAGAAACTGTGATGTGCGGACTTTGCTTGGGTTCTGCCGGGTTGAGTCCGATAGAGGAACTTGATGGATGATTCGGAACAACCAGATTCAGAGCGTGGACTCTCTCCAGAGCAGCTCTCAGAGAACCCCAACAGCGTAGCTGGCGCCGCACCCTTGGCGCAGCCACCGTCGGCCGAGCCTGCTCGCTCGGCTCTAGAGACCCCGGCCGCGCGATCCATGGTTGACCTGGCTGATCTGAAGCGGAGATCCCGGTGGTTCATGCTTGGGACTTTCCTAACCCTGCTGGCGATCGTCGGTGGAATTGGGGCGTTCATCAAGACAGATTCGGTTGCCCTCATGCCTGGTTCGGCTCGAGACACAGAGCCGCTGATTGCTATTGAGGGAACGGAGTCCTACCCCAGTGATGGTGAACTCTTATTCACCACCGTGCGGGTCAGGCAGAACCCCAACATCTGGGAGTACATCTGGTTGTCTCTTGATGATGATGTCGAGATTGTGCCCGAAGCGGTGGTCCTTGGCGATCGAACATCGGATGAGAATCGAGAAATAAATCTCCAGGCCATGGTCGATTCGAAGTCAATCGCCACTGCCGTTGCCTTGGAACAGTTGGGTTATGAGGTTATTGAGCCGACAGGAGTCTTTGTGGCCCTAGTCGTCGAGGATGCTGCGGCTGATGGGATCTTGCACGTTGGTGAGATCATCCGTGAGATCGATGGGGTTTCGATCATGGAGTCCGCCGAACTGGTTGAGCTGCTAAGCCAGCACGAGCCGGGTGATCAGATTGAGTTGAACATCGAGGTTGCCGAGGGCGAGCTGGAAACTCGTACTGTTGTCCTTGGGGCCAAAGAAGATGACCCAGATGCGGCCTTCCTCGGCGTCGCTCCGCAAACACTGGTCGACTTCGATGATCTGGACGTTGGCTTTGAGGTGGAGATTGATAGCGGCTCCGTTGGTGGGCCATCGGCCGGCCTGGCCTTCACCCTGGCCATTCTTGATGAGCTAACTCCGGGCGAGCTGACCGGGGGAGTGGAGGTTGCGGTTACCGGCACAATGTCGGTTGGCGGGACCGTGGGGCGAGTAGGCGGTGTTCCGCAGAAAGCGGCGGCCGTGCGCGACCTTGGCATCAAATTCTTTATCGTTCCTAATGCTCTTGGTGAGGAAGTCATTGCCGAGCTACGTGAGGTAGTTCAAGGCAAGGTTGAGATCATCCCGGTTGACACGCTGGAAGAAGCGTTGGAGGTCTTGGATGGTCTCGGAGGAGAGGTGTCAGCAATCGCTGAATATGCCGCCTCCGTGCAGACTACGGAGTAGTGGCGGAGCCGGATTCGAGCACTTTCGAGGCCTGAACCGATGGGTCTGTCAAATCACAATCGGGAGGATAAGCCGCCTGGTCCACTTCACGTTCTAGCATCGCTGCATGGCCCTCACGAATAATCCACTGGATCCGGACCAGATCTCCGCTCAAAACTTCGGGACATCGTTTCGTGGTTTTGACCAGGATGAGGTTCGCCGCTATCTGCGTCAGGTAGCCGAAGCGGTTCGTTTTGAGCGTGGCGACCGTACGAGGATCAACACCGAAGCCGGCGACCAGAGCGCCAGGATCAGCGCCCTCGAGGGTGAGATCGAACAGCTGAGAAGCGATTCGAAGCAGATGGCTGACGAATTGCAGGATGCCAACGAGAGGCTGAGCGAAAGCGATTCAAACCCTCAGCGGCTCCTACCCGAAGACCTGGATGAGGGCCAACTCACTCGGCTTCTTGGTGAAGAAACGGTTCGAGTGCTCGACTCGGCTCGTTCGGCCGCAGCCAATATCACGGCTAAGGCCGAGAAGGAAGCAGACGAGCGGACCAAGGCGCTGGACAAGTTGCAGAAGGAAACAACCAAGAGTTTGGCTGAGGATCGTAAGAAGGCGGACAAGGAGGTTGCGGCACTCAAGTCCAAGGCTGAAACTGAGGCCAAGGCAGTGAGCAAGGAGGCTGCTGCCGAGGCCAAGCGGCTGAGCCAAGAGGCGAATGAAGCGTCGGAGAAATTGCGCTCTGAAGCCAAGGCTGATTCAGAGAAGGTCACCAATGAAGCGAAGACTTCCTCTGCTGCATCCAAAAAGGCGGCCCAAGAAGTGGCTGCCGCGGTGAAGCAACGGGGTGAAGAGGTTGCCAAGGAAACCCGCTTGTCGGCTGAGGCCGAAGGAGAGTCGGTTCGTAAGGCGGCCGAACAGGTCATGAGTGATGCAGAGGCCGAAGCCGCTCGGGTGCGGGCAGAGGCGGCTGCTGATGTTGAGACGGCTCGAGACTCGGCTCGAGAAGAGGCTCGTTTGATGCTGACGGAGGCCCAGACTCTTCGCGAGAAGGTTCTGGAAGATCTGGTGAAGCGTCGACGAGTGGCGCGTCAACAAATTGATCAGGCCAAGGCCGCTCGAGATCGTCTGTCTCGGGCTTTGATTTTTGCTCGGACTCAGGTTGACTCGGCGACGTCGGAGCTTGACGTTTCGGTTCCGGAGGCGAAACGGGCCATGGAGTTGGTCAAGGCGAAGGCGGGCGGTAGCGAAGCCGATCAGATGGCCGATATTGCTGATGGTCTCGACCACGCTCGATCGAAGGGCAAGACCCTCTCGCCGGAGAAGGTAGCCAACCACAAACCGGGGTCCGGAGCCAGCGTCAATCAGCCGCCGTCATCCAAGGCGTCGCCGGGTCCGAAGAGCACTTCACCTAAGTTGAGCGAAGCGTCGAAGGACTCCAAGGCGTCCGCATCACCCACCGCTGACCTACTGGGGGATATGAGCGATGATGGGGTTGAGGCTGAGGCTGGCGATGTGCTGGATGACATCTTTGCCCGCATACGAGCGGAGCGGACCCCCGGCGATTCTGCCGACACCGGATCGGTAACCAAGGTTGACCCAGCACCCGGTGAAGGTTCCGTAGCCTCCGAATCGGAGCCGAAACCGGAAGCGCCGTCAGACTCGACAGACAACGCCAAATCGACTCGTCAAGACAACAAGTCCAAGCAGCAAGACAACAAGTCCAAGCAGAACGAGAAGTCTGCGGCGGTTCCTGCTGCAGGTGGTGCTGTTGACAGTGTCATCGTGATCAAGCGAGAGCCTGGGTCCACCGGTGGATCCGAGGCGGCCTCTGGTGACAGTAGTTCAGCGAAGGCTGGCCAGGATCGGTCAGAGTCCGAGCGCGAGAGTGACAGTTCTGGGCAAGAGATCGACATCGAAGTCCTCGCTCCGTTTGCTGATCGTGATATTGCCCTCACTCGCTTTGGCCCGGATCTTCGGCGCAAGTTGAAACGTGCCTTGGCTGATGATCAGAGCGACGTTCTTGATCGTTTGCGTCGGGCTAAGACTCTGTCCAGTGATGAGTTGCCGGACTCAGCCGAGCAGCTGGCGGGTTTCCGCAAAGCAGCAGAGGCTGGCTTGGTTGGCATTGCTACTGCTGGTTCGGCCAGTCTTGATGGACCAAAGGTTGGGTCCAGTCAGGTGTCGACAATCCTTGATCAGTTGGCCAAGGCATTGCAAGCCCCGTTGCGAGCCAAGATCGAACGAGCAATTGCTGCCGCCGACGGAGATAGCAGTGAGGTCTTTGAACCGATCCGGGCGCATTATCGAGATGCTCGCTCTTCGGCGCTGCCTGGTCTGGTTGATGACGCGGTAGCCGAGGCCTTTGCCGTTGGTGTTTATGACGCCATTGATCACGCCGCTGGACTGGTTTGGGTGGTTGATCCTCGAACGGAGACAAGTCCGGACTGCTTTGACAACACGCTGTCAGATTCGGTGAAGAAGCCCCAAGCGTTCCCGACGGGGCACAAACGACCACTTGGTGGGCCCGGTTGTCGCTGCCTGGTCTTGCCCGCTGACCAGTATGGGGCCAGCGACTAGTCGAAGTCTTGTTGGGCCTGGTTCAACCTGAAGGTGACGACGGGCCGATCCGGTTGGGGATTCGCCCAATACTCTCGTACAAATACTCTCCGGTGGACCTCCGACGCAGAACAAACGCCAAGCGAACCCAGCCCTGGTCCATGTGGGGATAGCCTGCAGTCCTCATGTCTCCCCAACGTGGCTCGATCCAGTCATCACGCTTTCGCTCATTCCTGCTCATGGCGATGGGTGCATTTTTCGTCCTCTTTCTGAGTGCTAGTGGGATAGCCAAGCTCTATACCGACTGGTGGTGGTTCCAGAGTGTCGGACAGGTGGATGTTTGGTCGAAGATATTGGGCACCAAGATTGCCCTTGGCGCCATATTCAGTCTGATTTTCTTTGCCGTGGTGTGGGTAAATCTGTACCTGGCTGACCGAGTGGCGCCACCGTTTCGTGCGCTTACCGGAGAAGAAGAACTGATTGAGCGGTACCACGCACTGGTCGGTGACAATGTTGGCCGTCTGCGAGTTGTGGTTGCTGGTGTTTTCGCTCTGATTGTTGGTTTGAACACCGCTCAACAGTGGGAGACCTGGCTCCTCTTTCGCAATGGTGGCGATTTCGGGGTTGATGATCCCCTGTTTGGTATTGATGCGGGTTTCTATGTGTTCAGACTTCCGTTCTGGACCTTCCTCGTTGGCTGGGTTTTCGGCACCCTCATCTTTGCCCTGTTACTAACCCTGGTCGCCCATTACCTCAATGGAGGAATTCGAGCGTCAGCCACGAAGAACCGGGTTAGTGGCGCAGTCAAACTTCATGTTTCGGTTCTGTTGGCCTTGTTGGCGGTGACTCGAGCGGTGGCCTATTTCCTTGACCGGTTCCAGCTGGTGAATGCTCAGCGAGGCCGCTATGACGGGGCGCTGGCTACGGATGTGCAGGTTCAGCTTCCGGCTCTAAATCTGTTGGCCATCATCTCTTTGTTTGGTGCGGGACTGTTCATTGCCAACATTCGACGCAAGGGTTGGGGCTTGCCAGCCGTAGCGCTGGCGGTTTGGTTGGTGAGCCATATTGTGGTTGGCAATATGCTGCCGGGTCTCTATCAGCGTTTTCGAGTGGAGGTTGAAGAGTCGGCTCGAGAGAAGGGGTTCATTGGCGAGAACATTGCCGCCACGCGTCTGGCCTATGGCCTGGACGAGTCGAATCTGCGGAGCGAGAGTTTTACCTATTCGGCCGGGTTGACGGCGGCGGATGTTGCCGAGAACCAAGAGGTTGTTGATGACATCAGCATCCTGGACCGTGAGCTGGCTGATGCTTCGTTCAAGCGGGTCGAGGGCGAGGTTCAAGCATTCGACTTCGCCGAAGTGCTTGATGTTGATCGCTATGACGTTGGCGGAAACATGGAGCCGGTGGTGCTCGGTGTTCGCGAGCTTGATTTATCCAGCTTCAATAGTTGGGAGTCCAGCCATGTCGCCCATACGCACGGATATGGCGTAGCAGTCGCTTCGGCCGATGAGGACAATGATGGGTTGCCCCAGTTCTTGGTTTCGGGTGTGGGGTCCGAGCAGCAACTGAGTGAGGGTTTTGAAGGCCAGCTCACCCAGCCCCAGATCTACTATGACGAAGGGTTTACTGGTTACGCCATTGTCGGGGCGACTCGCGACGAGGTTGACTATCCGGCGACTCCAGAAGTTGCCTTCCGCTACGACGGGGACGGCGGGGTAAAGGTTGATTCGATTTTCCGAAAGACGATGTTCGCGCTTCGTTTTCAGGAATATCAGCTGATGATTTCGCCCTTCTTGGGCTCGGACGCCAAGGTTATTTACAACCGAGACATCCATCTTCGTGTTCGGGAGCTGGCACCCTTCCTCGACTTTGATAGCGACCCGTATCCGGTGTTGGCTGACGGCCAGGTGTTCTGGGTGATTGACGCCTATACCACCACCAACAAATTCCCCTATTCTCAGCAAGTTCAAACCGACTCGTTTACTCGGGGAGCCGATCTGCGTTCGGGCTTCAACTATGTTCGCAACTCGGTCAAGGTGGTGGTTGACGCCTACAACGGTGATGTTGCCTTCTATGTCATCGATGATGAAGACCCGATTATCAACGCTTATCAGAAGGCTTTCCCGGACTTGTTCACCTCCGGGGACGAGGCGCCAGCGGCTTTGGCGGAGCACTTCCGCTATCCGACCGACTTGTTCAAGGTTCAGACCGACATGTGGGGCCGCTACCAGGTGGATGACCCGATCCAGTTCTTGGAGGGGGCGTTAGCTTGGCAGATTGCTCGTGCTCCGGACAAGGGCGTGAGTACGAGAACGGATTCGACGGTGGTGCCTGCTGCTCCCTCGACTCAGGCCAGGCCGATGGAGCCGCAGTATCGGACCACCAAGCTTCCGGGTTCGGACGTGACCGAGTTTGTCTTGCAGCGAGCATTCGAGCCGAGGAGTGAGAGCGCGGCCAACGCCAGGCCCGAGTTGAGATCGGTCCTGGTTGCACGCTCTGATGCTCCGCACTATGGCGAGCTGGTGCAGTACTTGTTACCGGATGGTCAGGTCCTGTCGCCCGAGCTGGTTGATGCCGCGATTCGAAGTGACAGCGACAGCGTGGTTCCTGGCAGCGATGCCAAGGGTGTCTCTGGCTATATCACCTTACAGGACTCGCGAGGATCCAGCGTCTTGTTTGGCGAGATGCAGCTGGTGATGCTTGGTGACACGGTGCTCTATGTTCGGCCGCTGTACGTGAAGGCCGATTCGGAGACTGCGCCGCCCAAGCTGACTCGAGTCATCGTGTTTAACGGCAGTGAGGTTGCCATGGGATTGAACTTGGACGGAGCAATCGCGTCGTTGAGTGGCGGATCGGTCCGGCCAGGGACGACCGATCCGGATGATTCGGTTGGCCCGGGTGATGGACCCGATCCCGGGGTTGACCCTTCTGCTGTTGACCTTGATGGACTGTCGGTGGCCGAGCTAATTGGGCTGGCCGACTTGTGGTTGGGTGAGGCGGACAAGGCTGAGGCTGCTGGTGAAATCGAAACAGCTGCTGAACTTCGGACGCGAGCACGCCAAGCCTTGGACAAACTGGGTGACGTTTTGGGAATCGAACCTTCGAGCCCAATCAAGGATTCAGGAGATGCCTAGATGTTTGGATTGAATCGATGTTTGGATTGAACCGCAAACCTGCTGGGATCCCGGCTCCAGAGGATTGTCTTCCCGGTCGAAGCATGGCCGTTGCCGTGTCGGATGCACATTTCGTGAACGGCAATCCGCTGGTTGGACCCTTTGCTGATCATCTGGACAGCATCGTGTTTGGTATGGGTTGTTTCTGGGGGGCGGAGCGGTTCTTCTGGCAGATGGATGGGGTGTTCACAACAGCTGCGGCCTACGCAGGTGGCACGACTCCGAACCCGACCTATGAAGAGACCTGCATCAGCATGACGGGTCACACCGAAGCGGTGTTGGTGGTCTTTGATCCCGGTTCTGTGAGTCTGGATGACCTGTTCAAGGTGTTCTGGGAGAATCACGATCCGACCCAGTACATGGGCCAGGGCAATGACCAGGGGAGCCAGTACCGGTCAGGGATTTACACCAATTCTGATGAGCAGACGGCGTCGGCAAAGGCTAGTGCCGAGGTGTATCAGGCCAAGCTGACCGAGGGTGGCTTTGGAGAGATCACCACCGAGATAGCGCCGCTGGGTGCGTGGTTCTATGCCGAGGACTATCACCAGCAGTACCTGGCCAAGAACCCGGGTGGCTATTGCAATCACGGGTTTTGTCAGATCGCCTACAACTAGCAGCCGATAACTGGAACGCTGAGGACTGGAAGCTGGCTAGACGAGGCTGGCTAGACGAGGCTGGCTAGACAAGGCAGAGCTCGGCCTTGTGGGTTGGTCGGGCGAAGAGGTGGGTGGTGGTGTGGCCTTCGGGGCATATGACCGTGGCCAGGTTGCCTTGCTCGGTGCGACGCATGGCTTGCACGCTGCGGGCTGTGCCCAGGTGGGTGGTTTGGCAGATGTGGCATTCGATGATGAACATGGTTTCTACTGTGATGGATCGGATCCATAAGTAAAAGCGATGATTTCTAACGATCATCGTGAAGTATTACTGGTGGTTTGGTTTGTTGTGGTTTAGGGTCGGTGAATGGACCTGAGTGTGCAGCAACTGCGAATGCTTCGAGAAGTGAGCCTGCAGGGGACGATTGCGGCGGCTGCCAGCCAGTTGGGCTATAGCGCGTCAGCAGTTTCTCAGCAGCTGGCCAGTATCGAGAAACAGACCGGGGTTGCGGTGTTGGAGCGGCTGGGTCGCAATGTCTTGTTGACTGATGCTGGCCGGGCGTTGGTTAGTCATGCTGATGTGATTCTGATTGAGTTGGAGAAGGCTCAGGCGGCGATGGAGCGGGCAGCAGAAGTGGCGGCCGGCACCATCAAGCTTGGGGTGATGGAGTCGCTGGGGTCGACATTGTTGCCGGACCTGTTGCTTGATCTGGGGGAGGCGGCGCCGGAGCTGACTCTGCAGACACAGATTTCGAACATTTCTATTGCCATTGACGAGGTGCGGTCCGGGACGTTCGACGCGTCATTCATTCTCGACTACCCGGCAGTTCCCGCCGAGCGGGATGCCAACCTGGAGCGGTTGTTGATCTGTCTGGATTCGTTCCGGCTGGTGGTTCCGGTTGATCACGAGTTGGATGGGACGGTGGATCTGTCGGATTTGCGGGATCGACCAATGATTGGGCCTCCGGTTCATCTTGAGTGTGGGTTGACGGTGACCAATGCCTGCCGTGATTCTGGGTTCGAGCCGAACCTGGTTCACGCATTGGATGACTATCCGGTTTGTTTGAAGATGGTGGCGGCGGGAGCGGGCATTAGTTTGATGCCGGATCTGTCGTTGCATAGTGTTCCCGACGGGGTGCGGGTGCTGGAGCTGAAGGACCCGTTTGCTCGCAAGATTGAGTTGGTGTACCGCAAGTCCAGTGCGGACCGTCCGTCAATCCGTGCGCTGGTTGCCGCCGTTGACCGGGTGGCCGACCGCTTCGGCCTTGACCGGGGTTAGAGGCGGGTGATGTTGCTCCTGTCACAAGGGGTGGACATGTTCCGGGGTTGAGTTAGACTGTTCTTTCCACTCAGCGCGGGGTGGAGCAGCCAGGTAGCTCGTCGGGCTCATAACCCGAAGGTCGTAGGTTCAAATCCTACCCCCGCCACCAAACCAAAGGCCCGGAAACAGTACGTTTCCGGGCCTTTTGCGTTTTAGGCGTAGAAGCCCATCTACCGTGGCATCTACCGTCCGGACCGGGAACCCCAGCATTTAAAGGGTTTGAGCCGGTAGATCATCTACCGGCCTCACCAATCAGGTTGGCGAATGTCTGGGCAGCAGCAGCGCCCATCCCCGGCAACAGATGCTGGTAGGTATGCATTGTGAAACCCGGGTGAGAATGCCCCAGTCTTTCTGACACGACCTTTATTAGCACTCCGGCGGCAACAAGAAGCGAAGCATGGGTGTGGCGCAAATCGTGGAACCGGATTCTCGGTAACCCGGCTGTGGTGGTTGATCGGGTGAACAGTTGCGAGAAGGACTCCGGGGACGGTGCTTGATGGTCTTTGTTTAGGAACATTGGGGTCGACCGGGTGACCTGGGCGCCTTCTTTGACGAGGCGCCGACGCCATTGTTGGAGTATTTCTACTGTTTCTGTATCAAGGTCGATACAGCGGCGGCTTGTGCGAGTCTTGACCGGTGCTTGGACAACCTGACCGCCTGCCATCTGCCGGGTGCGAGTGATTGACAGGGTGCATGATTCGATGTTCAGGTCGGCCCAGTTGAGACCGGCGAGTTCTCCTCGTCGTATGCCGGTGAACGCGGTGAGGTGAAGCGATGGGTACAGGCGTTTGTGTTGGGTGTGGCAGAGGAAGTGGGCCAGCTGTTCGGCGTCCCAGATCGCGGCGACTTCGGAGCGTCGTGGGTTGCTCGGTGGTCGTGCTTTGTGGGCTGGGTTGATGTCGATGAGTTGGCGGTCAACAGCTAGGTCTAAGGCGTTGGAGATCGTTCGGTGTACTTCCAGCACTGTTTTGGTTGCTAGTCCTTGGCCGGATTTTCCGCCGTGGTTTAGGAGATCGGCGTAGAGGGCGTCGAGGTCAGAGGCCCGCAGTCGGCCTAGTTTCACGTGTCCGATTCGTGGGTTGATGTTCTTTTCAACCATCCATTTGTAGCGGCATCGGGTTGGGTGTGTGATTGATGGTTTGGATTTGAGCCAGGTGCCGGACATGAATTCTGCGAGTGTGCCTCCGGTTTTGTCTTCGGGGCGTTGGTGATCGAGGCGGGCTTTCATTTCTTCGGCGTCGCGGCGTTGGTTGCCAGCGGGGTGCCATCTTCGGCGTTCCTTTCCGGTGATTGGGTCGTGACCGGTGTAGTCCACGACGTAGAAGGATGTTTTGCGTTGCACGATGTATGACATTGTGATCTATCGGCACGTCGGGTTGGCGACCCGAAGGTCAATCAGAATGATCGAGAATTCGATGAGTGTTGACGCTCAGCGGAGGGCGTCAGCGGGCAATCTGAGTGTGCAGTGGTGATACCTGTGGGAGGCTGTGGGCATGGATAAGGACCCAGTCGTGAGGGCAATCGTCGAGAGTTGCGAACAGATCTTTCGATGGATGTCGTCCTGGTCAATCGCACACGAGAAACAGTCGAACCGGTCGACCGTCGGGGACTCGGGCCGTTTCTGAATGGGTTGCCTGGCTGTCAGTGATTGGTGGCACACTGGGGCGATGGCAGATTCTGCGACCGAGGTGAAGGAGTTGATTCGGATCGTTAGGGACGATTCGGGGCTGCCCAACTTCGTCCGACGGCGCGCTGGCGAGTTGGCTGCCCTGGGGTCAACGAACCCAGATCTGGCACTTGAGCGTCTCGATGACCTCAGGCGCGAAGTAATCCCCGACCTCGCGCTCGTGGCGCCAACCCTTGACTATGCGCGTGCTGTTTCCGCAGAAGTTTTCTGGCGATTTAATGTGAAGCCGGGGATCAAGTCGATGTTCTCAAATGCTGAGGATTACGGCCGATTCGTCAATTCGGATCATGATCCTGTGGGCGTGCTGTGGGATCACCTCGGAGGGCAACCGCTTGCTCCGGCTGCCAACTCGTGGTTAGTGCCAGCGATCTCAATCACAGGACTGACGGGCCCTCAGACGCGCGTTCGTCTCAACTTCGAGCAGGATCCGCCATATGTTATTATGGTGCTCTCCGTCTCAAGGATGAGGGCAGCCGGAGTGCTTGTCCGATCACCGAGGGGAGTCGATGCTATTCCCAGCCGCCACCTGCAGTGGTTCCCTGAGAACGTCCCGGATGAACAGATCGATGGCACTTTGCCGGTCGAGGCGCTGGAGGTGCTCGAGTGGCGACGCTAGAGCGAATTCCGTCACCTGGCCTCTTTGCGACGGTGTTGCATGCTCTGCGGAGTTCGGATCCGCGAGAACGTTCCGTTGCGTCAGTCTTTGGGGACTTAGTCCATTCTCTGTCCGAGGATGAGGCAGCTAACCTTCCGGCGGCGATCGCTGGTGTCCTGCCATTGCTTAGGTCAGACCCGGATCGACTTCGCTTCGGGGCGGAGATTCTCGTTCGATTTGACATGTACACCGTGTCAGCCCAACTCGTGGAATTGGCGTTGGCAACTGGTGATGACGAACTGTTGCTCGCCGCTGCCTCGCTCAATTCGAATCCCGGTGCGCCAGCCAGCGATAGTTTGCACGATGCGGTCGCAGGCAACGTGGCGGCGAGTATTCGGCTCCATCGAAATACGCTGGTCAGCACTGCGACAGAACGCTTGCTGCTGGAGCAGCGATGGCCAGGAACTAGAAGTGTCAACGGCCAGTTCCGTCTGGCGCCCGTGGTTGTATTGGACATCGGACTTGGGCCCTCGAATGTCCTCCGGCTTGCCCAGGCGTTTGTGGCAGCGGGAGCGACCATCCGACAGTTGGACCCTACGAAGCAGATTGCCGACTGGTTCGGTCCGCAGACAGCGGTTGTCTGCGTGGCAACAACACGGTCGCGATTACTCTCGAGCCAACCAGGAATTCCCGAGCGAAATATCGTCACCAGCCCGCCGCTCGCCACCGATGCCGACATGGCTCGCGTTGTCAAGCGCATCAGTCAGGCGCTGCCATCTGAACAACCACTTAAACTGGGGCCATCACATTCGGCAACAGAGGCGACAATCTGGGAGCCAGAAGTCTATTCGCTCGGGGTATACGAAACGAGGGAGGCGGCCTTCCTC
>JAJRQY010000089.1 GCA_024280015.1 Actinomycetes bacterium
CTGGTCATTGTGACCAATGGGCCGGGCCACCTGGCGGAGATTGAATCAATTGCGGTCGCGGTGCTGGGTTCGCGGTCAGAATATGGCGCGGTCTTTGGTTCCTGCACCCCGGCCATGATGAGTGCCGCGCTGACCGAACGGTTCGACACTGTCTGCTGGCGACGTTACGACGATGAGCTGCACTGCACCGATCCCGAAGACGTCATTGCCTTTGTCTTGTCAAGTCCGACAACCGATGGGGTGACACCAGAAGAAGCGGATCAGTTACGCCAGCGTGTGATGGATGCATTTGCTGAGGGTGACGGGATGATGAAGGTGCGCAAGTACACCGGAGCAATCATTGGTTGCTAAGGCCGATGATCAGGTTCTGCTGATGGGATGACGGGTACGATCTGGCTATGCCAACCCAGGATCGACTCCTTCTCAGCCTTGCTGGCATTTCGGGTTGTGTGAGTGTCTGGCTCGTTTTCCAAAGCCTCACCCAATGGACTCTGCGGCCGACAACGTCGCCCAGCAATGTCGTCTTCCTCATGGTGGTAACCAGCACGATTGTCATCATCTTGTTGACCAAGAAGGTCGCCGTCCCCGGGGGTAGCAAGACGGGCCGGGTCCGTGTCAACCGTCGCCCACTCATGGTCTTTGGTGCTCTGGCTGCAATCTTGCTGGCCGCCTTCTCCCTGGTCTTCGAGCAGGTGAAAGACCCAGGTTCGGAGTCCATTGTGCTGCCCGCGGAGGCATCGCTGGCCGGCTTTGCCGGACTTGGCATACTGCTGGTCTTGTTCAGGCTGATGTGGCAACGAGTGCGCCAAGAACGAGAGCTCGAGCTTGCGCCTGGTCCTACCGATGGACCTCCCGTCGTCTAGCGGTCCAGCCATCCATGCACCGGGCCGTCCAGCCCTCCAGCAACCCAATGAGTTAGTCAGTGATGGTGACGTCGACTCGGCCGGTCAGGCAGCCGCCGGCATTGTTGCAGATGCGGTATTGGAAGAAATCACTGCCCTCGTAGTCCTCTTCGGCCGTGTAGCGGATGTGGCCATCGTGAATCCGGATCTTTGCTGCATGGCTGGGAGCAAGTGTGATCTCCAGGGTCTCGAGATCAAATCCTGAGCCACCGTCCAGATCATTGCTCAAGACATAGACCTTTTCCTTGGTATCGGACTCAACCGTGAAGCTGTCGTTGAAGACGACGAGTCCATGCGAGTTGCTGGTTGTTGTGGCCTGGGTGGTAGTTGTCGTTGCTTGGGTGGTGGTTGGCCCTGCTGTGGTGGGAGGGCTGAGGGATGGTTCAGGCGAGGTCGGACCAGCCGCAGTAGTCGGCAGTGTGACTGGGGTGGTGGTTGTTGGTTCGGCCGCGAGAATGGTGCTTGAGGTCGTGGCGGCAAAAGCGAGTGTCTCCGGCACAGGACTTACGGCTAGAGCACCAACGGCGACCGATCCGGCGACCAGTCCGGTGGTGGCGACCGCGCTGGGAATCGCCGCGGCTCCGTTCGCGACCCCTGGCAGCTCGGCCAGCCAAGCTAGGGGGCCGAGGCGGACCTTCTTACCGACCGAAACATTCAGGAGGGCTCGCACCACATTGGGGTCAAATTGTGTGCCCGAGGAACGAACTAACTCTTCGCGAGCCTCTCCGACTGGCATCGGAGCCTTATAGGAACGTTTCGATGTCATCACGTCATAGGCATCGGCCACGGCGGTGATTCGTCCAGCGACGGAGATTTCCACGCCAGTTAGGCCGTTCGGATAGCCAGACCCGTCCCAGCGCTCGTGGTGTTCAGCTGCTGCCAATAGCCAAGGCCCGAGCCAGTTGGCCAACGGGCTCAGAAGCTCTCGACCAGCAGCGGGGTGTCCTTGGAGGACCTTCCACTCCTCTGGGGTCGGCTTGCCCTTCTTGTTGAGGATCTCGGTAGGTACTGTCACCTTTCCTACGTCATGCAGCATGGAACCCCAGGCCAGCATGTCGCGATCCTGTGAAGAGAGACCCATCTCCTGCGCGATCAGATCGGAGTAGGCCCGGACCCGCTCGGTGTGGCCACGAGTGAGCCGGTCATGCTGGCCAAGAATCGTGACCAGCTGGATTGCTTCGGCTGCGGCCTCAGTTTCGGAATCACTCAGACCCTGCTCGTTGATCTGCTTGAGCCGTTCTTGTTGCTTGCGAAGAGTGCCGGACTTGAGGGCCAGGCTGTACTTCGACGGTGATTCGTCGGGGAAGACCAACGACATATTGAGTAGTGCGGCCAGGGGGACAAACCGGCGGGTGACTCGCTCGACGAGCAGGGAGATGGTGGAACCAACGACAATCGCCTGGAGGATCCACAGGACGAGTCCGATCTTGCCGCTGGGTCGAAAGAACACGCCTGAGAGGACCCGAACGCACAGCCAGGCAACCAGAACCGGGAGCACCACAATTGCGACGCGGACTGACCAGGCCAGTGCCGGTGAAGCTGTCCAAGTTTTGGATTCGTAACCTGGAGCGCGTTGTGTCGGGCCGCTCATCTTGTTCTTTTCGGCCGCTTTACTCGCTTTTTGAATCTGTAGGCGAGTTAACTCAGGAAGTCCGGGACAGGGCGCGGGTGAGTCCTGACTAGTTGGGTTGATCAATGGTGGCGAGTGGTGCCTACCGGTGGCTGGCGCGGAACCGCGCCGGTGTCTCGTTGGTGAGGCGGGCGAACTTTCTGGTGAACTCGGCCTGGTCATAGAACCCGCAGCCAGTGGCGATATCGGCCAGTGGCACATCGGTGCTTCTCAACAATTCCGCCGCCCTGTCGACCCGGACTCGTAAGACAAACTGGGTTGGGGTTAGGCCAAAGACTCGCTTCATTCTCCGCTTCAGCTGGGAGGGTGAGCAGTCGGCGGCTTCAGCAAGATCAGCGATTGGCAGCTTGTGCGCAAACCGCTGGTTGACCAACAAGACAACCTTGCTCAATGATGCGACGGCAATTCCTTCGCCGCCTTCGCCGGAATCCAAAGCCGTTGTCTCCAAGTCTCGGCTGACGCTGAGAATGCCGGTGACGGGCGGGTTGTCCCGCGGCTGGCTGTCTTGTTGTTGACTGTCTTGTGGCTGGCTGTGTGTTGCCCCAAAGATTGGCAGCTTGGTGGTGAGGTACCAACCGAGGCTTCCGTCGGGGCGGCGGATGAGTTCCAACTCATCGCGTAGGGCTTTGCCGCTGGAGAAGACGACGGCGTCTTGTTCTTCGTAGCGTTCGGCTAGTTCGGTCGAGAACAACTCGTTGGCCATCCGGCCGATGACGTCACGTTTGGAAGTTCGACCAGTGCGTCGGACGAAGGCAGAATTGACGGCGACGTAGCGGTTGTCGGTGTTCTTGACGCAGAACATGACGTTAACCAGCACGTCGAAGATCTCCAACAACTGGTTCTGGTCAGTGACCCCCTGCAAAAGGGCATCTAGTCCAGAGTCGGTTTGCTTTGGGATGGTCTGGCTGGGCACGGGCTGTGTTGGCGCAGCTTGGGCTGGTTCAGGCTGTCCTGTTTTGGGTAATTGCGGCGCCATGGTGAAGCGGATCGTACAAGACCCAGCCCGCCTCATCGTTCACGATGGAAGGATGGATGCGCCTCACGTTGAAACTGAGCTTGTTGATGACGCGATTGCTCTGGTGGAGCGTTGGCTGCGAGCGGCCCCAGACTTGGAGACTAAGCAGGACAAGTCAACGGCTTCCCAGCTGCAAGAGCTGATTGAAGATCCCGACGGGGTTGCCTTCACCATGGGCTTTGTCGATCGGGTCGCTCGGCCCGACAGCAATGTCGTCGCCGCCCAGCAATTGGCCAGCCTGGTTCAGACCAAGTCGCTCCCTGCGTATCTGTCCGCCATCGACCGGTTTTTATTGCGTGCCGGAGCCAAGGTTGGGGAGTATCTGCCCCAGATCGTGATGCCCTTGGCCCGTCGCCGGATGCGCCAAATCGTTGGGCACATGGTGGTCGATGCGGAGACAAAGGCCCTGCGGTCCCACCTGCAAGAGCGACGTTCGGCTAGCTATGACCTGAACGTCAACCTGCTAGGTGAAGCGGTGCTTGGCGAACGCGAAGCGGACAACCGCATGCAGGCCACTCTTGCCCTTCTGGGCGAGCCGTCCATTGACTATGTCTCGATCAAGTTGTCCTCGGTTGTTCCCCAGCTGAACTATTGGGCGTGGGATGACTCTCGCTCCCGCGTTCTGGAGCGCCTGGTCACCCTGTTCGACGCGGCCGCTGGGTCAGGAACCAACACCTTTATCAACCTGGACATGGAGGAGTATCACGACCTCGAACTGACGGTTTCGGTCTTCGTCCAAGTCATCGGCATGGACCGTTTCGCCTCGGTCGATGCTGGCATCGTCCTACAGGCCTATTTGCCCGATTCGTTCGCTGCCCTCATGCAGGTGGTTGAGGCAGCCAACCGGCGTAAGGCTGCCGGTGGCGGCGACGTCAAGGTCCGTCTGGTGAAGGGGGCAAACCTGGCTATGGAGAAGGTCGAGGCTGCGCTGCATGGTTGGGAGCAGGCCCCGTACCGGACGAAGGCGGAAACAGATGCGAACTACAAACGGCTGGTCGACTGGGTCCTGACACCGACCAACACCGCTGGGGTTCGCATCGGAATTGGCAGCCACAACCTGTTTGATATTGCCTTCGCTCGGCTGCTGGCGGAGAAGCGGGGTGTCACAAACCGGGTCGAGTTCGAGATGTTGCAAGGCATGGCCCCGGGTGAAGCTCGGGCGGTAAAGAACGATCATGGCAGCCTCTTGCTGTACACCCCGATCGTCGGCAAGGCCGACTTTGATGTTGCCATCAGCTATCTGTTCCGACGGTTGGAGGAGAACTCGGCTGAGGACAACTTCCTGCGGATCTTGTTCTCCCTGAAGCCAGGCACAGCAATGTTCACCGAGCAAGCCAACCTCTTCCGAGCCTCGGTCGCTCGTCGTCACCAGGTCGGTTCTGGTCCCCAACGTTCCCAAAGTCGGCAACTGGAGGGCCAGACGGTCGAAAACGGCGTTCCACCCCTCCAGTTGAGCGCAGGTGGGTTTGGCAACACTGCCGATTCGGATCCCGCATTGCCTGGCAATCGGGCGTGGGCTGCCCAGGTGATGGTGCTCGCGGCCCAAGGGCACGAGCCCAACACACCCATGACCACGGATGTGCTGGCGGTTACTGGTGTGGTCGCGGCATGCCGCTCGGCTCAGCCAGGGTGGTTTGTGCTCGGAGGAGAGGGCAGGCAGGTGGTTCTGTGGGCCGTGGCCGAGGAGATGGAACAGCGCCGGGGAGAGATGATCGCGGCCATGGTCGCTGAGGCTTCCAAGACATTTGAGCAAGCTGATGTCGAGGTTTCCGAAGCCATTGATTTCGCCCGGTACTACGGCGATCGAGCTGTCGATCTTGACCAAGGTGCAGTAGATGGCGCCAGCTTTGTGCCATATGGGGTGATGGCCATTGTTCCCCCTTGGAACTTCCCGGTCGCTATTCCCGCCGGGGGAGTGCTGGCGTCCTTGGCCGCAGGCAATGCCGTCGTGCTCAAACCGGCTCCAGAAACGCCACGCTGCGCGGAGATCGTGGCTGAGTGTTGTTGGGCCGCCGGTGTGCCTCGTGAGGTTCTTGCCTTCATACGAACGCCAGACAATGAGGTAGGGCAAGCCCTGATTACCTCGGTTGACGGCGTCATTCTTACCGGTTCGTCAGAGACCGCGGCCATGTTCTTGGAGTGGAAACCCGAGCTTCGACTGTTGGCGGAAACGTCGGGCAAGAACGCCCTCATCATCACCCCAAGCGCCGATCTTGATCTGGCGGTTGAGGATCTGGTTCGTTCGGCTTTTGGCCACTCCGGTCAGAAGTGCTCGGCTGCCAGCCTGGCCATCCTGGTTGGTGATGTTTATGACTCACCAAGGTTCCGCAACCAGCTGATTGATGCGGTGCAAAGTCTGGTTGTTGGCCCGTCCGATGATCTAGCCACCATGGTGAACCCAACCATTCTCCCGGTGGAAGGAAAGCTCAAGCGAGGGCTGACCAAGTTGGATCCGGGCGAGACCTGGGTGGTTGAGCCGCAACTGGTTGAGGGCTTTGCGCCAGACCAGGTCCGGGCAGAAACGCTCTGGTCGCCGGGGGTTCGTGATGGGGTTAGCGAGGGTTCCTGGTTCCATCAGACTGAGTGCTTTGGCCCGGTTCTTGGTCTCATGTTTGCCCCCGATCTTGCCACTGCCATCCAGCTGCAGAACGGCAACGATTTTGGTCTCACCGGTGGCATCCATTCATTGGATCCAGCGGAGATCGAGCAATGGTTGGAGCAGGTGGAGGTCGGCAACGCCTATGTCAACCGGCAGATAACCGGAGCCATTGTCCAGCGCCAGCCCTTTGGCGGCTGGAAGAAATCAGCTGTTGGTCCTGGAGTGAAGGCCGGTGGCCCAAACTATGTGGCCCAGCTGGGGACATGGACCGATACAGCACAGGGCCAGACAGCACAGGGCCAGACAGTACGGGGCCAGACAGCACGGCGAGATCAGGCATGGTTGGATCGGGCCCGTGCCAGTGATGCGGATTGGGCTGCAACTGAGTTTGATGTCGACCATGACCCCAGCGCCCTGTTCTGTGAGGCCAACATTCTTCGCTACCGTCCGCTGGCTACCGTCATGATCCGGGTCGGAACGGGAGCCGATCCGGTTGAGGTCCAGCGAGTTCGAGATGCCGCCAATCGGATGGCCAAGATGGTCATTGTCTCCTCCGTCGAGACCGAAGGTGACGAACAGTTCGCTGACAGCCTCGGGGGAGTGCAAATTGATCGGGTGCGGGTGGTCGGCGAGGTCGGCGACGTTGTCCGCAGCGCGGCAGCGGCCAAGCAGATCCACCTGGCTGATCAACCAGTCACCGCAAATGGTCGGCTTGAGCTCTTGCATTTCTGCCGTGAACAGGCCATCAGCCGCACCCTTCATCGGTTCGGCAATCTGGTTCTCTGAATAGTCAGCCGAGCAACATTGGGCCCAGGCGACGACTTGCCCACCGGGCACAAATAACGGAGACCACGACCATGTACAGCACATGACCAAGATCTGACCAGCCAATGGTGCCAAGGCTGAGGTCTCGCAGCAGGTCGACCCCGTGATAGAGGGGGGTGGCCTGAACAATTGGTCGAGCCCAAACCGGGTACGTGCTCAGGGGGAAGAAGGTGGCCGAGGCCAAGAACATGGGGAGAAGACCGATCTGGATGAAGTCGAAGTCCTGCCACGTTCGCACATAGGTGGTGGCGGCGATCCCCATGGATGAGAACATGGCCGCAATCAAGACGGCGGCGGGCAAGGTCAACAACACCCACCATGATGTCGCCAAGCCAAGAGCGGCCATGGCAATCAGGAAGAACAAGGCGTAGATAGCGCCCCGGGCAACCGACCAGCCAAGTTCTCCGATGACAATGTCGCTGAGCGAAACTGGGGTATTGAGGACGGCGTCATAGGTCCGTGAGCGTTTCAACTTGAAATAGAAATTCATGGTGGTGTCGAACACGGCGCCGTTCATGGCGGCTGAGGCCATGAGTCCGGGGGCAACAAAGTTCTTGTAGGCAATTTCGGTGCCATTGACGTCGATTGTTCCCACCAATGCCCCCATGCCGATGCCAAGACCGAGCAGGTAGAAGAGTGGCTCGAAGGCTCCTGAGGCAATGACCCACCACGAATGACGCCAGGCAAGGGCATTGCGCTCGATCAGTCGCAAGGGGGCGGTGTTGATGCTTCTCATGACGCTGTTCTCATGACGCTGTTCTCATGACGCTGTTCTCATGACGCGAGGGCTTTCTTGAAGCCGGCCCGACTCCAGAACAGTCCAAGGACAATGAAGAGGAGGCAGTAGGCCACGTGACCGAGGGCGACCAGGGGCGAAAGTGAGCCTTGAGAGAGGCCACGGCAAAGCTCGACTCCGTGCCATGACGGGGTCAGCCTGGCGACCCAGGCGAGCACCGTTGGCAGATTGGTGATGGGGAAGAACGAGCCGGAGAACAACAAGAGCGGGATCACCACGAACCTCTGCACCAGGGGAAACATGTGATCATCGGTGTTGTTTGAACTGAATCCGACGGTTGGTGCGGCGAAGGCAGCACAGGTCAGGGTTGCAGCAAAGGGGGCCAGGAGGATCCACCAGCTTTGCGGTACCCCAAAGCCAGCGAGTACGCCGGTGAACATGACGGAGGCAGCAAAGAAGCGCAAGCTGATCCAACCAATGTGACCGACCGCTAACTCATCAACGGTCAGGGGCGAAACGAGGGCAGCCTTGTAGCCACCCTCCCACTTGATCTCGGCCATGGTCGGCCACAGGGCCTGCACGGTTCCCCATTGCATGGCCGATGTTGCCAGTAGGCCGGGCCCGATATAGCTGAGGTAGTTGACGGCGCCCAGGTCGTTGTCGCCTCGGTCGACCAGGTCACCCAGCCCGGAACCCATGACCAGCAAGAACAAGATCGGGCTGAGCAGGCCGGTGACCATCAGCCCTCGCCAGCCGGAGCGAAAGCGATAGATCTGGTACTCAAAATAGTGAGTCAGGCCAGATCGGCTGACGTCCAGGCCCCAGGTCCTTTTGCTGGGTAGGACGGCGGTCATTCGTCCAGGCTCCGCCCGGTTAGTGACAAGAAGACGTCTTCCAGCGTTGCCCGTCGGACCAGGGTGCCGGTTGGGTGGATGTCGCGAGATTGCAGATGCTCCAGCGCGGCATCGCCGTCATCGGCATAGACCAGGGTGCGGTCGGGCAAGGCTTCGATTCGCATGCCCGCCTCGGTCGCCACTTGCTCGACCGCATTGGGGGCTCGGTCCGGGAAGCGAAGTTCGAGAACTTCCCGAGAGCAATGCTGGGCAATCAATTCCGTAGGTGAGCCTTCAGCGGCAATGGTTCCCTTGTCCATCACGATCAAGCGGTCCGCCAGCTGCTCGGCCTCATCCATGTAGTGGGTGGTCAACAGCAAGCTGACTCCCTGATCCTTGAGCTGGTAGAGACGCTCCCACAGCAGGTGCCGGGCCTGGGGATCGAGTCCGGTTGTTGGCTCATCAAGCAAGACCAGGCTGGGATCGTTCACCAGGGCGCGGGCAATGGTGAGCCTGCGCTTCATGCCGCCGGACAATGGTTCGACCTTGTCGTCGGCCCGATCAGTCAGCTTCACGAACTTCAGCAACTCATCCGCCTTGGTTCTGGCATCGCTCCAGGAGATGCCGAAGTAGCGCGAGTACATCACCAAGTTCTCCCGTACCGACATCTCCTCATCCAGGATGTCTTCTTGGGGGACGACGCCGAGTCGAGCACGAATTTCTCGGCCTTGTGACTGGGGATCCATGCCAAGAATGCGAAGGCTGCCGCCGGTCGTCGGCGACACGGTTGTCACCATCTTCATGGTGGAGCTCTTGCCTGCGCCGTTCGGTCCAAGAATGGCAAAGGTCTGGCCAATGGGAACGGTGAAACTGATCCCGTCGACGGCGACGAATGAGCCGAATTGTTTCCGTAGCTCGACTGCTTCGACCGCGGTATCTGTTGCTCCGCCGATCGAGCCTGAGGTGGTACTCGATGTCGTTGTCACTCAGGCGACACTAGTACCCGCCAGTGACACAGAGTGAATCATTGCGTGGACACAGAGTGAATCATTTCCTCATCGGCTATTCGTTGGCCCTCAATGGTGCGAACGCCTCCTCTTGCTGCCAGGATCACCCGATGGCCAAGAATGTGTTGGGAACTGATCTGGAGCTGTGCTCCACCGAACCGATGACGGGGTTCTACCGTGACGGATCCTGCCAGACTGGTGCGGGAGATGACGGGGTGCACACGGTGTGCGCCCGCATGACGGCTGAGTTCTTGGCCTACTCAGCCTCGGTTGGCAATGACCTATCGACTCCCATGCCCGATTATGGTTTTGCTGGCCTCAAGCCCGGGGACCAGTGGTGCTTGTGTGCACCTCGTTGGCAGGAAGCCTTTGAAGCTGGTGCCGCGCCAGGGGTAGTACTGGAAGCTACCCATATCGGAACCTTGGAGTGGGCCTCGCTGAGTGACTTGCAAGCCAACGCCGCGTGAACGCGGGCCCAACAGGAACCATCGGGGGAGAAGAGCGGAACCAGGGCGGGTTTGATCAGATTCCACGCGGGGTTTGGATCTTGCTGGGTTGCAAGGTCCTCATCACCATGGCCACTGTTGGTCAGCTCACCATCTTGGGTAAGCAGGTCTGGGACCTCACCGAGAATACGTTAGATCTGGGTTTGCTTGGCTTGGCCGAGTTTGTCCCCACCGCCCTGCTCTCACCAATCACGGGATCTGTTGCCGATCGCTTCGATCGAAGAATCGTCGCTGGGTTCGGGTTGCTGGCCTCAGCCAGTGTGTCGTTTGGTCTCTGGATTTACGCCGGGACTGAGCCGACGGAACTCTGGCCCATCTACGCCATGGTTGTGCTCTTCGGAGCGGCCCGCGCCTTCATTGCTCCGGCCTTGCGGGCCTTGCCCGTTGACCTGTCGCCCCGAGCGGTCATTGAACGGGTCATTGCACTTGGAGCAGTGGCATGGCAGACCGGATCCATCACTGGGCCCGTGACCGCGGGCTTCTTGTTTGTCGTTAGCGAGCCGGCGCCCTACCTCTTGTCAGGCGTGTTGTTTCTAGTCGCAAGTGTTGGCTTGAGCAAGGTGCCGAAATCGGGTGTCGCCCGGCTGGAATCGGCCCCCGGTCTGAAAGCTGCGCTGCGAGATGCTGTTGAAGGTTTGCGGTTCATTCGACGGACCCCGGTCTTGTTCGGTGCCATCTCGCTTGATCTTTTTGCCGTCTTGTTTGGGGGAGCCGTAGCCCTCTTGCCCGCCATCGCTGATCAACGGCTGGGCGTTGGTGCCATTGGTTTGGGTTGGCTTCGCGCTGCCGTTGGCATTGGCGCGGCCACGGTCTCTGTCGGGCTTGCTCGCCAACCGCTGACCCGTCATGTTGGTCGGGTCCTTCTGGTCATGGTTGGGGTCTTTGGGGTGGCCACGCTGGTGCTTGGTGTGACCCGATCCTTTGTTGTGGCCTTTATCGCACTGTTGGTCTTGGCGGGGGCTGATGCCTTCAGTGTGTTCATCCGTTCGGCCATCGTTCCGCTGGCTACCCCGGAGAATATGCGGGGCCGAGTATTGGCAACGGAGAATGTGTTCATTGGTGCCTCCAACGAGCTGGGAGCCTTTGAGTCTGGCGTGACTGCAAGCCTGTTTGGGCTGGTTGGCGCGGTCATGATCGGAGGCTTTGGCACCCTGGCTGTTGTTGGGCTTTGGGCTGTTTTCTTCCCGGCTCTTCGCAAGATCGACCGATTTGACGAGCTCAATCCTGAGGGATGAGGGCAAGCTGTCGGGACTGGGCCACCATCCTCCCGGACTCATCCCAAACCAGGCCGTCTTCTTCTAAGAAGCCTCCGGTCACAAAGCGGGTCCGGAACTCACAGCGCAACCAGCCCGGAACTGGTTGTGCTCGTACGTGGGCGGTGAGTTCGACGGTTGGCACCCACGACACGGGAAGGTTGGCATTGAAGACGGTCGGGGGCAGTGCATCGGTGGCCAGTAGTAGGGCAATGGCGTCCATTGGTTCATCGTCGAGCAGGCGAAAGTAGCCTCGGGTGAGGGCCTCACCCGATGGCCGGACGGAAAACCTGGCGTCGTCGGGATGGAGGCGAACCTCGACCTGGTTGAAGAACTCGGGAGAGAACATTTCCTCGCTGTCGGTTCCGGTGCAGTCTTGGACTGGCGGCAGATCCGGCGGCGACCCGTCGACTAGCTCCGGTCCGGTAGCGGCTGAAAGGTCGGTGAAGGCACCCATGACCTGCAGGATCGGACGGGACTTCGATTCGGTTGAATCATCGCTTGGGTTCGCGGCCCCGCGCATGGATGCGGTGACGGTGGCAAACTTGCGACCTTCTTTCACCAGCTCAGTTTCAATCAGGATCTTGCCTGGTTTGCCTGGGGCAAGATAGTGGGCGGTGATGGTGGCAGGGTCCGGTCGACCGGCGCGCTGGGCCATGGCCCGTGCGGCAAGAGCAACGAGGTAGCCACCGTTGGCGTTGCCGTGGATTCCCCAGTCCTCTGCGATGGCGGCTTCGAAGGTGCCGCTGGTCTCGTCTGGTTCGGTTAGGTGGCGTGCTCGGACCGAGGTGGCCTGTTCAAATCGCATTCGAGCAAATCTAGGCGGCCAAACGCCGTCAGCACGAAACCAGACCAAGGCCAGTGCTCGAACGTCGCAAACGATCAGACCTTGCTCAACATGTGGCCCGCACTTGTACGGGGTCGGGACTAGTGGCACCATTTGAGCCATGTCGTCCCACATCTTCCATAGCCCGCTGCCCGACGCTGAACTGCCAGAGGTTCCGCTGACCCAGTATGTGATGCAGGGTGCTGCCAGTTATCCCGACCGCTTGGCCCTCATTGATGGCCCAACTGGTCGTTCCTATACCTTTGCTCAACTTGGCGACCATGTGGCCCGATTGGCCGGCGGCTTGCAGGCCAAGGGGTTTGGTCCGGGAACAACGTTGGCGGTGTTGGCCCCAAACATTCCCGAGTACGCCATTGTTTTTCATGCCGCTGCTGTTGCTGGTGCAACCGTGACCACCATCAACCCGGTGTACGGGGTTGATGAGGTCCGCTTCCAACTCAACGATGCCCAAGCAACCATGACTATCACGGTTCCAGATTTTGCCGATACCGCACGCCAGTCCATGGAGGGCACGGCGGTTACTGAAGTGGCCGTCATCGGCGAAAACTCCTTTGAGGACTTGTACGGCGAAGCCATCGAACAGGTCGACATCGACGTGAAGTCTCAGGTGGTGGTCTTGCCCTACTCATCGGGGACCACCGGTCTTCCCAAGGGTGTGATGCTGACCCACTACAACCTGGTCTCGAACCTGGTCCAGGCCAAGGCAATCATGGAATATGAGGAAGAGAACGAGGTGGCCCTGGCAGTGCTGCCCTTCTTTCATATCTATGGCATGCAGGTGCTGATGAACTCCCTACTGGCCGAAGGGGTCACGGTGGTGACCATGCCCCGCTTCGACATGGCCCAAGCCCTGGGGCTGATCCAGGAGCACAAGGTGACCCAGTTCTTCGCTGTTCCCCCCATCGTCCTTGGTTTGGCCAAGGCCCCAATCGTTGATGAGTTCGACCTATCGTCGGTCAGGAAGATTTTCTGCGGGGCGGCGCCACTTGGGGGTGAGCTGGCTGAAGAGGCAGCAACCAGAATTGGCTGTGCGGTGGTTCAGGGATATGGCATGACCGAGCTGAGCCCGATCAGTCACGCCACCAAGGGCACCGATTTCAAGCCGGGATCTAACGGCATCACGGTTTCTAACACCGAATGTCGGGTCATTGACCCGGAGGGCAACGATCAGGGGATCGACGGCGAAGGTGAGCTGCTCATTCGCGGCCCCCAGGTCATGGTTGGCTATCTCAATAACGCCGAAGCAACCGCCGCGACCATCGACAGCGATGGCTGGTTGCACACTGGCGATGTGGCCAGGATTGACGCCGATAGCCACATGTACATTGTCGACCGGGTCAAGGAACTGATTAAGTACAAGGGATTCCAGGTTCCACCGGCGGAGTTGGAGGCACTACTGGTCACCCATCCAGCGGTGGCCGATGTTGCCGTCATCGGGATCGCCGATGTTGAAGCGGGCGAGTTGCCAAAGGCCTTCGTGGTGCTCAAGCCCGATGCCGCAGCAACCGCCCAGGACCTGCAAGACTTCGTCGCTGGCCATGTTGCCAGCTACAAGAAGCTTCGTATCGTCGAATTCACCGACGAGATCCCCAAGTCGGCATCGGGCAAGATCCTTCGACGATTGCTGCGAGATCAATCAAGCGAAGGCAAGTAGCCAGTGACGGCCGAAGCGACTGCCCCGACTGACACTGATTCGACTGACGCTGCTGTGGCGGCCTCAGTCATCACCACCCTTTTAGATTCGGGGACGGTCACTGAGGCCCTTGCTGCGCTTGAGCGTGGCGACATCACCAGCAGCCAACTACTGGAGGCTCAGCTGGAGCGGATCGACAAGCACAATCATGCGGTGAACGCGGTCGTTGGTCTGGACCTGGAACGGGCTCGGGTCGAAGCTGTGGCTGCAGATAAGGCGCGAAGCGCTGGCACAAACCTTGGGCTGTTGCATGGTTTGCCCATGACGGTCAAGGACACCTACGAGACGGTCGGGTTGGCCACCGTTGCTGGGTCGCCGCGACTCAAGGACAATATGGCGGTGGCCGACGCTGACATGGTGGCGGCCCTTCGTCATGCCGGTGCCATTGTCTTTGGCAAGACCAATGTTCCCCTGTTTGCTGGCGATCACCAGACCTATAACGCCGTGTTTGGTGTCAGCAACAATCCCCATGACCTGGAGCGCACCCCTGGAGGATCTTCGGGCGGGGCGGCTGCTTCGCTGGCTTGTGGATTCACCCTGGCCGAGGTCGGAAGCGATATTGGTGCCAGTGTCCGGCAGCCGGCCCACTTCAATGGAGTCTTTGGTTTGAAGCCGACCCATGGGGTGTTGTCGTTGCGAGGCCATGTGTCTGGTCCGACTGGGGCGCTGGCCCATCCTGACTTGGCTGTCGCTGGACCGATGGCGCGCTCGGCTCAAGACCTGTCCATATTGCTCGAAGTGCTGGTGTCGGAGAATTCCTTTGAGGGAATACCTGGAGCCGCGCTTGCGGCGGCGAGCCCTCGGGCAGTGTCAGACCTGCGTGTCGGGGTGTGGAGTGATGATGACGTCGCTCCGGTGGCCTCGGGTGTTCGTGATGTGATCGAGACGTTGGGTTCGAAGCTGGCTGGGGCCGGAGCACGGGTGCTCAGTGATGCTCGGCCTGACGTCTCCTCTGAGGAACTACACAAGCTCTACCTGCATCTGCTTTTCCCCATCATCGGGGCAGGGTTTCCGGCCAAGTCCTATGACCGCTTGGCCCGGTTTGCCGGCGACCCCGACGGCTTTGAGGCCGATGAGTCTGCAGGCTGGCAACCCGACCGCTCAGCCCTAGAGGCGTCATGGATCACTCTGCATCACCGGGACTGGCTCAAAGCCAACGAATCGCGAGCCAAAGCCATTGCCAGTTGGGATCAGCTGTTCGAGTCGGTCGATCTGATGATCGCCCCGCCAGCCCCAACAGTGGCCTTTCCCCACAACACTGACCGTCCGTACAATCAGCGGATCACACTGGTTGATGGGGTTGAACGCCCCTATACCGAGCTGTTGTTCTGGGCTGGCATTGCCACTATGCCGTTGCTGCCTTCGGTTGTCATTCCTGCTGGAATGGTTGATGGCCTGCCGTGTGGAGCACAACTGATCGGCAAGCGTTGGTCAGATTTCCAGTTGCTGGCTGACGCGGCAACAATCTGTGAGGCATTGGATCTCCGGTTCCAGCCGCCTGACCTCGTGGCTGGCTGAGCGTCGTGGATGACGAGGCGATCATGGGTCCGCCTGCGGTTCGACCGGTTCGCATTATTGTGATCGGGGCCGGACCGGCTGGATGTGTGGTGAGTCGTCGATTGAGTGATGCTGGCCATGAGGTCATCTTGCTCGAAGCTGGACCGGGTCGACCGGTGCCTCCAGCGGTGAGTAGCCCTGACTGGTTTGAGGCCTTGGGGGCGCCTGCTTGGTTGTGGCCCGACCTGCTGGTTACCCGAGCTGCCGGCCAAGATGAAGTCCCGTACTTGCGGGGCCGAGGGCTGGGTGGCTGCTCGGCTGTCAATGCCATGATCGCGCTGTCGGGTCCAAGTGAGGACCTGTCTCGGTTTGCCACCAACCGGGCCCAGCATCAGGTGTTGGCTGATTCGGTGACCGAGCAAGCCGAACTCGGCCCTCTCGCTCGGGCCCTTGGTCGAGAACTCGATGTGGAGCCGGTGTCGTTGATGATGAGAGGCGGCCAGCGCCATTCTGCCTATGACAACTATCTGGCAGGACGCGAGGACCGATTAGAGATACGAACGGGAGCAGAGGTGGTCCGACTGGTGCTCACCTCGGGTCGCCGGGTATGTGGGGTCGAGCTGGAGAGCGGGGAGATTCTGGATGCGGACCGCGTGGTGTTGTGCGCGGGCGCCATTCATTCGCCCGCCTTGCTGTTACGTTCAGGGGTGTTGAATCCTCATGTGGGGATTGGCCTGCAGGACCATCCGGCGATCCCGCTCACCTTGAAGCTGCGACAACCGCGGTCCGCGGGTACGCCAGCTGCTACTGGCTTGATCACCTGGTCTTCGAGGATCGGCCGACGCCACGACGATCTCCAGATTCTGATCCTGGAGCATCTCGGTCCGGAAGCTACGGAGGACGACGGTCGCGGTGGTGACGGTCGCGGGGGTGACGGTCGCTTTGGTCAGGTGATGCTGGCCCTGATGGATGTCGAGTCTCGTGGTTCGGTCACGGTTGATAGCAATGGTGACCCGGTGGTCCGGTTCAACATGTTGGACTCGTCGGCTGATCGAGCTCGGCTGCGTCATGGGCTACGTCGATTGGTCCAGCTATTGGGCGAGGGAATTCTGGATCTTGAGGTCAGTGAGGTCTATGCCGATGATGCTGGAGGCGGTCTCGGTTCGATCCCCAGTGCTCGTTCGTCCTTGTTTGATCTTGACGTGCAAGATGAGGAATTGGACGGCTGGATGCGGGAGCATCTTGGTGACTATGTGCATGCCGCTGGTTCGTGCCCGTTGGATCTAGCCGTTGGTAATGGGGGAGTAGTTCGAGGTTGGCAGGGAATCAGTGTGATTGATGCCTCGGTGATGCCCCAACTGCCACGGGCCAATACCCAGCTCCCGACCCTGATGCTGGCTGAGTCCTTGGTCGGCCAGCTCCAAGTCCATCTCAACTCCCAATCCTGATCTGCCCCGCCTTCCTGCCCCGCCCCGCCTCGCTCTTGTGCGTTCTGGCACCGGTCTGATGTCGCATATGGGTCGCTAGCGGTGCCAGTTGGCGTGGGGGGGGGAGGTGGGGCTTGCAGGTGTTTAGGGCTTGCAGGACTGGCAGAGGCCGATGAGGTCGATGCGGTGGTGGGCACCAGCGAAGGAGTTTTCCTTCGCTGCTGCTTCAAGTGACTGATGCAGCAGATCTTCTAGCTCATCAGGCAGGGTCACATCCAGTACCAGTCCACAATCGGTGCAAACCAGATGATGGTGGTGGGCACCGGTGACGTCCTCGGTGAGCTCGAAGCGAGCGTGATCATCAGAGGTCACGATCCGATGGACCACACCAGCTTCTTCCAGCACAGCAAGGTTGCGGTAGGTGGAGCTGAGAGCCAGCATTGGTTCGGTCTCAGTCACACCGTCAATGGTGAGTGGCGCATCGGCCATGGCCAAGGCCTGCACAATCAGCCGACGATTGGCGGTGTAGCGCTGGTCATGAGAACCCAAGAAGCGGAGGGCAACATCGTGGACCTCACTCAGACTGATCACCGACAGCTCATCAGTCTCGGGAGAGCGACGTGAACAACAAGCATGCCCACATGGTAGCGAAGATTTCGAGACTCATTCTCGCTTGCCCGGACAGGCATCTGGTCAGGCACCCGGTCCGACACCAGGGAGCGAACAAAACCCGACAACGAACGAAAGCCGGGAACCTATTCACCAGAAGCAGCGTTGGGGACTAGACTGGAAATACTGTCTGCCCAGGAGGACCCGTGGCATATCAACAATCACCTTCGATGACCCCCGTCATCAACGCATCCGAAGAAGACCGTGCATCATTCTTGGTCAAGGTCTACCAGCACCTGGCCCTAGCTGTTGCCGCCTTCGTTGGGTTTGAAACCATCCTGTTCATGACCGGAGCGGCCCAAGCTATTCATGAGTTCTTGGCTAGGAGCGGAGGGGCTTCGTGGCTCCTGATCCTTGGCGGCTTCATGGTCATCAACTGGTTCGCCTCCCAGTCGGTTCACAAGTTGGACAATCCGACAGCCCAGTACGGCGGCCTTTTCGGTATCGCCTTTGCCCAGTCATTCATCTTTGCTCCCTTCTTGTATCAGGTCTTCCAGATCAAGGGGGCCGGAACGGTGGCCTCAGCAGCTGTTGTTACTGGCATCGGTTTTGCCGGACTCACCATTGTTGCCTTCGTCACCCGCAAGGATCTGAGCTTCCTTCGGCCGATCGTGATGTGGGGCTTTATGGCCGCCCTGGTCTTGATCATTGGTGGAGCCATCTTTGGCTTCCACCTCGGTGTGATCTTCAGCGTTGTCATGGTTGCCTTGTCTGGCGCTTCCATCCTGTATCAGACGCAGAACATCGTCCGTCGCTACCCAACCTGGGCCTATGTCGGTGCTGCGGTTGCCCTGTTCGGTTCACTGATGACCATGTTCTGGTACATCCTGCGCATCTTCTCCCGTCGCTAGCAGCGGTCCGCTCAGTCATTGACCACAACCGAGACGACTGAACTCGAGTCGGAGAAATCCGGATTTGGGTTCGCTTTTGGGGCCTACCTCCTTTGGGGGTTGGCCCCGCTTTATTGGCATCAGGTTGCCTCCATTCCCGCTGGTCAGGTCACGGCCCAGCGAGCAGTGCAAACCATGGTCATCCTGGTGGCCTTCTTGTGGATTGTCCGAAAGCAGTCACCGAGATCGCTTCTGGTGGCGACCAAGGCCAACCAGATCCACCTGGTTGCTGGTCTCTTGCTTGGGTTGAACTGGCTGGTCTTTGTCTACGCCGTTGCCACTGAGCGCGTGGTCGAAGTCAGTCTTGGCTACTTCATCAATCCGCTCATGTCGGTATTTCTTGGGGTGGTGTTCTTGGGAGAGCGCCTCAGCCGGGTCGGCTGGTTCGCCATTGCCACCGCTGCTCTTGGGGTTGGCGTGCTCGGCTTCGAGGCTGGCTCCTTGCCCTGGATCTCGCTGGTGCTTGCCTCAAGCTTTGCTGTCTATGGCCTCACCAAGAAGCAATCAACTCGGGGCCCGATCGAGGGTTTGGCTATGGAAACCATCTGGATCGTGCCCTTCGCTGTGGCCTACCTCGGCTGGGTTGCCCTGTCGGGGGGAAGTGGCGGAGGTGGCAGTGTCAGTGTCAACAGCATGAGTGTCAGCGGCATCAGTCTGGGCGAAGGTTCGGCGCCAGTGTTCGCCGGATTGATTGGCCTGGCCACGGCTGCGCCCCTCTTGTTGTTTGCCCGGGCGGCACAGAGCATTCCTTTGTGGGCCATCGGGCTGATGCAGTACATGGCGCCCTCGATCCAGTTTGCTATCGGGGTTTTCGTGTTTGGAGAAACAGCGAACCCCACCCGATTGGTGGGGTTCGCCATCATCTGGTTTGGACTAGCGGTCTTTGCCTTCGAGAATCTCCAGAAGGTTAGGACCCGACTGCGAGTTGCGTCCTAGTTGTCGCTGAACACCGTGGTCTTCAACCGAAGACCAACCATGTTGCCAACAAAGGCAATAACGAACCAGGCCCAGCCGTGCATGCTGCCTGAAGCAATACTGCTGAAGTAGGCCCCGATATTGCAGCCTGATGCCAGACGAGCGCCATAGCCCATGAGGAAGCCACCGATAAGTAGTCGGCTGACAATCTTTGGGGAAATATGGAAGTTGAGCTTCATCTTCTGGCTGACTCTGGCGGCCCAGAACACGCCCATGATCAGGCCGATGTTCATGATTGATGTGCTGTGCTTGAGGATGGAAGTGTCCAGGGACAGCTGCTTCTTCTCGCTGGCCCAGTACTCGAATCCTGACAGATCGCCGCCGAACAGTTCATAAATCTGACCTCCCCAGAGGGCGAAGCCGGAGGTGATGCCCCAAGGCTTGCCCTTGACCCACAGGGTGACCATATTGAGTAGGGCCAGCATGACTGCACCGACAACCAGTGGCCAACGTCGAGCCATGAGTCCCGATAGGCCCGATGTCTGTACTGCTTCTGTCTGTACTGCGGCCGTGCTTGAGCTGTTGTCCGATTCGGTCAGGTCGATCTTGGCAGTGGTTGCCTCCAGCAGGGGTTCGGTATTGCCGCGCTTGCGTTTCTCGAACGCGAGGAAGGCCAGCCAGAGTCCGCCGGCAATGGCCAGGTTTGTTCCAATGGCTGCTGCGAGTCCGTAGTCAGCCACCATGGGGATCTTGCCCAGCGAGGGCAGTGTCTTCCACCAGGGAACGTGGAAGGTTCCAATGAGGGAGCCAAAGATGAAGGCGCTGAGGGTGATGCCCATACGGACCGCTCCTGAGCCGAGGTCATAGAGGGTGCCTGACGCACAGCCGCCGCCAAGCTGCATGCCCATACCGAACAAGAAGCCGCCGGTCATGACTGAGACATTGAGGGCGATGACCTTGCCTGACAGTTCGGTGCCGAGGAATTCGCCTCGAGCAAAGAAGGGGAGCATGACCAGGCTGGCGGTCATCAGCATCAACATCTGGGCTCGCATTTTGCGGGTGCGGCCGTCTCGGATGAGTGCGGTGAAACCTTCGGTGAAACCGAAGTCAGCCTGGAACAGGGTGATGCCGAGGGCGGCACCAATCAGCAAGAGCAGGCCTTGTTTTGTTCCAACGAAGGTGAAGACGCCAACGGCTGCGGCTGCGAGCAGGAGGGTGAGGAGAAGGTTCTCCTGGGCAAGGGGTTTTCGCCTAGTGGTGCTGGCCAGGGTGTCTGCCGGTGATGCGTCGGACAGGGGGGATGCCACGGTTTGTGCGTGGGTAGACATGATGCACTTGACCTCGTTTTCTTGGTGGGAACTGGTGCTCCTACCGGATTGCAAGGTCGTGAAGGCCCTAATTATTCCCAGACATCCGAATGTCCGGATAATTCAGCTGTAATCGTAGAAACCTCGGCCAGTTTTACGACCAAGAAGCCCGGCTTCACACATGCGAGCGAGTAGTGGTGGGGGCGCATAGAGCTGCTCTTTGAACTCGGCGTAGAGCGATTCGGCCACCGCGTTGGTGGTGTCAAGGCCAATGAGATCAGCCAGCGCCAGTGGTCCCATGGGGTGGGCACAGCCGGTCACCATGCCCTGGTCAATGTCTTCTTTGGAAGCAAAGCCTGATTCGAACATGCGAATGGCACTCAAGATGTAAGGAATCAGCAAGGCGTTCACAATAAAGCCAGCCCGGTCCTTGGAATGGATCACCCGCTTGCCCAGTTGCTCACCGGCGAAGGACGTTGCCTGCTCTCGTGTCTCGGGCGAGGTGTGGAGTGAGGTCACCAATTCGACCAGGTGCAAGATGGGTACGGGATTGAAGAAGTGGATGCCAATGACCTTCTCGGGGCGCTTGGTGGCCATGGCCAGCTTCATGATCGGGATCGATGAGGTATTGGAGGCAAGGATGGCCTCGGGATCTTCGACAATTTCATCCAGGCGACGAAAAAGGGTGGTCTTGGCGTTCTCATTTTCGACAATGGCTTCAACCACCAGTTGCCGGTCGACCATCTTTTCCATGTCGGTGGTAAAAACCAGCCGGTCAAGAACCGCAACCTGTTCACCCGACTCCATCTTCCCGGCCTTGACCGCCCGGTCCAACGATTTCTCGATCCTGGCTTGGCCTGCCTTGGCTGCTTCTTCGCTGGTCTCGGCCACCACGACGGTTGCTCCGGCCTTGGCTGCTACTTCGGCGATGCCGGACCCCATGAGTCCAGCGCCAACCACTCCAATTCGCTCAAATGTCATGCCTGACAGTGTGCCAGCGTTTGGGTGGATTTAGGCCCAGTAGTTCGCTCCGGGGCGGTTGGGCAAGCCGTGGGAACCGAGCTTGCTCGCTTCGTCCATGAAGGCGTCGATGAGTTCGGCGAGACGCCGGGCGTTGCGGTGGGCAACATCGACCGCGTGGACCA
Source organism: Actinomycetes bacterium (assembly GCA_024280015.1). Lineage (GTDB taxonomy): Bacteria > Actinomycetota > Acidimicrobiia > Acidimicrobiales > SZUA-35 > JAJRQY01. The sequence continues at coordinate 21,697 of JAJRQY010000089.1, forward strand.
TGTCATCCACCGAAGCTTCGGAGCCAATGGCCAGTTCAGCGTTGGCAATAATGGCGGTGATCGGGCTGCGTAAGTCGTGTGATGTAGTCGCCAACCAGTTCTGTCGCTCTTCGAATTGCAGGGCCATCCGTTCCAACATCTCGTTGATGAGTGACTCGACCACCGGGTCGGTTGGGTAGCGAATTGGACCCATGTGCTCATGCGGGATCTGGTTCAGCTGATTGGCCAGGGCGGAGATTGGATGGACGAACTCGTCATCGGAGTCGCTAGATCCTGGCATCGGCTGGTTCGTCGTTGGCGAAGGTTGGTTCGTCGTTGGCGAAGGATGATGAGTCTGCGCAAGTCAAGTCTTGGAGAACGTAGCCAATTCTGGGGATGGTCTTGATCCGGTCCGGTCCGAGTTTCTTTCTCAGGTATCGGATGTAGACGTCGACCACGTTGGCGTCACCCTCAAAATCCAAGCCCCACACTGAATGGAGCAAGCCTTGCTTGGTAATGGGTACGTCTTTGGCCATCAAGAGCGAAGCCAGGAGTTGTGACTCTCGAGGAGTGAGCTGGAGGTCTTGTCCGTCGACAATGCAGCGTCGAGTCTTGAGGTCAAGCTCGATTCCGGCAAAGCTGGTTGGGGCGAGCCTGAGCGGCCGCCGCCTCAGCAAGGCCTTGCAACGGGCGAGGAGGACATGGATGGAGAAGGGTTTCCGAAGGAAGTCATCAGCCCCAAGTTCCAGCGCTTCGACTTCGTCGAATTCGCCAGACTTCGCCGTCAGCATCAGGATCGGCGTTTCAACCCCGGCCTCGCGCACGCGTCGGCAGAGTTGGTAGCCATTAATGCCAGGGAGCAGGATATCCAAAACAATCAGGGCGTAGTTTCCCTCGGTGGCGTGCCAGTAGCCGTCGTTGCCGTTGTCGGCGATGACAGGAGTGAATCCTTCTCGTTCGAGACCCCTCTGGATTGCTTCGGCTATATCACGTTCGTCTTCAATGATTAGGACTCGCAAGACTCCTAGTTAATCAAGTTCTCAGACTTTCCTCAGCAATTGTGTGGAGACTGTAATGCTTGGCCACAGAGGGTGTACTAGCAGAACGTTTGCAGACCGAGCAGTTTTGTGCGACTGCTGGTTTCGTTGTGCCGAGACATGGCCAGTGGCTCGGCCTTGATCTGCTGGACCGGCAACTCTTTACTCAGCTGGCAGAGATCACATCGACCTTCGCTCAGAGTGCCGCCAGGATCTGGGGTTTTGGGTTTCGACCCGAGCTGCGACCGACCCTCCTCGTTCGACAGGGTGCCGATCAGTGTTATGGGTACGCCCTCAATATCGACGATGTGGCTGCTCTCGGGAGAGCCACCGCTCTGGGAAATGCTGTTCAGCTGGTGCCGCTTCCTGATCATCTGGGCCTGCCGCCGATTTACCGGTTTGGTTCGGAGCTGGTGGCTGATCTTGGGCTGACGGCGCAAGAGCCAGCCCAGTTTGCCGTTGACGTTGCTGGGCAGGAGTGTCTGGCTCTTAGCTTTGACTGTGAGGAGGCACACGCCAGCTCGTGGGAGTTCGCTCGCTTTTTTGTTCATGAGGCCTTCCATCAGTACCAGATGTTTGAGATGGTATGGCGAGTTCCAACCGGCTATGACCCCTCAGTTCCCTGGATGCATGATCCGACCGATGCGGAGATGTCGACCCGAGAGACCTGGTTCTTGGAAGCGGCGGCGGCACAAAATACTTGCCCAACCAAAGCTGGCGGTGCGGCTGAGCTGGTGGCCAGCTTCACTCGGTTGCGGGCCGAGCGGCACTCTCGCCGCCCTGACCTGATTGCTCTGGAACAAGGACATGAACAGGTCGAGGGATCAGCCCGATTTGTTGAGAACATTTACGCTTCACTAAATGGCCGAGAACTTCGGCTTCCAGTTCCGAGTGGCGATGGTTTGGATCCGGAAGAATTCGCCTCGATCGGGCGCTATTACCGGACCGGAGCGCGAGTTATGGAACTCTTGGATCGGACTCAGGTGCCGTGGAGGCATCGCTTGGCCAAGGGGCATGATCCAGTATCGATCCTGATTAATGTTCTTGCCGCACAGGCCTCACCAGTCGTACCACGCTTTCCCATTGGTGTGACCGTCAACCTTTCTGAGCCGATCGATCTGCGGGATCCTGTTGCTCAGGCAGCTTGTGGTCTTGCTGAAGTTTCCGTTGGCGAGGAATCAGTTAGCGACGCTGCGGCCTGACTTGTCGCTGGCCTGACTGTCACTAGCCTGGCTGTGTGACTCCTGAAGAATTTCGACTTGCTGGCCATGAACTCATTGACTGGATTGCTGACCATCGGGCTTCGGCTGCTGATCGTCCAGTCCGAGCTAGGACGGGCCCTGGAGAGGTCGCTGCCGCCCTTCCTGATCGACCGCCAACCCAGGTCGAGTCATTTGACGCAGTGATGGCTGATCTGGATTCAGTCGTTGTTCCCGGCATGTTTGAGATGCAGCACCCAATGCATTTTGGCTGGTTTCCCGCCAACGCGGAGCTGTCGTCCATCCTGGGGGACCTTGCTTCGGCTGGGCTTTCCTCGGTTGGTATTTCCTGGGAAAGTGCACCTGCGCTGACCGAGGTAGAAGAGGTTGTTTGTGACTGGATGCGTCAGCTGGTCGGGCTGAGCGATAACTGGTTTGGGTCCATCACCGATACGGCATCAACCGGTTGCCTAACTGCGATGTTGGCGGCCCGAGAACGAGCCTCGTCGTTGTCGCAGAACCATGGAGGTTTGCAGGCGGTCGAATCGCCATTGGTGGTGTATTCCACCAAGCAGGCCCATTCGTCGGTGGTCAAGGCCGCCCTGCTGGCTGGTTTTGGTTGGGACAATATCGTCATGGTCGACACCGATCCGGTGACCTTTGCCATGGATCCGGAGTCGCTGGCATCTTGTGTCGCCGCTGATGTTGCCGCAGGCAAAACTCCAGCGGTGGTCGTGGCTGCGGTTGGTACCACGGGAACGACGGCCATGGATCCGGTTGCTGCCATTGTTGAGGTTGCTTCCACGGTTGGTGCGTGGGTGCATGTTGACGCGGCGATGGCGGGGACGGCGATGTTGTTACCAGAGTGTCGGCACTTGTGGGACGGGGTGGAGGGAGCAGATTCGATCTCATGGAATCCGCACAAGTGGATGGGCACCATCTTGGATTGCTCGTTGTTTTATGTGCGGGACACCGATCAGTTGCAGTCGGTGATGTCGACCAACCCCAGCTACTTGCAGTCAAGCGCTGATGGCGAGGTGACCCAGTACCGGGATTGGGGTATCCCGCTTGGGCGACGCTTTCGTGCCTTGAAGATCTGGTTCCAGCTTCGTCTGGATGGGGTCGAGGCCATCAAGGATCGGATTCGTCGAGATTTGGACAATGCCCAATGGCTGGCCGAGCAGGTGGTTGCCGCGCCGGGGTGGCAGGTGCTTGCTCCGGTTGACTTGCAGACGGTTTGTGTGCTGCATACACCTGTTCTTCGTGGCGAGTCTGTCGATGGCGAGTCTGGCGCCAGCGAGCCGATGACCGGCCAAGCATTGGATGATCACACCTTGTCGTGGGTCCGAGCTATCAATGAATCGGGTGAGGCGTTTCTGAGCCCGTCCCAGTTGAACGGCAGGTGGATGGCTCGGGTTTCCATTGGTGTTTTGTCCACCGAACATCAGCATGTTGCTGAGTTATGGAAGTGCTTGCAAGATGCGGTTGAGGTGAACAACCTTCAACGGTAGGTCGATCATCCTTCGACACCTTTTGCCGATCCAGAGTCGTTAGTATCTCTGGGTGACTGACAACGAGGCGGGCGAACTGTCCCTCGAGGACTACGTAGCCATTCTGCGGCGCCGCTGGCCGTGGGTTCTACTACCAATTCTTGTACTTGGCGGGCTTGCGGGCTTTCTTGGCTCGCGGGCTACGCCCCAGTATTCGGCGACCGCTTCGGTGCTGATTGCTGATTCGGCTGCGCAGGACGCTTTGGGGAGTTCTAGCGGGAACACCGGATTGTTGAATCGTCGGATCGAGAACGAGATCAACCTGGCCCTTGGCAATTCGACCGAGACTCGAGTGGAAGCCATCCTGGGTTTCGTTCCAGAAAACGTCGATGTGAGTGGACTATCAACCGCGGATGTGTTGGAGTTCTCCGCTACGGCACCGACTGCGGATGAGGCTGCTGACTGGGCCAATGGTTGGGCTGAGGCCTATGTCCAGACCAAGCAGGAGAACGCGTCGCAGAGCATTGGTGACACGGTGAGTCGGCTGGAAACGAGTCTGACTGATCTGCGGGTGGAACGTCAGACCTTGCTGGAACCTCTGGCGCCGCTTCGTGAACGACTGGTGCGGGCAACGGACCCGGTTCGACAGACGACCCTGCAAGCCCAGATCGATCAGCTAGCAGCTGATCTTGACCCGGAGCTGGTCCTGATCGATTCTCAGATTGCCGCCCATGTTTCCAATATTGGCCGCCTGGAGCTGAGCTCGCAGGTTGCCTCGGTTGGCTCAGCCAAGGTGCTGCAGTCTGCTGAGCCTCCAATCAATGACTCTGGCGCACCCTTGTCTCGATCAATCTTGCTTGGCGTCGTTGCTGGTTCGGTCCTTGGCGTTGCCCTGGCCTTGCTGGCCGAATCCTTAGATCGTTCGGTGAAAGATGCCGACTATTTCCATTCCCGGACTGGCCTCACGGTTCTTGGTTCGTTGCCCAAGCTGCCCCGTTCGATGAAGGGCAAGGAGCTCAGCCTCATCAGTCGTGACGAGCCGGAGTCGATGCTGGCTGATGGTTATCAACGCATTGCCACCGCGTTGCAGTTCTCCTCGGTTGGCAAGGACATTCGCTCCATCCTGATAACCAGCGCCAATGAGTCCGAAGGCAAAACAACGACGGCCACCAATATTGCCTATTCGATGTCGGTCGTTGGGCGCCATGTTGTGTTGATGGACGGCGACTTGCGCCGACCGCGGTTGCATCGGGTGTTTGGCGAGAAGCATGCACCTGGTTTCACTGATCATCTGGTTGATGGGGTGCCAGTCTTTGACATTGTTTCTCGTCCCGACGGGATGGATGGGGTTGCGCTCCTAACCAGCGGCACGATCCCTCCCAATCCGGCCGAGTTCGTTTCTTCACCCGGCTATCACACCGCCATTAAGAAGCTGGAAACGTTGGCTGACCTGGTCATCATTGACGGCCCACCAATTCTTCCGGTTGCGGACGCTCCGGCGATCTCTCGCTGTGTTGATGCGGTAGTTCTTGTCGCCTCTGCTGGCTCAACCACTCGTGAACAGGTCGTTCGAGCAGCCAAGAGCATCACGGGCGTTGGCGGTACCGTGCTCGGAGTCATCTTGTTGAACGTCAAGGATGACGGTCGCTATGGCCGCTACGGCTACGGCTACGGAACCACCGACGACGACTAGTCTGTTTGTCGCGCTGTCGGCGTTGTAAGTGTTCGCGCACCTTCGGGATTCAACAAATCATCAGGTTTGACTCTCTTATATTTGGTCCGAGAGGGCCGAGTCTTTGGGTGCCGTCAAGCAAACCTAGTGGGCGAATCCATTGCAATGCTGATCGGAAGGGTGGCACCTGTGAAGTCGACAATTCTGGTAATCCATGATGCTGGGCGGTGTGCCGCCGAGATGGTGGCCACGTTTACCAACAAGCCCTATGAGATGGTGATTGTCGACTCGGCCGCTGAGGGATTAGCGGTACTTCGCAGTCGTGAGATCGACATTCTCATTTGTGATGATCAGCCAAACGGCATGTCGGGTATTGCCGTATTGAAGATTGCGAAGATGATCGCCCCGGACTGCATGCGGGTCTTGTTGACGTCGACGGAATCGATGGCGTTGACGGCTCATGCGGTGAATGAGATCCAGATTTTCCGCTTCCTTCTAAAGCCCTGCTCCCCGGGTGACATTAACGGCACCATCCTGGATGGGTTGAAGGCAAGACGTGACCATGACAGCTTTCGGGCGGAGGAAGCTCGCTACTTTCATCCGGTTGTCGATGACGCGTTGAATACAGAGATTGATCGAGCGTTTGAGTCGTGTCGGATGATCTATCAGCCGGTGCTGTCGGTCCTGCCCGAGAGCGACGCCTATGGCGCTGAGTCTGTGAAAACGACCTTTGGCTATGAGGCCTTGGTCCGGGTTGATCACCCGACCTTGTCCAATCCTCTGCTCTTGATTGAAGCGGTGACTGAGGCTGGACGAGAGTTTGACTTTGACCGACTTGTCCGGAAGTTGGTGGCCAGTGACTTGTCGGCTGCCAGTTCGACCTTGGACCCAAAAGCCCTCATCTTTGTGAACCTGCTGACCCGGTCACTGGCTGATCCGGAGTTGTCGGCGGGGCGTGATGCCCTGCATCGTTTTGCTCGACGAGTGGTTTTTGAGGTGAGTGAGAGGACCCCGCTTGTTGTTGTTGGTGACTTGAACAAGGTGAAGCGGGAGCTGCGAAGCCAGGGGTATCGGATTGGTTTGGATGACCTTGGCGGCGGGCCAACCGGCTTGCGCGTCTTTGGACAGCTTGGTCCCGATGTGGTCAAGTTTGATATCTCGCTGGTTCGAGGCGTGTATCAATCGCGTTCTCGGGCGAAAACGATCATGGGCATGATCAAGCTTTGCCGGGACATGGGCTGCATGGTTCTGGCCGAAGGGGTCGAAACAAAGAAGGAGTTTGAGTACCTGCAGGAACTCGGAGTCCAGCTTTTCCAGGGCTACTACATCGGTCGTCCAAGTGCCGGATTCACACCGGTGACAGGCGTAGTCGACAATCAGATGAGCTACGGCCTGGCCCGCTAGTCGGTAGGTTTCGACCTTCGGGACTAGGTCAGTCCTATCACTTGGGCGAGTGGCAGTACGGGTCCGAAGCGGTGGTTGTGGCCGATGGCGACGATGACCGGCACTGGCAATGCGAGCAGGCAAGGGCCTAGCCGTCAAGTAGTCGCCGAAGGTGGGGTGCGAGCCGCTTGGCGACGTGGCGCTCTCCGTTGGGGGTGTAGTGAACTCCGTCTTGAAGTAGCCGCTGGTCGTTCTTGCCTAGCAGATCGGTTCCGTCCAGAAAGACTGTTTGGCCGGGGTAGCTCTTGTTCAAGCGTTCGGCTACTTGGGTGAGGACGGAGCAGAGATCGTCCTGGGTCATTCCGAGGTGGGGCCGAAGCGATTCCCGTTGGTGCATGAGGCGGCGCGCTAGAGCGGGGATGAGTTTGGGGGTAGCCGGCTGTTGATCAATGGCGGCGACCCAGGTCGGCGCAATCAGCATGAGTGGAACCGAGGGATGTTTTTCTCGGATGGTGGAGACGAATCCGGTTGTGGCGGCCAGAAAGGTGCGCGGATTCATTGAGCCGGAAAGGGCAATGTTGATTCCCAGTTCGAGGGTGATGAGGTCGGCGGGTGCGTCGCGTATTTCGGCGGCAATCAGTGGATCAAGGTGAGCTTGGCCGGCATAGCCACGGTTTGTCAGGTTCATCCCAAGTTCTGTTGCCACCAGTGCTGGCCAGGTCTGCCGTGGTGATGCTCCGAAGCGGGACTGGGTTAGTGAGCTGCCATAGCCCACCCAGTTTGGACCTTGGGGTGTTGTTGGGGAGTATTGGGCGTCGGAAGAAATGCCGACTTGTTGTAGGTGGGTTACTCCGGTGTGGGGAAACCAGATCTCGACAGTTTTTGGTCCGGTCTGAAGTTTGGAGAATCTGGTCACCCCGGAGGAGGGGGCGGGTCTGGTTTCGACTTGTTCGCCGTTGATGACGAGTTCCCATGGGGAGGTGCAGGGTCCGATGGTCGATGGCGTTGTCCGGCTTTTGATGGCGAGGTCGGTTGAGTCAGTTTCGAAGGCGATGCGGACCCCGGATGGGATGGCAGCGGTGCTGACAAGTTCGGGGTCCAGCAGTGGGAGGTTGCTGGCCGCAACTCGGAGGGGGAGTATGAGGCCGTCGGTCTCGCGTTGTATCGAGGCAGCACCCGGGTAGGAGAAGGCCGGATTGTCTGCGGGGATCCACCGTGTCTCTTCCCCGTGAGGAGGCGAGTTCATGCTTCTGACTCTAGTGTGGGCCTGGTCAGAGGCGCGCTGTGCGTCGTCTTGGAGCTTAGAAGGCGGCGATTGAGAGCCAGATGCTCAGCATCATGGCAACGGTCAACGCCATATTTTGTCGTTGAGCGGATGAGATCTTGTCGCTAATGCGTTCTTCCAGCTGGTTGATGCGGCCGACCGACTCGGTTTTGAAGTCGCCCATCTCTGACCGGAAGTCGCTCATGTCGGTGTGGAGTTCGGTCCGGAAGTCGCTCATGTCGGTGCGAAGTTCGGTCCGGAAGTCGCTCATGTCTGAACGTAGCTCACTCATTTCGGAGCGGAGGTCGCCCCGCAGTTCACTCATTTCGCCTCGCAGGGCTGTGCCTTGGGCATCCATCTGCGCATTCAGAAGACCAATGGCGTCGCGGAAGTCAACTCTGACGGCGTTGATGTCGTCTTTGACGGCGTAGACATCGTGCTTGGTTGCGATCTGGTCCCAGCTGATTGGAGGAAGGTTTTCCATAAGGATTCCGGCGTGGACTGGGCCGAGCCAGTCGGTGAGTTGTTCGTAGAGGTCGAAACGTTCTTTTTCAGTCATGGCCACTTCAGCATCGTTAGTCATTGATGGTTGGAGACCCACAATGGTTGCCAAGGGTCTGAGTGGCTGGAAGTAAAGCTAGCACGGCACTCTGACAGCGACCAGGCGATTGGGTAGCAGCAGGGTGGGGGAGTCCTCTGTCTTGTGGTCGCTACCTGGTTGGTTTGTAGTCTTGGGCGATTGGTGGGAGTTGCACGGAGCCGGTGTGTGGGGTGATTTCGAATTGAGTTCTTCCGTGGTAGTCCCCGGAACTTGATTCGATGAAGACAGCTCCTCCTCGTGAGCCGGTGGGGTTGGAGGGGAAGGGTTGGCGGCTGTGGTGCCAGTCGGTGGTGTAGTCGGGTTGGAAGATTTCTTGGAAGCTGAACTTCACTTCGGCTGGTTCGTTGGCCAGGGCTTGGGCCATTTCTTGGATGGGGAGTGGGTCACCGCTACCGCTACTGGTGCTGAGGGGAACACCACAAGCCGCAGCAAGGAGACAGAGGAGTCCGGTGGCCAGAAGCCAACTCGCGAGGGTGTATAAGAATCTGTGTGAGGTTCCAAACCGGCTACCAAATCGGTAGCCACAAAAGGAAGGAACCACAATGACAATGACCACCACAGAGAGCGAGAACAGGGCCATGCCAGACAAGCCCGTGATCGACGA
>JAJRQY010000090.1 GCA_024280015.1 Actinomycetes bacterium
CAGGCGTGCGAGTTTGATTATTCCGGCACCCAGGCTTGCCGCGTCTTGCGCGAGGACGGCTATCGGGTCATTCTTGCGAACTCCAATCCGGCCACGATCATGACTGATCCTGATTTTGCTGATGCCACCTACATCGAACCTCTCACTGTTGAGGTTCTCACCAAGATCATTGCCAAGGAACAGCCAGACGCCTTGTTGCCAACATTGGGTGGCCAGACTGCCTTGAATCTGGCTATGGAACTGGAAGCTGCCGGTGTGCTGGCTGATCATGGCGTGGAAATGATCGGTGCCACTGCGGTTGCGATCAATACCGCAGAAGATCGCCAAGAATTCAAGCTGGCCATGCTGGAAATTGGGATGGAGGTTCCGCGCAGCGGTGTGGCCCGCACCATGGAAGAAGCCGACACCGTTATTGGCGACATCGGGCTGCCTGTGATTATTCGTCCTGCCTTCATCCTTGGGGGCCGGGGTATGGGTATTGCCTCCACTGCCGAGGAGTTCCAAGCCGTTGCCAGCTTCGGTCTGGCTACCAGTCCAATTAGTGAGATCCTCATTGAAGAATCCATCGTTGGCTGGAAGGAATACGAGCTGGAAGTGATGCGTGACCGCTTGGACAACCAGGTCATCATCTGTTCGATTGAGAATGTTGACCCGATGGGAGTTCACACCGGGGACTCCATCACGGTCGCTCCCATTCAGACCTTAAGCGATGTCGAATATCAGGACATGCGCGACGCTGCCTTCGCTTGCCTTCGTCGGGTCGGAGTCGAGACTGGCGGCTCCAATGTTCAGTTCGCGGTCCATCCTGAAACTGGTCGGCGCGTCATTATTGAGATGAACCCTCGGGTCAGTCGATCCTCGGCTCTGGCCTCCAAGGCAACCGGCTTCCCCATTGCCAAGATTGCGGCCAAGCTTGCCGTTGGCTACACCCTGGATGAAATTCCAAATGACATCACAGCGGTCGACGGGGTGCGCTCGACGCCAGCCAGCTTCGAACCAGCCATTGACTATGTTGTGACAAAGATCCCTCGCTGGGCCTTTGAGAAGTTTCCAGGAACGTCGGGTGTTCTTGGTACCTCGATGCAATCGGTTGGCGAAGTCATGGCCATTGGTCGAACTTTTCCTGAGAGTCTGCAGAAGGCCTTCCGTTCTTTGGAACAGGGCACTGCTGGGTTCGATGCTGGTGACCAGTTCGATGGCCTAACCGACGACGAACTCTGGGAACAATGCGCAATTGCGACGCCTGACCGGTTGCTGCACGTCGAGGCAGCACTTCGCCGAGGGCTATCGGCTGAGAGGATCCATGATGTATCCAAGATCGATCCTTGGTATCTGGATCAGATGTTGATGATTGTGGAGGAACGCTCGGCTCTGGCGGGGATAGCCCTCCAAGGACGCTCCATTGTCGATCTTTCCAAGTCTGAATGGAAGCGGGCAAAGCAGATGGGCTTTAGTGATGCCCAGCTTGCGAACCTCTTTGGCACCGATGAACTGACGGCTCGGAAGGCTCGCAAGTCGGCTGGAGTCATCACCACCTTCAAAACCGTTGACACCTGTGCAGCCGAGTTCGAGGCAATGACGCCCTACCACTACTCGACCTATGAGGATGAGTCCGAGGTCCGAGAGAGCAACAAGAAGAAGATCATCATCCTTGGTTCTGGCCCTAATCGAATCGGCCAGGGGATCGAGTTCGACTACTGCTGCGTGCATGCCAGCTTCGCCCTACGTGACGCCGGCTTCGAAACTGTCATGATCAACTGCAACCCGGAGACAGTGTCAACGGACTACGACACGTCAGATCGGCTCTATTTCGAGCCATTGACCTACGAAGATGTCATGAACGTCATCGAGGCAGAAGATCCCATCGGTGTGATTGTCTCGCTCGGCGGGCAGACCCCGCTGAAGCTAGCTGACCTGCTCCCGCCGGAGCTGATTCTGGGTACCAGTCCGGCTTCAATCGATGCGGCCGAAGACCGAGAAGCCTGGTCCTCGGTTTGCGCACAACTGGAGATTCCTCAACCAGCAGGAGGAACGGCCCTTGATCTGTCCGGGGCAACCGCGGTTGTTGAACGAATCGGGTTTCCCGCCCTGGTTCGACCCAGCTATGTCCTTGGCGGTCGAGCAATGGAAATTGTCTATGGCCAAGACGAGCTGGCCAAAGCAATGGAGGCTCTGAGTGCCATTGGTTCGCTTGGCAAGGAAGGCGGGCTATCGGCCGAACGGCCGGTCCTGGTTGATCGTTTTCTGGAAGATGCAACCGAGGTAGACGTTGATGCCATCCGTGATAACACCGGCGACTGCATTATTGGTGGCGTGATGGAACACGTCGAGGAAGCTGGAGTGCACTCTGGCGACTCCGCTTGTGTGCTTCCGCCACCAAACCTGGGACCAGACACCATCGCAGTATTGGAGACCTACACCCGCCGCATTGCGGCCGCTCTAGATGTCGTTGGGCTAATCAATGTGCAGTACGCAGTGAAGGACGGCCAGGTCTTTGTGATCGAGGCCAACCCCCGAGCGTCACGAACCGTGCCCTTTGTTGCCAAGGCAACGGGCCGGCCGCTGGCCAAGATTGCGGCCAGAGTGATGGCAGGAGCAACGCTGGAGGAACTTCGCTCTGAAGGCAGGCTGCCAATGCAACCGGTGGTCGGTCACTGGTCGGTAAAGGAAGCGGTGCTGCCCTTCAACCGGTTCCCAGAAACCGACGCCTTGCTTGGGCCCGAGATGCGCTCGACCGGTGAGGTCATGGGTCTTGATGTGAGCCCAGGGTTGGCTTTTGTGAAGAGCCAGCTTGCAGCGGGAACCAAGATCGAAGTTGGTGGAACGATCTTCTTATCTCTTGCCGATCGGGATAAGGCGGCAGGGATCGAGGTTGCCAGTCTCTTCGCCGACCTTGGTTACACCTTCGCCGCGACCGAGGGGACGGCGGCCACCTTGGATGCTGCCGGTCTTGAGGTTCAATCGGTTGTGGCCAAGATCGAAGAGGGCGCGGAGCGATCCGAGGCCCGCACAGCCCTGGACCTCATTGAAGAAGGTGAGGTTTCCATGGTTATCAATACGCCGAAAGGTCAAGGGGCCCGAGCCGACGGGTCCTATATCCGCATGGCGGCGGCTCAGTCAGGGGTCCCCCTCATCACCACGC
>JAJRQY010000091.1 GCA_024280015.1 Actinomycetes bacterium
CTGAGGAAGGCAAGACCCGTCGAGAAGCAACACGATGCCTCAAGCGCTTCATTGCTCGGCGCGTTTGGCGACTGCTCGAACATCCCGAGAAAGCCCTTGACAACACATAGAAGCGTCGTGTCACCAGCGGCAAACAAGCCCAGAGCAAGATCACAGGCCGACATCCAATGTTCAGTAGCCACGGCATCGGAACGGAGCTTTCCATAGGTTAGATAGAGGCATCACCTATTGAACGTCCCTCGATCAGGCGTTCGCATTCGGGTCGCCCTCTACCGTCGTCGAAGGGGCCACCAGCGCACCTCGGTGCTTTCATGGGCTCGCCTGCAAACAGGCGATGCGAACCAGGTCCACCACTGCTGCTTGTTCACCGAGTACAAAGGTTGCAGCGGCAACAAAGAGAAGTCCAGATTCCTGCTACTCCGGGACATCTTCCCTTCAGGGCCGCTGACACAGGTAATACCCGGTTAGCGAAGGACACCCGATGAAGAATCCCTCTCGTATCTTCCCAACACTTCTCACCGCCATTGCTCTGCTTGCCGCCACCCTGGCGAGTCCTTCCGGAGCCCAGGAACCAGAACGACCTGAACAGGTCAGCCAACCAGAGGACACAAAACGTCCCGCAGCGCCGGACAAACCAGCATCCGTTGACCGCGACCTTGGCCGTGCCCTCATCGTGACCGAGATCATGTTGGACCAGGAACGGCTCAACACCCCCGAGGAGCCTCTCCAAGCTCACCAAGTCGACTTCGACCTCACAGACTTGAGCCGGATACCAGTCACCGAAAAGACAAGTTTCAAACTGGCTCTCCCCGGAACAGGAGACCTCGTTGCTGTCTTTGGCAAGGAGCCTGATCCTTTCGAAAGCGCACCATGGCCAGCACAGCGCCACGCCGAACCAGCCCAAACCCAGGACGTCATCGTCCGTATCGCCAGCCAAGCCTGGATAGATGAACTACCCGTCGATGTCGCACTCATCCTTCCCCAAACCAAGGAAGGCTCACCAGAGCTGCGAATCTCAACAGCTGACACGATCATTTCGCTTGGTGTGTGCCCGGAGCGTTCCGGGGTCAAGGGGAGCTGCCTTGTTTCCTATAGATCAGAGGTCGTTGAACCCGGTGGTGGTGATGACTCTCCCCGAGAAGTCGAGATTGAGGATGTCAAGGATGCTGACCCCTTCATTGGCATCGAAGTGGACGACAGTGCCCCTGATGGTGCGGCAAGATCAATAAATCCGATCAGTGGTGTTGATCCTCAGATCGATGTCCTAATTGTCAGAGTTGACGGAGCATCGACGGCTGATGTTGCTTTGGAGTTAGCGAACGCGACAGCGGGTCAGAACCTGCAGGGCTTAAATTTCAGTTTCGAAGTTGTCGGCACTTTTGATGTGGCATGGCCCAGTGGCGCACAAACTGACTCCGACACGATCTTCAACGTGATCGGCAACTCAGCCGCCGTAGCCCAGCAACGGGACAACGCCGCCGCTGACCTGGTCCTCATCGTCGTCAAGACGAAGCTCGTCTCCACGAGTACCGGTCATTCACTCTACGGCATTGCTTCTTCGGTGCCGGACTTCATCAACTCGACAACAAAGAACACCGAGTTCGCTGCAATCGTACGATCGACGATCAACGCGGGCTTCGATCGCGACGCAGGGGACTTGACTGTCCCACACGAACTCGGTCATCTGATTACCCTGAAGCACGACTGGTGCAGCAGTCCCACAAGCGCCTATAGGCACGGTTATGTGATGCCGTCGCAGGGTGCTGTCCAGCTGAGGACGATCATGGCAACCGGAACCGGTTCCCGCAACCTGAACTGCATCGGCGATAGTGCCCGCCAAGGGCGAGTTGCCCGATGGTCAACAAGAGACGGCGACACCTACTCCGAAGGCATTCCATTTCCCCCTTGGCAACAAGATGTTGCACTAGGAATCCTTGATGCCCGCCTAGACATGGCTGGCAATCAGGAAACCGACAACGAACGCCGTATCGAATTCGAAGCGTGGGACGTAGCCCGCTACAGGGTCGGTGATGTCTGCCCCTTCGGCGACAATGGATTCGCTAGTGGAGGGCTTGCGTCCTCACCAGCACGACTCGTTGACCAGCAATACCACGACATCCTCGGCCGATACCCAGACTCCTTTGGCCTGCACTACTGGGAAGCCCAAATCGTTAACGGCGAACTCAATGGTGACGACGTCATCATCAACTTCGTCCGGTCGCCCGAATTCGAAGGAACCTACGCCGAAGTCATTCGCATGTACCAGATGACTCAGGACAGAATCGCGGATGTTGGTGGCCTGGAGTATTGGGCCAAGACCTACACCAACCGTGAAGCACTCGCGACCGCATTGATGAACACCAGTAGCCCAATCAACTGGAACGCTATGACTGATGCCCAGTTCGTGGGGAACGTTTGGCTTCGTTCGCACGGTGTCTATTCGGAGCATCCATGGTGGATCACCCAGATAACCAACGGGTATTGGAGCCGTGCCAGGATGATGGCCTATTTCAACGGTGTACCAAACGCCGCAAGCTACTGGCGCAACACGGTCGATGCTTCAATGTTGTACTACGGAATGCTGGACCGGGCCCCAGACCAGACTGGTCTGACCTATTGGATTGGCCAGTTGAACGGCAGCGCTACCTACGCCAGTGTCATCAACGGGTTTAGATACGCACAGGAGTATGAGAACAGGATCCCGAACAGCATCAGCTGCTAGCACCCGCCGATCTGATCCCTGCTTCTGCTGGCGGGAATTGTGAGTCTGTGGGAACCAGATGGGCTTTGGCTCCGTCTGAGCTTGTGGAGCGATGCTTCTACCGAAAGTAGGCGGATCATGATCAAACAATTACAAACAGCATTTTCTGTTGTAGGCCTGGCCCTGATACTCGTTTTGGGGGGTTGCGGCTCAGAGACTGCGCTTGACCCGGCCGAGTCCAGTGTCGCCGCGACTCCTTCCTCAACGGTCGAGTCTGAACCCGAGTCCGGCACCGAGGAGACATCAAATGGTGAGTTGCCGGTGTTCACTGAGGAAGAGACATGGCCATCTGACCCAGTAGTCGGTGTCTGGTACCGACTCGACTTCCAGGGACTCGAATTCTGTGGCACTCAATCGCTAACAGTCCCAGGAACCGCCGCCGGGATGATGTACTACCAAGTTGCGGCACCCACGACGTTTCGGGGGGACCAGTTCAAGACAAGTGAAGATGGTCAGGTGCTGCTTGGATTCGCTCGGCTTCGAGATGACGGCAGCGTTGACTACTCGCACAATGGGGCGGATGACGTCACCAACTATCAGCTTGTCCTGAGATCTGACATCAACTTCATTTGTGAATAGACATCACTCAAGCCTCACCGGAAATTGCTAGGGCCGTCGCATCGGTAGCAACGACAGGGCAGCCCAAAAATCACGTAGGTGGCCTGCTGGTAACCAACAGGCCACCAAAGGGAAGAGCAGCTACAACTCCGTCGCTGACCGAGCCCGATTCAAGGTCCGGTACACGGTCGGTCGAGAAACAGCGAACACCTCCGCAAGATCAGTGATGCTATGACCACCCGCTTCATGCATCCGGACCAGTTCCTTCTGCTGCATCGCTGACAGTTTCGGTTGTCTGCCTTTGAGTTTCCCCTTCGCACGAGCAACAGCCATCCCCTCACGAGTCCGCATACGCAACAGATCAACCTCAAACTCAGCGAACGTGGCCAGAATGTTGAAAAACATTTTGCCCATCGGATCAGTCGGGTCATGCACCTGGCCACCAAGAGACAACGCCACACCCTTGGCCGCCAGTTCATCCCCGATAGCGCGTGCGTCCGGAACTGAACGGGCAAGACGATCAAGTTTCGGC
>JAJRQY010000092.1 GCA_024280015.1 Actinomycetes bacterium
AAGAGCTTGGAAAAGCTTTCTTCTGGGTTCCGAATCAATCGGGCAGGCGATGATGCTGCTGGGTTGGTTATTTCCCAGAAGTTGCGGGCTGAGGTCTCCGGACTGAAGCAAGCGGCACGGAACTCCCAAGACGGCATCTCCTTCGTGCAAACCGCTGAAGGTGCCTTGGGTGAGGTTCACACCATGCTGAACCGCATGCGTGACCTTTCGGTCCAGGCTGCCAACGACACCAACGATTCTGCCGCTCGTACCGCTATCGGGGCTGAAATGACAGCGCTGGTTTCGGAGATCGGGCGCATCGGTGCCGATACAACCTTCGGAGGAGCATCTATCTTCAGCGGAACGGCCAAGAGTTTCCAGGTCGGTTCGGAAGGTAACGCTGGCAACGCGATTTCGGTGACTGTTGCCACCCTCACCACCGGTAGCGTTGGCGGTACAGATCTATCCGCCCTCGCCGTTGACAGTCACGCCAATGCTCGGACCTCGATCGAGGCCATCGACAGTGCCATTGCCGGAATCTCAACTGCTCGAGGCGACTTGGGTGCGACCCAGAACCGCCTTGAGTCAACGGTCCGTAACTTGCAGGTAACCAGCGAGAACCTGGCCGCTTCGGAGTCACGTATTCGTGACACCGACATGGCAGAAGAAATGGTCAACTTCACCAAGAGCCAGATCCTTCAGCAGGCTGGCACCGCAATGCTTGGACAAGCCAACCAGATCCCACAGTCGGTTCTGCGACTGCTCGGCTAGCAAGCGGCTCAGTAGCGGCTCTCATCCGGGCCGGTCCAAACTGATCACACCCATAGCGGGGAGACTCCACCCTCTCCCTGCTATTGGCGCGTCCGGGAGTTGTGCGGCGAACCAGTGTCGGCTCGCAGATCATTGGTAGAAGCGATTTCCGAAAAAATAACGTCAGAAACCCTCATACCAGGACCGGTGCTGTCGAGCCTAGGGGATGACCACTTTTGTGGTTGGACTGGACCACGGATTGGACCAGCCGCCGGAATCGCTTGCGCTCTCGGCTGACATATTCAAGATCTCTCACGGAAGGACCACGAGATCAAATGCGAATCAATAACAATGTTATGGCGTTTAACGCCAACCGGAACCTGCAAGGTTCCAACGGACGCCTAGGTAAGAGCTTGGAAAAGCTTTCATCCGGGTTCCGAATCAATCGGGCAGGCGATGATGCTGCTGGGTTGGTTATTTCCCAGAAGTTGCGGGCTGAGGTCTCTGGACTGAAGCAAGCGGCACGGAACTCCCAAGACGGCATTTCTTTGGTGCAAACCGCTGAAGGTGCCTTGGGTGAGGTTCACACCATGCTGAACCGCATGCGTGATCTAACGGTTCAGGCCGCTAACGACACCAACGACACTGCTGCTCGTACCGCTATCAAGTCCGAGATGGATGCTCTGTCCTCAGAGATCGGTCGGATTGGTTCCGACACCACCTTCGGTGGCGCCGCTATCTTCAGCGCAACTCCGCTGAACTTCCAGGTTGGTTCCGAAGGCGATAGTGGCAACGCTATTTCTGTCACCGTCGGGACGTTGAGCGCAACCGCTCTTGGTGGGCTAAATCCGGACGGAACTGCCGCTGCGGTAAATCTCTCCACGCTGGCAGTCGATAGCCATGCCAATGCCCGGACATCAATCGAGGAGATCGACAAGGCCATTGCTGGAATCTCCAGCTCTCGAGGCAGCCTGGGTGCTACCCAGAACCGCCTTGAGTCAACGGTCCGTAACTTGCAGGTAACCAGCGAGAACCTGGCCGCTTCGGAGTCACGTATTCGTGACACCGACATGGCAGAAGAAATGGTCAACTTCACCAAGAGCCAGATCCTCCAGCAGGCTGGCACCGCAATGCTTGGACAAGCCAACCAGATCCCACAGTCGGTCCTGCGACTGCTCGGCTAAGGCCTCTGATGGAGTGGTGGGGTGAGGCCCACGGTCTGACCCCACCATCTCATCAACTCTCTGACAACCACACCTATTCGCTAACCCCTCTTTTTCCTCGCCCACCCTCTTTCCACCGTCGTATGTGATGAGTACAACAAGGACAAGCCAATGAGTTTTGTAGACGGCCTCTCCAGTGGCCTCGATACTTCCAACATCATTCGACAGCTGATGCAGATCGAACGTCTGCCTCAGAATCGTTTGGTGAATCAGCGGACCGCCGAGCGGTCAGCCCAAACTGAGTTGAAGGCCATTCGAGGTGATGTCAGCTCGCTCGGTGATCTTGCCTCTGACCTCCGACGCTCAACCCAGTGGCAGAAGCTGACAGCGACCAGTACCAACGAGTCAGTCACCCCTACCGCGGCTTCGGGCCAGTTCGAAGGAGCATTCTCCTTCAGCGTGAGCTCCCTGGCCACCGCCCACTCAGTCTATTCCAATGACGTCTACGCCGACCCCTCCGAAGTCGGCGGTGTCGGCGGCACCGGTTCGATATTCTCCTACCGAGATACAGCGGTGCTCGGCATCAGCAAGCTCGAGGCCAGCGGCTTGCCCATTGGTGACGTTGCCTTCGAAGTCACCCAGGCCTCGGCCGGTGCCACCATAAGCAGCGGCCCGATCCCGACGATCCCCGTCACCATCGATGCCACCAACGATCAGCTTGGTCTAGAAGTCAACGGTATTTCCTACCAGGTCTCTCTCGATCACGGCACCTATGACTCTGAGCAGGCATTGGCCAATGCTCTGGCAACCGCCATTTCCTCCAATACTGACCTGGATGGCGTCGTAACTTCCAAACTCGACGATGCTGACCACCTTGTTCTCAGCACCGTGGCCGAAGGAAGTGCTCATTCACTTCAGATCACCGGTGGAAATGGAGCCGACTCTCTTGGATTCGTTGCCGGAGCGGCAGTAGTTGGAACCGATGGAATTATTTCCATCAATGGCCAAACCACGACGGTCAATGACACAACGCTTGGTCCGATCGCCATGCAGGCCACGGCTGACCCTGCTGGGCCTTCCATCACCGTCACCATCAATGGTGGCCTACGAGCAGGAACGGCTGAAGCCGAACAAGTTGACTTTGCCAGCGGCTCGCTGACCGACATCGTCAACACCATCAATGACGCAAGCGGGCTGAACTATTCCGCCGCTGCCATCAATACTGGCAATGGCTATCGGCTGCAACTGATGTCGCGTGAAACTGGGGCTGATGCCACTATTGATGCCGATCTTGCGTCGATTGCTGGCGTATCTGGGTTCACAACTCTGACGGAGGGAACCGACGCAACGCTCACCGTTGAAGGACTGAACCCGTACACCATCACCTCATCGAACAATGACTTCAGTGATGTTCTACCTGGCGTAGACATCACGGTTAGCGAGGTCACAGAGGACCCAGTTACCGTCACTGTTGCTCGTGATACTGGATTCATTGCCGAGAAGGTCGGGGCTCTGGTCTCCAAAGTCAATGAGCTGATTGGTCGAATTGGCGAGTCGACGAAGTCGACCCCGGACGGACCCCGAAGTGTGTTGCAGGGGCACCGGTCAGTCCGCACTGCCAGTGATCGGATCACCAACGCCATGATTCGTCCGGTGGAAGCCAGCAGCTTCGGCTCGCTTGGTTCCATTGGAATTGAGATCGAACGCTCGGGCAATCTGAAGTTCGATGAGGAGAAGTTCCTGGCAGCGTTGAAGGACAATCCTGCAGAAGTAACCCGACTCTTTGCCAAGTCCGTTGACGGGGCCGAGGAGGACGGCGTGTTGGACCGACTCGTTGCCGCTGCAGACGGAGCAGCATCATTTGGCGACGGCTACCTCTTTACCGCCTCGGAGTCCGCCGGCCGGAGAATCGAAGCATTCACCGATCAGATCGATGCCTATGAGATCCGCCTCGAACTCCGTGAGTCCACCTACCGTCGAACCTACGCCAACCTCGAGGTCATGCTCGGCAGCTTGCAGTCCCAGTCAGCCAATCTCGGTGCTCAACTGAGCGGTCTTGGAGGCGGACTGTGAACGATCGTCGCAAGGCACAGCTTGCCAGCCGCTACCAGAGTGATGGGATGGCAACGGCCTCTCCCCGGAAACTTCTGGTTCTTCTCTTTGATCGCATGGTCAAGGACCTCGACCAAGCTCGCGACGCCATTACTGGAGGCAGGGTCGAAGCTGCACATGATGCGCTGGTCCATGCCCAGGAGATCGTTCACGAACTTCGCCTGGCCCTTGACCCTGAGGTCTGGGACGGGGCGCAAGACCTGCTTGCGATCTATGACTATGTCTATGACCTGCTCATCCAAGCTAATCAGGACAAGGCGCTCGAGCCCTTAGAGGAGGGCTATCAACTGATCCTCCCGCTTCAAGAAGCTTGGACAGCTGCATACCAGGAAGTCCAGATGGGTCAGTCCGTGACTCTTGGTGCATCAGTGTGATGGCGAACCAATGACTGGCTGGGAAACTGCCCTCGATCTGTTTGAGAACAACTTGCAGGAAGCCAAGAAGCATCTTGCAGGAATCGACTCTGATCCCTTGGCTATCGACCCGCTTCCGACCTGGCCCCCGCCGGATCTGATTGACCAGCCTCTACCTGCCGCCTTGCGCAGCCGGGCCCAGCGACTCTTTGAGGAGTCTGAACAAGTTCAGAAGCGGTTGATAGAGCTTCGTGACGCCATACCAAGCAATGACAACGCGCGGCGCCGGACTCATCATCCGCGTACTCGCCCTGCTAGCCAGCGGTTGGTTCGAGACCTGTAACGAGTGTTGCCCAACCGAAACCAGTTGCCTCATCTGAAATGGCGCTGACCTCCCGTCTTCGATCTTCAAATAAGACGGATGGCCCACTCATAGTGGCGGCGATCACTCCGAGTCTGCCCTTGAGCCGGATGCTCACTTCGTAAGATGCCCAAGGACGGGCATCCAAGCAACACTCATCAACCTCTGGTTGGGGGCGTGTTTGCTTGACCCGTCTGAATGGAGCAACTGGCGATGAATGTTGGCGGAAGCACCCTGGATTACCTCGCGTCTGCCCTTCGAGGCCTCGATGCGCAGCGCCAGGCCCATGAGCACAATATTGCCAACATCGAAACCCCAGGGTTCCGTGCTCGGCGAGTTTCCTTTGAGGACTCCCTCAAGCGGGCAATCAAAAACGGCGACTCCAGCGGAGTCAGTTACTCCACCACCCTCAGCAATCTTTCGACTCGGTGGGATGGCAACAATGTCCGCATCGATGACGAAATGACTGCCTTAGAAGAGAATGCTCTCAAGCAGCAACTGGTAACCCGGGCAGTCAATGACCAATTCGGGCTGACCCGAGCAGCGTTGGGTCGTTGACATGAGCGGACCCTTTCAAAGCCTCTCCATTGCCAACTCCGGCATGGACGTCTACCAGACCTGGCTCGACGCCGTTGCCGACAACATCGCCAACATCAGCACCATTGCTTCCACCGATGAGGCCGCATTCCAAGAACGCTTCATCGTGGCAAAGGCCCGCCAAGACGGTGGGGCCAAGGTAGACCGGGTTGAGTTTGGAAACCCGCTCGGTCGCATCGTCTATGACCCGGCCCACCCACTAGCCGACGAAGAAGGCTTCATCCGGACCCCGGACATGAACCTGTCTGACCAGATGACCCACATGATCGTGGCCCAACGTGCATATCAGGCCAACGTTTCCGCCTTCAAGGCCGCTCGCTCGGCCTATGAAACTGCACTGACGATTGGACGTTGATCGTGGTCGCACCGATTTCCGGCATAAGCAGTGCCGCTCTCAACATTTCCAGCATCAATACTGATTCTCTTCGTTCCGCCGAAGGCGCCACAGCCCAGCGGTCCCGCCAGTCCGAGCCGGCCGCGGAAGCGGCCGGCTTCGGTCAATCCATTTCTGATGCGCTGTCCAAATTGTCTGCCGGTGACTCCATGATGAGTCAGGCAGCTGAAGCGGCAGCAACCGGTGATCTGCAGTCAATCAATGACTACATGATCGCCGCCACCAGGGCTCAGCTCACAACCGAGATAACCGTCGCAGTTCGTGACCGTGCGATCTCGGCCTTCACCGACATCATGAGGATGCAAGTCTGATGGCAGGATTCGGCCTTGAGGCCGTCAAAACAAACGTCACCTCATCGGTGACCAGGATGACCAACGCTCAGCGGATGACCCTCGGGGCAGCCTTTCTGGCCGTTGCTGTTGCACTGTTCGCTGTGTCGAGAATCGCGGGAAGTGTTCCGATGCGTTCGGCTTACACCAATCTTGATCCGGCGGTAGCTTCGGACATTGTTGATCAAATCAAGGCTCAAGGCTATGAGTTTGACCTGGTCGACAATGGTCGAACAATCCGTGTTGCTGACGACAAGGTTGACGCTGTTCGCCTCATCGTTGCCTCTCAAGGCATCGTTGTTGACGGACAAGATGGCTGGGGGATCCTTGATAGCCAAGGTCTCACATCCTCCAACTTCGAACAACGTGTTGGCTTCCAACGAGCCATGCAAGGTGAGTTGGCCAAGACAATCGAGACCATCGACGGTGTGCTGTCGGCCAATGTCCATCTGGTTATGCCTGAGGATGACTTGTTCACCAATGACGACATTGCCGCATCTGCTTCCATTGTTGTCAACACGGGGAACGCAACATTGCACCCTGAGCAGGTCACCTCAATCGTGAACCTGGTCGCTTCTGGTGTCGAAGGCCTCACACCTGAACGGGTGGCCGTGAGCGACAGCCAGGGCCAAGTTCTCAAGGCCCCGGGTGATGAGCCACAGGTTGGTCTTGAAGGTGACGGCCAGCTTCGTATGACCCGCCAATGGGAAACCGCGTTGGAGCAAGACATTGAAGAGATGCTCAGCAAGGCTGTTGGCCCCAGCCGGGCCGTGGCCAACGTCACCGTCGATCTCGACTTCGACCAGGTCAACCAGGTCTCCGAAGTCTTCACCGAGAATGTCTCCGAAGATGGGTCACAAGTTGCAGTCAATGAACAGTCCCGTATTGAGCAGTATGGCGGGGACCAGGGACAAACCGAGGTTGGAGTTCTCACCGAGGAAGTGGCTGAGCAGGACTCGACCACTTCCGCGGTCGACGGGGCCGACAGTGGATCCAACTACTCCTTGAACGAGATCGATACTCAGTACGCGGTGAACAAGACAATCACCGAGACTCGCCAAGCACCGGGACGGATCAAGGCACTGTCGGTTGCGGTTCTTCTGGACGAAGGGGCGGCAGATGCCGCGGTCCTATCCGAACTGGAAACCTTGATTTCTGGTATCGCTGGTATCAATCCAGAACGTGGTGACCAGCTCAAGGTCAGCATCGTCCCCTTTGATCAAGCAGTTTCAGAGGCCATTGACTTGCAAGCATCCGCCGAGCCAGAAGCGGCAGCCTTAGACATTCTGGGAATAGCCCGGATGGCTGGCACTGTCCTGGTTGGTCTCGTCGTCCTCTTCCTTGGTTTGCGCTCGCTCAAAGCTGGGGCCAAGCGAGAGGTTCTTGATTCGGTTGATCTGAGGCAGCTTCCTGCTGGAGGATCACCTGCTCTGGGAGCCGGAGAAGAAGAGTTGGATGAAGACGGCGAAGTCATCGAACGACCAAAACGCGAAGACAGCTTGAGCGAGTTGATCGCCAATCAGCCTGATGACGTTGCCGGCCTGCTTCGCTCCTGGCTCGATGACGAGGTGACCGTCTGATGACTACCATCGACCAGCTATCCGGAAGCCGCCGAGCGGCCATTCTTGTCCTGCGGCTTGGAGTCGAGCGAGCAGGACCCCTGCTCAAGGGGCTTCACAAGGACGAGATCGCCAAGATCGTGGCCGAGGTTGCCAGCCTGGGCCAGGTTGACATCGACCTGGCCAATGAAGTCGTCGATCAGTTCTTGCTTGAGACGGAAAAGGAAGCCCTACCTACAGGCGACGTGACCCTGGCTCGTGAGTTTCTTGAGGCCGCCTTTGGTGGCCGGATCGCCCGCGAGATCATGAGCAAGATAGATGAAACTGCTCCCTTGGTTCCGTTCCAATTCATGGATCACCTTGAGCCGGAAGACATTGCCGTCAATCTGTCGGTGGAACACCCACAAACGATTGCCCTTGTCCTGTCTCACCTCACCTTTGATCGTTCAGCTGAGATCCTCGCCTTTCTGCCAAAGGAGCTTGTGCCAAGTGTTGGTGCCCGTCTGGCCACTCTCGATCGGGTGGCGAGCACGACTCTGCACGCGGTAGAAGAGGGACTGAAGACCCGCTTCGCCTCAACCTTGGAAGACCGATTCGGTGACATGACTGGCGGTGTTGACTCGCTGGTCGAAGTACTGGGCCTGGTCGACAAGAACGTTGAGGAAATGATCTTTGATGGCCTAGGCGATCTGGATGCTGACCTGGTAGCGGAGATTCGGGCGAAGATGTTCATCTTCGATGACCTCATGCTTCTGGATGATCGTCAGATCCAACTGGTCCTGCGCTATGTGGACAGCAACCGCTTGCCGCTAGCCCTCAAGGGTGTGAAGAACGAACTCAAGGACAAGATTCTCGGAAACTTGTCGTCGCGTGCCCAGGAGAACCTGCGGGACGAAATGGACTTGCTGGGTTCGGTCCGAATGGTCGATGTCGAAGAAGCACAATCTGAGGTGTTGGCGTCCGTGCGCTCCCTCGAAGAATCCGGTGAACTCGTAATCAATAGGGGTGGCAATGACTTCGTTAGCTGATGAGAAGAACATGAATATGCAGGCAAAGAGCGTCGAGAGAGATCGCGGCAAAAGCGTTGGGCAAAACGGCGGCAGGCTGGTCCTTCTGAAGGGTGAAGCTGCTGCGGCCGCTGAGCCTGTGACGATGATCAGCCGCTCGGTTGCCGTGGTTGAAAGTACCGGTCCTTGGATCGCTGATCTTGATGAAGTCCGTGAGGAAGCTAAGAGATCTGGCTTTGCCCAGGGCCTTGGCGAGGGCCGTCAGGCGGGCCGGGTGGCAGCCGAAGAACAAGCCAACGTCCGGGCATCAAATGCCATTTCGGCGTTGGATGAACTGATGGTCGCCATGGAACAGCGTGAAGAACAGTTGGGTACAGAGTTCTCCGACCATGTTGCTGAGCTTGCGGTCACCGTGGCTCAGGCGATCTTGTCTCGAGAGCTTTCCGTGTCCAGCGATCCAGGTAAGGAAGCAATCGCCCGTTGCCTGATTGACGCTCCGAAGGGGGGAGAGGTGATAGCCAACCTCAACCCGAAGGACATCGAGTCACTCGGCCACCTTGAGTCTGTCCTTGAAGGACGATCCGTCACGATCGTCCCCGATCTCACCTTGCTGCCCGGTGACGCCATGGTCCAGATTGGCGAAACTCGAATTGATGGCAGGCTTTCTGAAGCCATGGACCGGGTGCGAGAGGTTCTTCGGTGACCCTTCGCCCCGTTCATCCCCAGCTGGTAGACGCAATGGTTGGCGCGGCGCGCCCACAGCACCTTGGTCAGTTGACCAAGGTGATTGGTCTCCACGCGGAGATTTCGGGGCTTTCCGTTGGTGTTGGTGACCTGGTCATGATTGGTTCCAGCCACGACCAGGTTGCGGCCGAAGTGGTTGCGGTTTCACCAGACCATGCGACCGTACTTCCCTATGGAACCCTCCACGGGCGACGGATTGGTGATGAAGTTCGAACCGGTGGCGATCAGCTTCGCATTCCCGTTGGGTCTGCCCTTCTTGGCCGAGTTCTTGACGGTCTTGGGCAGCCGATTGATGATGGCCCGAGTCTGAGCGGGGTCCCGCTTGTCGGCCTGCATAACTCGCCTCCGCCGCCGCTCAGCCGCCCACTTGTCCGCGAGCCGATGCATGTTGGTGTCCGCTCGATTGACACCATGTTGGCTTGTGGCCGCGGGCAACGCATTGGCATTCTTGCCGGGTCCGGTGTAGGCAAGTCGAGCCTGCTTTCCATGCTGGTCCGGGGGAGTGACGCTGACGTAACAGTGCTTGCTCTGGTCGGCGAGCGTGGCCGCGAGGTTCGTGAGTTCATTGAGAATGATCTTGGCCCAGAAGGATTGAAGCGTGCGGTTCTGGTTGTTGCCACATCGGATCAGCCTGCTCTTGTCCGTCGCAACTCCGCCTATGTCGCGACCCGAATCGCCGAATCATTTCGTGACGAAGGACTACACGTAAACCTGCTTATGGACAGTGTCACTCGTTTCGCCATGGCGCAGCGGGAAATTGGCCTAGCTGCCGGTGAGGTCCCAACTTCCCGGGGCTATCCGCCTTCAGTCTTTGGACTGCTCCCTTCCTTGTTGGAGCGAGCAGGAACTTCAAAGGATGGATCGATTACCGGCTTCTACACTGTCCTGGTCGAGGGTGACGATCTCAATGACCCAATTGGTGATTCGGTGAGATCAATCCTGGACGGGCATATCTCCTTGACTCGTGATCTGGCCAACGCTGGCCACTTCCCAAGCATCGATATTCTTCAGTCAGCCTCACGGGTGGCCAATCACGTCACCAGTCCCGACCAGCAGCGTCTAGCGGCTGATGCCCGCAAGCTGCTGGCCAGCTATGACAGTGCCCGTGATCTGGTCGAGGTTGGGGCCTATTCGCCAGGAGCAGATCCCATCATTGACCGTGCGGTTCTCCTGCATCCAGCCCTGCAACAGTTTCTTCAGCAAGACATCCATGACCTATCCGAGGCGAATCAGGCCTGGTCACAGCTGGAGCTTCTCCTCAGCCTTGAAACGGTGGCGGCATGAGTCGGCGTCGGCAGCGGGTCGTGAGACTGAGTGAAATCGTTGATCGTCAGGAGCTAACAGCACGCGCCGTCATGGCCCGGTCAGAGAATGAGCTGCGAGCAGCAATCACAACCAAGCAGCGAAGCAGCAACAGAACCGAGAACACGCTTCGCCAAGAACTGCCGCATGGGCTTCGTCAAGCTCTGCTTCTCGCATCGTCGAGGATTTCTGAACAACAAGATCAAGTGATTGAGCAACGCCAGACACAAGCCGAAGGCGATCACGCAATCTGGTTGGAGCAACGGCGCCGGTCTGGATCAATCGGCAAGTTGCTTGATCGGATCATCCGTCGTGAGCAGTTGGCGGCTGACCGAGCTAATGAGCGCGAGCTCGCCGATCTCATCTCCAGTCGGACCGCACTGGCGATGACTCGAGACGCCGCCCCTGTAGCTGCCACCCCTGTAGCTGCTGGAAAACTATTGGAGGGTCCATCATGACAGTGAGTTCGATCCAAGCCAGGATGCAAATGATTGAGTCTCGATTCGAGCCGAAGTCTGGACCAGCTGGCTCCGTGAAAACGTCATTGGTCGCTGGTGCGGATTTCCGGGCCCTTCTCCAACAAGCTGACCAATCCCAAGATTGCCTTCAGGCCCTCGGAGCTGGCGCTCGAACCCGTCGCGGATCGAACACGGCGGCGAGTAGCTCGACCTTTGCTCAGTTGTTTGACCAACAACTTGCCTCGGCCCGAGCTCAGATATCCGGGTTTCAAGCAACGACGGCCGCTCAAGGACTTGCCAATGGGCCATCTGAGGTCCGGTATCGGGCATTGTTTGAGGAGGCTGGTCGACGTCACGGCATTGACCCCGCCCTGCTTGCTGCCGTCGCATCAGTCGAGTCAGGATTTGACCCGACGGCCCAGAGTTCTGCTGGGGCTCAAGGTCTGATGCAGTTCATGCCAGCGACTGCGTCGGAAATGGGTGTTGATCCCTTTGATCCGGCTTCCGCCATTGACGGGGCTGCCCGATATCTGAAGCGAGAAATTCAACGATTCGGGTCTGTCGAATTGGCAGCAGCCGCCTACAACGCTGGCGCCGGAGCAGTTTCTCGCCACGGCGGAATCCCTCCATTCACCGAAACCCAGAACTATGTCAAGGAGGTTCTCTCTGCTTATGGGGCTCGACGATGAATAACCAGATTGCTCCCAAGCAGGCCACCATCAGTCACCTCGCTCCGAAGCCGGTGAATGACCCGGCCGGTTCGAGGACTCGCCGTGAGCATCGCTCGAGTAGATCCGAGCGAACAGACTCCTTTGGAAGTGCTCTTCGACGACAGGTACAGAAGACTCGTGACGAGCGTGTCGTGACCAAGACTCGCGCGGAGCGCCGCTCAGCAGCCAATGATCGGACGCGAACTCGTGACCGTCGGACACAGCACCCTGAGCAGGTCAAGTCGTTTGACCGCTCGGACGACCGGGGCCCGGTTACGGAAACAGCTTTGCCTGATGCTGATCAGATTGATGAAACGGCGAAGTCCGATGAGGTTGATTCGACCAATGGGCATGACCCTGCCGAGAGGTCTAACGGGCAAGAAGCGAAGGCAGATCCGGCAAGTGATCGTGTAGCGGAGTCGACTCTGAGTCTTCACGCCGGCGCGGGTCTGGCCGAGGTCGGCAAGGCTGGAGCTCTTGAGGTGGAAGCCGAAAGCCTCTCGACGGTTACTCATGAGTCAGCGCTTGAGGTTGAAGGGGCTGACGCTCAGCCAGCTTCGCCTGATCATGCCGACGAGGGAGCCGTCGACGCCCAAGAACTCGCGGTGAACCTGGCAACCACCATCAGTCTTGAAGACTCTGCGGTGAGTTCACAGGTCCCCAGCCCTGATCCGGTGTACGGCGAAGGTAAGCAAGGTGATCCATCGGAGACGGCTGATTTGTCCTTGGTCGACCGCCCGGGCGGGACCAAGTTCGAAGAGGTCTCCTTCGGAGAACCTGGCCAGAAGCAGCTGGATTCAACCGGCAAGAGTGGCTTGGCAGAACAAGCGGCCGTTCCTGCCACGACCGCAGACGCAGACGTCCTGACATCTGTTTCTGAGACAAGCGGAGGGCCGGTGGATGATCTGGAAGCTCAGGGTGTCAGTCTTGATACGAAGAACTCGAGCGAGAGTCATTCCAGTGGGGAGCAGACAGCCAGTGACTCGTCGTTGGGCGATGCGGCCCGCTCCATAGACGGACAGCCCGAAGCTGCTGGCCAAGCCAGTGGTCGAACCAGGCAAGATGGAAATGTGGTGGCCCAACCAACAACGGCAATTAGCAGCGCCGTTGGCTCGACTCCCGTCGTTGATGCGGTGTCGGAGGCCAGCGCCGCCGACACCCAAGTGCTTCTGGCGGAGACGCCCTCAACCGATGGGCGCTCGGGTGATGCCGTGTGGCGTCAGGTTCAGCGAGCTATCGGAGCCATTCGAAATACTGGTGAGGGAGACCACGAGTTCAAGATCCGTCTCACTCCCAAGGAGCTTGGCTCGGTCAGCATTGATATTCGATCTTCCGAAGGCGGTATCGCCATCGGGCTCGTGACCGAAACTAGGGCAGCATCGGATCGCTTGAACGAACAGCGTGACCAGCTTCTACAAGAGCTGGCCGATCGCGGGCTTGATTCTTCGTCAGTTGACATCTCCCAAGAGGGAGCCAACTCTGGTCTCGAGGGTAGAGGAGCGTGGGACGCCGAGGGGCGAGGCGTCCCCGGGTCTGAACCCGCCGGCCCAGTCAGCGCCGACCAACACCGAAGCGAACAACCCATCCAGTCACCTCGCCGTGCCTTGGGAGTGAACCAGCCCGATGGGTCCAGTCGACTGGACATGGCCTTATGAGCGCAACAGCGGAAAAGGAGAACAAACCATGCCAGTAGCAGCAGTCGCTGGACAGGCCGCAACAACCGATCTGATCGGTGTGTACGGCAAGAAAGAGGAAAAGGACGAGGGCCCAGACAATTCGATGGGCAAGGACGCGTTCTTGAAACTTCTGGTTGCCCAGCTCAAATACCAAGATCCAATGAACCCCAGCAAGTCTGAGGACTTCATCGCAACCACTGCCCAATTCACCATGGTGGAGAAGTTGGACGAGCTGACCGAACTCACTCGAGCCAACGCGACCACGGATTCGCTGACCACGGCATCGGCCTTGATTGGCAAAGAAGTGACGGTTACCGGGCCTGATGGTGGGCCGCAAACCTCGATTGTTCGACGTACCCAGCTCATTGGTGGCCAGGTGATGGTCATCACCGACCTTGGCACCGTTGCCCTCAACCAGATCATTGGCATCGGAGCGGTTGGAAGCAGCCAGCCTACAACCAGTCCAGCCACGAAGGCTGATCCAGTTACCGACACCGAACCGGAGGCAACTGCGGATCCGGTGACCGACACGACAACCATCGACACGACAACCACCGACACAACCGAAACCAGTACTGACAACACCGACAGCGACAGTACGAGAACCCTAGGAGAGACCACACCAGACTTACCGACGGAAACCACCGGCACGGATGCCACTGAACCTGTCAATACAGCTAGCCAAGACCCAGCCACCCAGGACCCGGACACAACCAGTGACCAGGCCACCATTCAAGACACCAGTAGCAATCCACAAGCTGATCCACCAAGCACCGCACCTGTCGCAGAAAACGACGATGCAGCAGCCGTGACCATCACCCCAATTTCCATCGAGGAGTCATAACTCATGATCCGATCCATGTACACCGCCGTCGCCGGCTTGCGAGCCCATCAAACAATGATGGACGTCGTCGGTGACAATATTGCCAACGTCAATACCGCCGGCTTCAAAAAGAACCAGGTCGTATTTGCCGACATGCTCAGCCAGACTCTGAATGGAGCAGGAGCACCCCGAGAAAACCTCGGTGGAACGAACCCCGCTCAGGTTGGTCTTGGCGTCAAGGTCTCCTCAGTGGCTAAGAACTTTGGCCAGGGAGCCTTACAACGCACTGGCCGAGATCTTGACATGTCCATCGAAGGCGACGGCTTCTTTGTTCTCCAGTTTGCGGGAGAACAGCACTTCACTCGTGCAGGCTCCTTCTTCCTTGATGCCGATGGACGGCTAACGACCAGCGACGGTGGCTTGGTCCAGGGTTGGCAGGCAGATGCACAAGGCGTTGTTGACCCGAGCGAAACAACCAGGGGAATCAAGGTTGCTGTTGGCGATCAGATCACCCCAGTCCCGACCTCGGAGGTTTCCCTTGGTGGCAACTTGTCCTCTGAAGCACCGATCGGGACCGAAGCTTTTGCTGGGCTTGATGTATTCGACTTGCAGGGCAATCCAATCGCGGCCAGCTTGACCTTCACCAAGACAGCAGTCAATGAGTGGACTGTCTCTGGAACCTATGGTGACAATGGCGACGTTCTGGCTCTGACGGACAATGTTCTGACCTTCGGCGTCGATGGTGAACTTACGGGCCCGGCTGACTCGACCATCAACTTTGCTGCTGGCGCGGTGCCAAATGCCGGAGCAGTCGAGATCTTCATCTCCGGAAACGGTGCTCGCCGATTCACCCAGTTCGGTGGTTCAACCTCCATCAACGCCATCAACCAGAATGGTTCGGCCACTGGCACCCTTCAGTCGGTCAGCGTCGGACAGGACGGAACCCTGGTTGGAGCCTATTCCAATGGTCAGGTTCGCCCGATCGCCCAGGTAGCGTTGGCCACCTTCTCCAATGCCGAGGGTCTGGAACGTGTCGGCGGCTCGGCCTTTCGTTCATCCATCAACTCGGGTCTAGCCCAGGTTGGACTCGCCGGATCTGGTGGCCGAGGCCTGATGGCCCCTGGCACGCTGGAAATGTCCAATGTTGACTTGGCCGAAGAATTCACCCAGCTCATTCGGGCCCAGCGTGGCTTTCAAGCGAACTCCCGGGTGGTCACTGCTTCTGATGAACTCCTGCAAGAGATTGTCAACCTGAAGCGTTAGTAGCTGAGCGGTTTCCTATTCGCTAGCCCACTTGGGAGGCACGTTTTTGAAGATTCGCATTTGAAGTATCCAATCCGTGGTGAAGGGGACCCGAGAGGGTCCCCTTCCCGCGTCAACACACAAGCCCCCATTCGACGCCGAATCTCCGGATCGAAGTCACGCCAGACCATTAGCCAGCCTTCCCTCATGAATCGTTCACTCTGACCGAGTCTGCCGCTAGATCGACTTCAAGGATGGAGTCGACCAGATACGCAAGACCAAGGATGGTTCACCATGTCACGGGAGTCTGATGGCTCAGATGTTTTCGAAGAGTTATTTGGGGACATACCCCCGGCTTCGTTGGCTTCTGAGCGCCACGACTTGCGTTCGTGGCAACCTCGAAGGCTGACTTCGGTGTTTGTGGTGAATCCTTCGGAGCTTGCCCAGCTTGGCTGGTACCACACCCTGTATCACGTGAGTGATTTCCTCTTGGTTGGTACTGGGAGTACTGCACAGGATGCGGTGTCCGCTATCAGCGACGGTTGGGCAGATCTGGTTCTGATTGATGAAGACACCGACACCCAGTCGGGTTTGGACATCGAGCAAGACCTCCTTCATCGACCGGTGAAGGCTCGGTACTTGTTCACCTCCGATCGGTCCGATCAGCGCTTAGCCCCCGGTCAGAACCTGCGGGGAACCGCCCCTTTCTTGCGTACCCAAGGCGGCGTGAAAGAGCTGGTCATCGACCTTCGCTCGGCAGTTGACGCCATGTTCAACAACCACGAGGCCCTGCTTCAACAGCAAGGTCTCTCCCTGGGGTCCTATCCGGACCCCAGCCGTATCGAAGCAAGAGCTAGAGGAATAGAACCATGAGCGCTCATTCAACATCGGATCGAAATCTTGATCCGCCCAGCCCGGTCGATCGTCTTCGCGATCCAATCCACCGGCTCATCCACCTGGAAAACATGTCGGGTATCGCCCTCATCGTTGGGGCGGCGATCGCGGTGGCGTTAGCCACCTCACCATTGGCCAACACCGTTGAGGAGTTCTGGCATACTCACCTGACTATCCAGGTCGGTTCCATCCATCTCAATGAGTCATTGCTCCACTGGGTCAATGATGGCCTGATGACGGTCTTCTTCCTTGTCGCTGGCCTGGAAATCAAGCGAGAGCTTGTCACCGGCGACCTGAAGAGTCCACGCAAGGCGGCTCTTCCAGTGGCTGCAGCAGCCGGTGGCATGATCGTGCCGGCTCTCCTCTTCTTCGCCCTCGCTCGCGGAACGGACGTCGCTGGTGGTTGGGGCATTCCCATGGCCACCGATATTGCCTTCGCCGTCGGAATCCTGACCCTGCTTGGTGATCGAGTTCCGACCAAGCTGAAGATGTTTCTCCTGACCCTGGCCATCGTTGATGACCTTGGGGCCATCGTTGTGATCGCCATCTTCTACAGCTCCTCACTGAATATGACGTATCTCGGGATGGCAGCAGCGGGGCTGGCAACCATGGCACTGCTCAAGCAGCTTGGAATCTGGTGGACACCTGTCTACATCCTTCTTGGAATGGGAGTCTGGCTAGCCACTTTTGAGTCTGGCGTTCACGCCACGCTGGCTGGTGTTGCTTGTGGCCTTCTCGCCCCAGCTGTTCCACGTCGGCCGTCTCGAACATCTGGCAATGCTCGACCAGAGTCGACGGTTGATGAACTCAAGAGCATCATCTTTGACACTCGTGAAACTCGATCAGTTGCTGACCGACTGATCAATCAGCTCCATCCCT
Organism: Actinomycetes bacterium; assembly: GCA_024280015.1. Lineage (GTDB taxonomy): Bacteria > Actinomycetota > Acidimicrobiia > Acidimicrobiales > SZUA-35 > JAJRQY01. The sequence goes on from JAJRQY010000092.1 coordinate 17,333, forward strand.
GGACTGCCTTGCTAATCATCCCGATCTTTGCCCTTGGTAACGCCGGAGTCAGTGTTGCTCCATCGGTTGTTGGTGAGGCGGCGACCACCGTCATCTTCCGTGCCGTTCTGGTCGGGCTAGTCATCGGCAAGCCAATCGGCATTGTCGGAGCCTGCTACCTGGCGGTAAAGAGTGGCCTGGCCGTCTTGCCAAAGGGTGTCGGTTGGAATCATATTGTTGGTGTCGGATTCCTCGGAGGAATCGGCTTCACCGTTTCCATCTTCATTAGCGGACTCGCCTATGAAGCCGAAAGCGTTGTTGGTCATTCCAAGATCGCCATCTTGTTTGCCTCCGTCATCGCCTCAGTCGTCGGAGCATCCATCTTGGCCAAGGCAGGTTCGGGAGCCGAGCTTGACTCCGAAGACGATTCTGTATCCGATGATGAGCTTGTAGATGACCAAGTGGCCGACGATGACGCCGCCGGGCTCGTCTCAACTGGATCGGCCCTTGAGAGTGCTGGTGTCAAATCAGAGCGAAAGCAATCCACAGGCACTCGCCAACGGGCCAACGTCCGTAGCTAACACGCGAGCCCTCGAATTCATCCAGTCATCCCTCACTACTCCACCTCACCCAAAACCACACTAACGCCGTCAACCAAGAAGGCTCGCCGTGCCCCCCATCTCCAAGCCGATTTTCTCGGACACAATCTCTTCAGAAACCAGTGATGCATACCCATTGGGCTCTGACACGCTCGCTGCAGGTCACCCTGTGGAAGGCTCTGAAGGCCCATTGCTGGATATTTCGATTGAGGACCTGCTGGTCGATCCAGACGCCATACCTTCACCCCCAATGTTGGTGATGCAGATCATTCGCTTGGCTGATGACCCCGATGTCTCAATTCCCAAGCTGTCCAGGCTGGTTGAGCAAGACGCGCCGCTGGCGGCGAAGTTCGTTCGAATGGCAAACTCCAGCCTCTTTAGCCCTTCCCGCGAGATCACGTCGGTTCAACGGGCCTTGGTTGTGGTCGGCTTGCGCTCGGTACGAATCCTGGCGCTTTCGACCTCAATGAAAAGCCTTCTGCCACCGACGGCTGGCGGGCTGGAATGCGAAGAGGCAAGGCGCCGCAGTCTGGTCAACGCCATTGGCTCCAAGATGTTCCTAGAACGATTGGACAAGGACACTGCGGAGCAAGCATTCCTGGCTGGCCTGCTTGGCCACATCGGCATGTTGGTCATCGCGGCTGAGGCCCCGGAGGTGTACGCAGCGGTGATTGAGGAAGATGGCGAATGGCCGAGCCCCGCTCGCCAGATGCAGGTTCTCGGGTTCACTGCCGATGAACTCACGGCCCGACTCACCACAAAATGGGGTTTGCCAGACTCGATCTCTGATGGCATTCGTTGCCGAAGTGGCCTTGAGGTACTGGACAGTGGGGTCGAGGCAAGCACCAAGCTGATGCTCCGCGGCCTTGAAGCTGGCTGTGTTGCTGAGGAAGTCCTGTGTGGCCAGAACTCCGGTGAGGCACTTCGGGTACTAGCCGAGCTGGCTCACACGAGCTTTGGTATGGATCTTGATGCGGTAAGCCGGGTACTGCTTGACATTGAACCGGTCTTGGAGGAGACAGCGGGGCTTCTGAGCTTCGACCTTCCTACCGGGAATAGTCATGCTGAGCTGTTGGCTGAAGCAATGGGCAAGATGCAGAACATCTCGCTTGACGCGGTGTCAGCCTTTAGTCGGGAGACTCAGGCGGTTGAAGAGCTATCCCAGCGAAACCGAGCGCTTGAAACCGAGAATAGACAAGATGACCTGACCGGCTTGTTGAATCGGCGTGGCTTTGATGCGGTCTTGTCCGACGAGATCGACAAGCGGCTGCAGGAACCTCAAGAAGATGCTCTTGGATTGTTGGTGTTTGACATCGACTTCTTCAAGAAGGTCAACGATACCTATGGTCATCAGGTTGGTGACGAGGTGCTTCGTGAGGTCGGGCATGCCTTCCGACGAGTCAGTCGAAAAGCCGAGTTTGTGGCCAGGCAAGGTGGCGAAGAATTCGCCCTGATCCTTCCTCACACCAACCTCGATGAGATGAAGCAGGCGGCAGAGCGGCTTCGCAATGAGGTAGCCGAGATCATGCTGAGCGCAGGGGGAGAAACCGTGTCGCTAACCATCAGTGCTGGTGGAGCCGCGGTTAATCAGGTCGGTGAGGATGGAGTTATCCAACGGCTCTACGAGCGAGCGGATCAGCTTCTCTATGAAGCCAAGCGGAACGGCCGAAACCGTAGCGTCATCGATGACAGCCTGATCTAGCAACAGCCTGATCTAGCAACAGCCTGATCTAGCAACAGCCTGATCTGACAGCAGCCTGATCCAAGCGAGTATTGGATCCAGAAGATACAACGTCGAGCCAGGGATTGGATCGTCATGACAAGGACATTGGTAGAGCATCCCTCTACCCGGTAGTGCCCACGGATGGGAGACATTCAGATGCAAACAGTTCAAGCCTTAGTGATGCCTGCATGGCTGGAGAGCGCTAGCAGCAGCCAACAGTTTTTTACCATGTCGCTACCGGTCTTGGTGGCAGCTTTGATGGTCTTTGCTGCCAGTGTGCTCTGGGAGCCAGATCCCCAGATGCAGGTCCAAGCCTTGATGTTGGCCGATCAACGCCAACTTGGCTATCGGCGATTCACGCCGGCCCGGCGCTGGTTTTCAGCGTTCACACGGTCACTTGTTGAGACCCAGTCTGTCGTGCAATCAGATCCTGCTGATGCCGATCTGATTGACTTGGAGACGCTGGACGCAGAATCAGTGCTCCTGAACGAACTCGGTACCTATGCCGAGTCTGAAGAGGTTCGAAACCTTCAGGGCCTTGTCAAACACTTTCGCCGGGAAGTCCTCCTTGAGGCTGGTAACCAAGATCAGCCGGGTCTGGCCGAAACCTGGGTTGGCTATGGGGTACAGCGCGTGGTCGGAGTCGGCCCCTTAGCTGAGAGCGAGACCCATCTTCGGATCTACAACGCCAACGATCTGGGGCATCAACTCATCGCTCGAACTATCACTCGTGGCATTGGCACCCGTGGCCTTGGTCTGGCCTCACTTGCCAGAACGGTGACAAAGCTACCGAGCTCGCGGAAATGGTCCGGCCAGGGTCCGGTCACTCGTTTCGAGCGACCAGTCGCCTTTCTCGCTGCCAGCGATGATGAGCCAACAGCCAGTGAGCTTGAAGCGACCCTTGTCAGCCTGGCCAACATCCAATCTGCTGGTGAACGGCCAGAGCGGTTACTCCGAGCCCTGCTCGACGCCGGCCAGAATAGGTCCGTTCAAGCAGCAACGTCTGAAGAACTCGTTGAGCGCATCCAGGAGCACAGCCGACACGTTGCCACTCGTGGTGAATCACGAGTTTGGAGTAGCGACGAACATCAGACTCACTGGCACCGCAGCTGGACCTCGACCACGGTTATCTCGGCCGGACGCGCCGCCGAGTTTGACTAGACGGCTTGACAAAGTCGGTCCGTTTATTGCCTGTTGGTGGCTAGCCAAGCGCCCTCCGTGAGATGTGGGGTGTATCTTGCAAGTTTTCTGTCACACCGCTGGCGCCGAACCTCTGTCCGTGTTAAATCTCATTGTTTCCGAATGTGGAGTTCTCGAAAGAATGGGGTAGTGCCTTATGCGCGCGACAAGATTGGGGCGAGTCCGCTCGCTCATTCTCGCACTGACTTTGATGAGTGTCACGATTGTGGCATCACCAGGGGCAGCCGAAGCTCAAGACGAACCAGAGGCTCCCGTAGCCTTTGCTGTCAATGAAGATGTAGGCCGGATCGAACGCGCCTATCTCACGATCCTCGGGCGTGCTCCCGAAGCTGGTGGCCTCAACTATTGGCTTGAGCAGCAGGGCCAGGGTGTCAGCTATGACGCCATTGTCGAAGCGTTCCTAGCCTCACCAGAACGTGCCGCTCGCTTTGGGCCAAATCAAAGTGTCGGAGACTTCCTTGACCAGTTGTATCAGGACGCTTTCGGACGAGCCGCTGATCCGGCCGGAAAGCAGTACTGGACGGACCAGCTGGCCGCTGGCGCCACTCGGCGCTCGATCGTTCTGAACTTCGCTGACTCGGTTGAGCAGCGTCGTCGTACCGAGCCGAGCGAGGAGTTCACTCTGAATGTCCTGCACATCAACGATCATCACTCCCACCTCAAACAAGACAAGGCAGACCTGAAGTTCGATGGGGTCAAGACCCGGGTAAAGCTTGGTGGTTTCCCCAGCTTGGTCACCAAGTTCAAAGAGCTTGAAACCGAGCTTGCGGGCCAAAACGTGGTCAAGCTGCATGCGGGCGATGCCATCTCCGGCACCCTGTTCTACAGCCTTTTCGAGGGTGAAGCCGATGCGGCCCTGATGAATGAGGTCTGCTTTGACTACTTCGCCCCCGGCAACCACGAATTCGACAACGGTGACGTTGGTCTGAAGCTATTCCTGGACTTCCTGGCCCAAGGGGACTGTGGAACGCCTTCACTGGCGGCCAACGTCATCCCCGAGCTTGGCACGCCACTGAACCCAGTCATTGGTTCGCCATACCTTCGCCCCTACAGTGTCGCTCCCTACGGAGATGGCCAGTACGTCGGCTATATCGGTCTCGACATCGCCGACAAGACCAAGAACTCCTCCAGTCCGCTGGAGTCAACCCAGTTCTTGGACGAGGTTGCGACTGCACAGCGCTACGCCGATGCCCTGACCGGCGCCGGTGTGGACAAGATCGTACTGATCACTCACTACCAGTACGCCAGTGACCTCAAGCTTGCTTCCATGGTCAGCAATGTCGACCTCATCATTGGTGGAGACAGCCACACCTTGCTTGGTGACTTCGACTCGGTCGGATTCAACTCATCTGGCCCGTACCCAACAATGACCACCGACCGCAATGGCGTTCCGGTTTGTGTTGCTCAGGCCTGGCAGTACTCAGCCATCGTCGGCCAGCTCAAAGTGAGCTTCGATGAGTTCGGCCACATTGCCGATTGTGGTGGTACTCCTCACATGATCCTTGGAGATTCCTTCCAACAGAAGGACTCCGAAGGCAATCGTCAAGAAATCACTGGAACCACTCGTGATGCGGTTTTGACGGCGATAGCTGCGAATCCGAACCTGTCAATCGTGACCCCCGATCCTGCAGCTCAAGCCATCTTGGATGTCTTTGATGAGCAGGTCGCAGAGCTCGAGCAGGTTGTCATCGCCAACGTGACTGAGGATCTGTGTCTGGAACGCATCCCGAATCAGGGTCGATCCTCCATCACCGGTTGTCAGGCACTAACCGCTCAACATGGTGGTGATATCCAGATGCTGGTTGCTGAGGCATTCCGTACTCGGAGCTTTGAATCAGACATTGCCATCCAGAATGCTGGTGGTGTTCGTATTGATGTTCCTGTTGGTCCATTCACCATTGCTGATGCCTACACCGTGCTTCCATTCGCCAATACCTTGGTGAACCTGGATCTGTCTGGTGCTGAGCTCAAGTCGGTTATCGAGGAAGGAACCGAGAACGCCATCCGCGAGGGTGGATCAACCGGGGCCTATCCCTACGCCGCTGGCTTGCGCTGGGACATGGACATGACCGCAGCCAACGGCAGTCGAGTCAGCAACCTGGAGTACCAGGCCAAGGGCACGACGGCTTGGGTTGCTTTGGATCCGGCTGCTACCTACAAGGTCGTGACCAACTCCTTCGCCGCTAGCGGTGGTGACGGTAACGACACCTTTAAGGCAGCATCTGATGCTGGTCGGGCCGTGGATACCAACCTGAACTACGCACAGACGTTCATTGACTATGTGCAAGACGACTTAGGCGGATCAATTTCGAAGCTGCCAGTCGACTACTACTCGACTCAGGGCTTCGTGCCACTACCCGGCTAGTAGAAAACCGCAAGAGGTCTGACCGGGCTGGACCCGGTTGGATCAAGATTGTGAAGCCGCTTGGCGGGGCCTTCGGGTCCCGCCAAGTCGCGTCCAGCAGGCCGGTACTTGCCCAGTTGGTTGCGCCGCGCCGGGCTGAAGGAATCGCGACCAGCAGATCTAGATATTGGGCCAGCGTTTCGTACCCGGTGATTTGCGCTTCTGGCCTGGCTTGGGACCCAAGGCCCAGCGTCGCCGCCATGCTCCAGCCTGAGGGCCACTGAGGTCGGGTGTCTTCTCTGCATGAGCCTTCTTTTTGGCCTCCCACCAGCCCGAAGAGAACTCATCGGCCAGTTCTTCTACTCGTCGCTCCACCCGCTTGGAAAAGACTCGGACATCCTCACCCTCGGCAAGTCGCATCGGTGAGCCGAAGGCGACGGCGCAGCGAGAGCGTCGCGGCCATGACTTTCCCTTGGGTAAGAGATTGCCGGTCCCTTCGATATAGATGGGAACGATTGGGACTCCGGCCAGCTTGGCAACAAAGGCTGCACCTGGGCGATGCTCCTGGCTCCATCCGTCTGGACTCCGACCCCCCTCGGGGAAGATCAAGAGGCTGTTGCCAGCCTCGATGGTTTCCACCGTATTGGTGATGGACAGTTTCGAAAGTCGTAACCGTTCAATGGGGACCGCCCCGATAAAGAGGGCAGAGACGGTGGCCATGAACTTGTTGGTAAAGAAATAGTCCGCTCCCGCAGCCACCGAAAGGTCTCGACGTAGGTGGCCGGGCAAGGTTGTCAGCAGCAAGGTGGTATCGGCGTGGCTGTGATGATTGGCCACAAAGACGACGGGTCCCTTGACCGACTTCAGTCGATCAATCCCGATAACTCTGGGTGAGCCGTACAACTTCATGGCCGGCTTCATGAAGCCCCAGATGCCGGCGCGGCGGACCAGCTTGGCCACTGGTTGACGTGACCACTTGGTGTCGTAGTAGACCCCGACCTTGGAAGGGGGTACGCGTTTCTCGATTCCCTTCGGGGTAGATGGAGGGTCGACCAGGAAGCGCAGCCAGCTCACGAGACGTCGGCCATGAGAACGGGCGGGTTGTGGAAGTGAGAGATTGTTGGTTGAGGACCAACAGTGTCTTCGGCCATCTCCAACGCATCCTGCAGGGTTGAGGCCGGTTTGAACCCGAGCCGTCGGACGGCTTTTGGGTCACCGCCAACCACGATGACCGATCCGAGATACTCCAGTGCGTGTGAGCACCAGTACCACATGTAGAACGGGTGGACTCCGTGATACGCATTACTGGTCCGGTACAGGTGTCGATACCACTCGTCCTCGGCAAACTTCTTCTCGTACTTCTTGTGCATGACGACCGGGTCCCTGGTCTCGGTCAGCACCTGTTCGAAGAAGTCGATATAGCTCGGATGGTGTACCGGGTTGAACTCCCACGGAGTTGGGTGGCTCATGATGAGCACACCACCCTCCTTGACTACGGGCTTGCCTCGATACAAGTTGAAGAAGTATCCGAGGCCCAACACCGCAACCAGGACAGGGTTGAGCACCGCGTTCACGTTGTAGGGACTGAGGTAGGGGAGCCCCATGGTCATGATGTCGGTCTGACCTTCGACCGGCACCATGTGTTGGGCGTAGACGTGTTCGATGGTCTTGTTGTGGACGGCATCAACTTCGCCTGCTTGGACCGATGTCATCTCATAGGGAGACTTCCATGAGTGGAATATCTTCCGCTTCTGGGCCCCCGTCATGCGACTGAGACCAGCTTGCATCGTGGCGAACTTCGCCCGATCCTGGAAGTTCCATTCCCACTCACGCTTTTGCAGCATGGACAGAGGCCCGGTGTGGCCATAGGTGTTGGTGTTGACCGTGGTCTCGATTTGGAAGACCCGAGGGCCGTGTCTCTTGATGATCTCGCCTTGACGCCAGTTTGACGCATGGAAGGCCGAGGTGTCCTTGTCCATGATGGACTTGGACTGGGTCAGGGTCTTTGGATTGTGATGAGACCTGACCCCGGCATAACCAGACAAGCCGGTTGCGGTACTTTTCCAACCGCCATTCATGCTGGTCAGATTGATGTTCACATAGATGAGCAGGTCACTCTCGGCTGCTCGGCGCTGCATCTGGACGGTGTCGCCCTGGTCGGACTCGCCGAGGATGACCATCTGCTCGGGATCCTCAGCATCGAGGTTGTAGAGCTGACCATGGGGGGCAAAGGCTTCATAGACCCGATCGCCGACTGCCTGCCGGAGTTCGGCTTCGGTCATTCGTCGGTGCAGAGCAAGGGCAGCGACCAGGTGGACATCGTCAACACCAGCAGCGGCGGCCATGTCGAGAACCGCTTCGATCACTCGTTGGCGCAGGTCAGGCTTGACCATGGCGGGAAGGGGCAAGGAAACATCGTCGAAGGCAATAGTGAGCTTCATTCCCGGTGTGAGCAGGGCCGGCAATGGATCGTCGTCCATTGGATTCAGGAGAGCATCAATGATGGCACCATCTGGATCCTTGATGCCGTGAATTGGCTCGCCAGGGTAGATCACGCGGCTGCGACCAACCGGCAGCTTCTCCATCCGGAAACCCTCACCGTGATGGAACAAGATTGATGGTGTCTGGCGATCGACTTCCAGGACAAACCCAGGACGAGGGTTCGGTCGTGGTTTGGACTTAGACATTATCGACGACTCTTTCGCAGGGATGGCAGGGGGCCAAGGGGGAGGATGCGTTCGCCGCTTCCATCTGACTTTGACCAGTACTCAACCAGCCAGCCCCGTTTGAGTGCGAGGGAAGCAAGGCGGGTTTCCGGGTTTACAGCGACGGGGAATCCGACCGCATCCAGCAGCGGCAAGTCCGAGGACGAGTCGGCGTAGGCCACCGACTCAGACAGGTCGAAGTCGTTGGCGTCGGCATAGTCACGCAACGCTTGGGCTCGAACTTCTCCCGTGGGAGGAACCGACAGAAGCTCGCCGGTGTAGCGGCCATCCTTGATCGACATCTCGGCGCAAATGATGTCATCAAAGAGTGGCTTGAGCGGGTCGACCACGATATTGAGAGCACCGGTGATGAGGACGGTTCGGTGACCAAGCTCGCGATGCTTGCGTACCCGACGAATTGCCGCCGGGAAGGCTTTGGTGAGAATGTGGTCAGCCAGCAGTTCGTGGCCAAGCTGCTCCATCTGGTCCACCGAAGCGCCGTCGTACCGCCGGTAGAAATGGCGGAGGAAGTCGGTGCGATCTCGAGCATCCAGTGCAAGCAGAGCTGGGCCTTCCTGCAGGGTCTTGAGGGTGAACTTGATCCGATCGGCTGGCCCGAGGTTGCGCGTGGCCAACCAGGCATAGCTGAACACCACATTGCTGGCAATGATGGTGTTCTCGAGATCGAAGGCGGCCAGGTGCCGTTCTGAGGAAAGCACACGCTTGCGCAGACGTTTCGAACGAGCATCGGGGTCTGAGGCTGTCGGCTTGGTTTTCACTCGAGCGTGTTCCACCACCGATGGGAGGTGAATGCCGGTGACATAGTGCTCCCAGTCGACAATGGCTGGATCACAAGCCATGGTGTTTTTGTCGTCTGGCTCCAGCTGGTCGTGCATGGCAACCAGGTTGTCGACACCGTAGAGAGCTTCGCACTCGGCGTAAGCGCCATAGATCTTGACGTAGGCCGCTGCACGGTCGACTTCTTCCTTCTTCTCTTCAACCTGCATGCTGAGCATGGCTTGCTTGCCCCGCAAGGGGAGCAACTTGAGGCCCCGATCAGCCCGATCCAATCCCTTTTGGGCCCAGCTCAGTTGACGTTCGACCGCGCCACGGCCGGGAAAGGTGAATTCGGCTACCGCAATGGGTTGGCCCTTCTTGTCATACAGCGGGTTCTGGGTGAACCAGCCATTGACCAATTCGACCAGGGTCCGATACTTGAGTGGATTACGGGTGCCTGAAGCGACCTGGGTGACCTTGATCGAGCCGTCCTCTGTTGGTCCGGCGGCGGCAACATTGATGATGGCGGCAACGACAATATCGACGGGGATGACGTCGACAACACCTTCGGGGACCCCGGGGAATTCCTTGAGAAGGCCTTGGGCGTAGGAGATCAGGATCGGTTCGGCCATCCGAAAGCCCTTGATCCAACCCGGTTTTGGTTCGGCCCAAGCTGACTCGATGATTGCGGGCCGGACCAGGGAGACGGGAATATTGCCCTTCGATTCATCCAGTGCTCGTTCTCCCAGCGCCTTGGTGTACGCATAGGAGTCGGGCCAACCCAGGGATGCGGCTCGGGCCCGGCCAGCCTCGACCAGCTGCTCGCTGACCCAACGCTTCCGGTACTGCTCGGTTTTGGCTGAGATGAGAGGAGTGCCAGCGGCCCCAAGTTCGTTTCCGGCCCTTTTGCGAAATTCTTCCAAGCGGCCAGATGAACGGCTTTGGGCATCAAAGTCGGTGCGACAACGGCGGGCGAATTCGACTTCGGCTCGCCAGGAGATGTCGATATCGAAGGGGGAGTCAGACAAGAGTTGTTCCGCCGCGTGTCCGCGACGGTTGCCGGCGACATAGCAGGTGCTGATGGCGACCATGTGTGGCGCAACATCAAGGTTCTGTAGTGCCTCGGCAACTCGGGTCGGACCGAGCAGGTTGACCTCGATTGCGCCGTCAAGGGGGGCATCAAAACTTACTGTTGCTGCCGAGTGGATCACGATGTCACAGGAGGCAAAGATGGAAGCGTCGGCTTCATCGAGCCCCAGGCCATCGGTGCTGACGTCGCCAGAGACAATGGTAACTCGACGCTCGATCTCGGCCCAGAACGAGTCGGCCTTGCGTGGGGTTTCGCCTCGCTCCTCGATGTTTCGGTGGAATACGTCGTTGCGGAAGATCTCCCGGCGGGCTCGTTCGGCCGGGGTTGAGCGCTTGCCTGGTCGCACAAGAAGGACGAGCTCGCAGTCGGGAACCTGGCGGATCAGTCGTTCAATGAGCGCAGTACCAAGAAAGCCGGTGCCACCGGTGATGGCGATGCGCTTTCCTGCAAGTTGTTCAGCGATTGTGACCATAGATTTCCCGAGTCGTCTACCATTTGGTAAGTGAACACCAAGCATAGGCTGATTGAGGCCGCATCCGCAGCATTCGTCGCTCGAGGAGTGGCCGGAACTTCTCTGGATGAAATTGCGCGCTCCACTGGTGTCACCAAGCAGACGATCCTCTATCACTTCAAGTCCAAGAATGGGCTACTGGAAGCTGTTCTGACAGAGGCAGCGGAGACGTTGAAGACTGAACTCGATCAAGCCGTTGCTCAAGTCGCTCCAGGATGGGAACAGGTCGAGGCTGTTGTCCGATCGGCCTTTGCTCTGGGTGTACGTCGACCGGAACTACTCGGCTTGCTGGGCGAAGTGTCCCGGCTCGGTCCGCCCCAGTCTGAACTGGTTCTGGCCGTCTTGCAGTCCACCATTGATCGGGCCATCGTTGCCTTGCAAGAGGGAATGGATGCCGGGGACTACCGCCAAAGTGATCCGCGGCTGGTTCTGTTGTCCAGCTACTCCGCCGTTACTGGTGTCGTCACCGATACCGCCGCGCTCCGGGGGGTTGGCCTCGAACTCGATCTGCGGGTTGCGGTCAAGTTACGCCAGTCCTTGCTGGACTTCCTTTGTGCCGCATTACTGGAGCGTAGACCGAGCACAGAACTGGACGGCGTCTAGTACTCCGTCTGCAATCCGCTAGTCGTTAAAGACGTAGCCCGTGTTCTTGGCCAACAAGATGAGTTCTGTCATCGCCTTTGGTTGGCTGGCGAGTCGGGTGAGGTGGTTGGCCAATGTGGTCAGCGCGGCGCGGTCGGGGGAGTAAGCGTAGAAGCCTTGGCCATCGGGGTCGTATTGAATGTTGCCTTCAAGACTCGGTACTTCACCCTGCACCAGGATCTCAGCCACGCCTCGCCAGAAGTAGCCGCTTGGGTTGTGCTTAGCTTCACGAATGATCGGGATGGTGTCGGCCTCAATCACCTCAAATCCGAGTGCCCACTTCCCATCAGTTGAGCTATGGATTGTCAGTGCTTGCATGAATGGTGGCCTCACCTGGTAGTCAGGCCGGTTAGTCTCGCGTATCCGCCGGTGAGCTGTCACCAATCGTTGTGGAATGTTTCGTCGAGGAATGTTGGCAGTGGAATGCTTCGAGCCAGACAAGGGTTGAGAATCGTTATGGAATTTGAGATTACCGAAGAGGCAATGGTCGCCATCCGAGCCAAGGGTGGTACGGCGGCGATCGATTTCATCACTCCCATCAATTGAGGCGGCGTTTCTGAGGTGTCGGTCGACACCTACCTCAAGGGCAAGAAGACCGCTGGCTATCGGCGGATGGAACAAGACGATGTGATGGTGCTCCTGGCCCCCTCACTCATGAAGTACGCAGACCGGGTCGAATTGGTCACCCGAAAGAAGCTGCTCTTTGGCCACAAGCTGGTCGCAATCGCCTATCAAGACGGAGCAAGCTGCCAGATTGGCGGCTAACGAGAACCCGCCCCCACCAGCGACTTGGCACCGCTAGCGATCCATATACGACATCTGGCCGGTGCCAAGTCGTAGTTAGTGGGTGGTGAGACGTTTCTTGACGCGTCGGGCATGTCGTTCGAGGGCCAGTTGCACCAGCTTGTCGATGAGATCTGGATAGGCCAGGCCCGAAGCCTCCCAGAGTTTTGGGTACATCGAGATTGGCGTGAAGCCCGGAATCGTGTTGAGTTCGTTGAGCAATGCTCCTCGACCTGGCTTGCCGTCGCTATCGACCTCATAAAGGAAGTCGGCCCGAGCCATTCCTTCAACTCGTAGTGCCCGGTAGGCCAGTTTCGCTAGATCTTGAAGCTCATGCACCGTTCCCTCTGGTAGGTCAGACAGATCCGCGGGAATCTGCTGCCCGGCACCATCGTCGTACTTGTCCTCATAGTCATAGAAATCGGCAGCTGGCATGATCTCACCCGGCAGGGAGACCTCCAGATCATGGTTGCCAAGCACCGCCAGCTCAATCTCGCGTCCGGCAATTCCCTCTTCAACGACCAGCCACTCGTCATAGCGCAAGGCAAGTTCGATCGCTGTTTCGAGCTCAGCGAGGTTGTTGGCTTTGCTAACCCCGATTGAGGAACCCATATTGGCTGGCTTCACGAAGCACGGGAAACCAAGCTCATCGGCTATCGCCTGGAGGTCCCCTGACCAATCCGGTTCGTGGATGGTTAACCACCGAGCCTGAGGAATGCCAGCACTGGCCAAAACCTCCTTTGCCTTTGCCTTCTCCATGGTGAGAGCCGAACCAAGAACGCCAGCCCCGACATAGGGAACACCGGCCAGCTCCAGCATTCCCTGCACGGTGCCATCCTCACCCATTGGGCCGTGCAGGAGCGGGAGAACCACGACCTGCTGTCCAGGCTCAGGTGAAGTCACCGCCGGCAATAAGTCGGTGTGAGGGCCTGATGGATCCAGCTGTGGAGGAAGTGACCGGGTTGAGTCAGCCAGAATTGCTGCAGCTTCATTGGCCTGAACCCAATCTCCGTCGCGAGTAATGCCGATGGGGATGAGGTCATACCTGGACCGGTCAGCGGCGGCCAGAACATGGGTGGCCGTGGTGCAGGAAACGTCGTGTTCGGCAGACTGACCACCAAAGATCACGATGAGGCGTATGCGTTGATTCGAAGTCACGGCGACACAGTAGACCCCAAGCGTCGCCAAGTCGGCTACACCTGTGTCGTGCATTTCACCACAAGCGATATCGCGGACATTGTCGAAGGGGAGCTGATTGGTCCTGACCAGGTGATTGCTTCGGTCTCTATTGATAGTCGGTCCATCGATGCTGTTGTGCCTTTTGACCGACCGAGGAAAGCTGGTGCCGAGGAGAAGGTCAAGGGTTCCACAGGCCAGGCCGGGACACTATTTGTCCCCGTTGTCGCCGAACGTGATGGCCATGACTTCATTCGCTCTGCCTTGGACAATGGAGCCGTCGCCTACCTCAGTTCACAAGAATCACCGTCGCCAGAGTCACAGTCATCAGGCTTGCGACGCCCAGACGATGTGGCCACGATCCGGGTGGCTGACACGATGGCTGCTCTTGGGGCACTTGGAGCCGAAGCCCGGAATCGGTTGCCGGATCCGGTGATTGGTGTAACTGGAAGCGTCGGTAAGACGTCGGTGAAAGATCTCATTGCCGCGGCTTGCTCGGTTGCGGTTCCGACCCATGCCAACAAGGCTTCGTTCAACAACGAGCTTGGTCTTCCTCTCACCCTGGTCAACGCTCCCGAGCAAACCCAGGTAACGGTTCTGGAAATGGGGGCGCGGGGCAGCGGCCATATTGCTGAGCTTTGTGCCATTGGCCGCCCAACCATCGGCGTGGTGACCCGTGTCGTTGCCGCCCACACCGAACTCTTTGGAACGTTGGACGGTGTCGCCGCAGCCAAGGGCGAGCTCATTGAAGCTTTGCCTTCGGACGGGACGGCAATCTTGAATGCCAACGACCCACTGGTCTTGGCCATGGCCAAGCGTTCGTCTTGCCGGGTTGTGACCTATGGAGTCGAGTCGACGGCAGAGCAACTGGCATCAGGAACAGTCGCTGATTTTCTGGCAACCGATAGCAAGTTGGATGAACAGATTCGAGCCAGCTTTGTCTTGCAATCACCATTCGGGACGCACTCGGTCCAATTGCAAGTTGCTGGCGAGCACATGGTGGCCAACGCGACCGCCGCCATTGCCGCCGCTGTGTCTGCGGGAATCGATCTCGAGGCTGCAATCGCTGGCATCGAAGGAGCAACCATCTCTGGCCTACGAATGGAAGTCTTGAGGTCTGCAACCGGTCTTGTTCTGATCAATGATGCCTACAACGCCAACCCAACCTCCATGCGGGCGGCGCTGAAAGGCCTTCAAGCTTTACCAGTCGAGCGTCGAATCGCGGTCTTGGGAGTCATGGCTGAGCTAGGAGAAGGGGGCGACGACGAACACAACCGAATCGCACAAGAATGCGCGGAGTCCGGTGTCCGAGTCATTGCCGTTGACGCAGCGGCCTATGGCGACAATGCCGAGCATGTCAGCGATGTTGCTGGTGTCGAAGCTGTTCTTGAAGACTTGCTTGGATCAGGTCCTTCGGAGACCGGGATTCTGGTGAAGGGCAGTCGCGTAGCTGAGCTTGAACGAGTTGCTCGCTGGCTCCAGCAGAGCCAGTTCTTTGCGGAGCTGTCGTGATGAAAGAAACGGGAACGAATCGCTGGGTGCTTGGCGCCCGGCCTCGTACCCTTCCCGCTGCGGTCGTGCCCGTCGCCGTCGGATCGGCTTGCGCGGTTGGCGTAGCGGAATCCTTCCATTGGTGGCGTGCTATTGCGGCCCTCGTGGTTGCTGTCGCCCTTCAGGTGGCGACGAACTATGTGAATGACTATGCCGATGGCGAGCGCGGAACTGATGACGATCGGATTGGGCCCATTCGGCTGGTTGGATCCGGCTTGGCTTCAGCCAAGCAGGTCAAGGTCGCGGCTTTGGTTGCCTTTGGTGTCGCGGGAGTTGCGGGGGCAACGCTGGCCTTCGCTGTCGGGCCCGAACTGTTCATCGTTGGTGCAGCCTCGATGCTGGCGGGGTGGGCCTATACCGGTGGTCCAAAACCCTATGGCTACCTTGGCCTTGGTGAACTCTTTGTTTTTGTCTTCTTCGGAGTGGTTGCCACGGTCGGGTCTGGGTATGTGCAGACGGGATCAGTCACCTCACTGATGGTCATTGCTTCAGTTCCCGTTGGACTCTTGTCGGTTGCTTTGTTGGTGATCAACAACCTGCGGGACATCCCCGGTGATACCCAATCTGGCAAGCGGACCTTGGCGGTGACCTTGGGTGATGGCAAAACTCGTTGGCTGTACCTCGGATTGTTTGGCCTAGTTGGGGTAACAATCATCGGATGTAGCCTTGTCCGGCCCCCGGCAATGGTGGCGATTCTGGGCTTGGGACTCGCCATTTCTCCCGTGCGAGCTGTCCTTTCTGGGTCAACAGACCGAGACCTGATACCAGTCCTTGGAGCGACGGGCAAAACCCAACTGTTTACAGGGATCTTGCTCGCTTTCGGGCTTGCCTTAGGTGGCTAGACGTTCGGTTTGGGAAGTCAAGGAGTTTGCGAAGGTGTTTCCCCGCTCAGGTTCTTGGGGTCGCGGCCGATATTCCCAGGGTGAACACTCGCGCCACAAGGACGGTCGCCGCGCCGTCTTCGGTTCGTAAAGCCCATCTTGGGCCTTCGCGCGTTGACAATGCCCGTCAGCAGCGAATTGCTCGCCTGATTGATGGTTACGAATCGACGATCACCTTGTCAGCGGTTACTCGTAGTGTCCTGCTGATGTGGTTGATCCCAGCCAGCGGGATGATGTTTCTTGGAGTCCGAGCCTACGGAGTCCGGTCAGACCCAACGGCGCAAGGTTTTGCGCTAAGCAATGAATTCAGTTTGAGGCTCTTGTCAGCTATCCACGTCTCCAGTGCCCTACTGCTGGTGGTAACGGCGGCTGTTCTGCTGATGTGGACCATGCGTTCTTGGCTGAACTTGGCCAGGATCGGCCCGAAACCAGCGATCTCGATCTGGCCAAAGCTTCGCCTGCACCTGCCAGGATTTGCCTTTGGAATGGTTGGTTTGTTGTCTCGGCCGGTATTGGGACCCGATTCGCGAATCTCTGGAGCATTGCTCGTGATTGGCCTCGTTGGAGGGTTGGCAATTGCCCCCATCCTTTTGATCGATACCTATCGGGCAATCTGGCAGCGATCAACAAGCCCCAAGTCCGGGTCAGAAGAGCTGCCAGCAAGCACGGTGATCCTCATATTTTCGCTGGCTGTGGTTGCCGCCATCGTTGTTCTCAAGAAGATTGTTGGTGGCGGGGTCATCAGCATGTCCCACGATGGGGCCTGGTTCTTAACCACCCTTCAAGGCCTAGGTATCATCTCTGCTAGCTGGACCGCGGCATCATTGGTTACCGAGATTGGCCGCCGACAAGATCTTCGCCTGGTGTACATCGTGGAATCTTCAGCCCAAGAGGCCGCCCAGTCTGGAATTGTGACTGATGCACAAATCGATTCGGAGTGGGCAGAGTCTGAGGGCATGATCGAGTTTGACCGGTAGTAAGACCTTGGGACGACGTAGACCTGAATCGTCGCCTTCATCTTGGTCCAGTACGATGCGTAGCTACGTCGTGCCCGAGCTGGGGCACCATTATCGCGAAGGGTTCTGGATTTGGCCTCCCACTACGAAACCCTGGATATTGCGCCAACGGCCTCCTACGACAAGATTCGGTCGGCCTATCACGATTGTGCCCGACGTTGGCACCCCGACCGATTCGTCGAGGCTGAGCCACAGGAAGCTGAGGCCGCCGAGCTGGCCATGCGTCAAGCCAATGAAGCGTGGCGGGTTCTAGGCGATGAGGTAAGGCGTCGGGACTATGATCGGGGTTTGCGCGGCGGAGGGTCAGGTGTTGGGCATCATCAACAACAGACGTCGGGAGTCCGGGTCGATGATGGCGTAACTCGTATCGATCCCCGGCTTCTTAATCCTGAGTTTCTCGACAATCGTCGTCAACGACAGTTGGACGAGACGGCTTCGGTACATTCTCGTATCCTTCGCTTAGTGCCGCTCGTTGGCTTTGTTGGCTTGCTCATCGGGATTTTCGTTTTCTCCGCCTATGCCCGCGGAGACTCCGAACAGCTTCCGACCAGGGACACGGCACCGAACCCGCCCATCTCCATTCCGGCCAATGCGTGCGTGCGCATCATTGAGGGACCCGAATTGATCAGTGTCCCTTGCACCGGACTCAATGATGGTCGCTTGATTGGGCAAATTGTTGGAGACGGAAGCTGTGAGGCTCTTGAAGGTGGCATCTTTACCGTACGTGAAGTGCCCCTTCCAAACGGGGTAATTGTTTGCCTCGGTAATGCCTGAGCACTACGAGCCGCAACCGCCGCTCAGCACTCTTCTGGCACCAACCTGGTTGTTGATGAATTCCCAAACCGTGGTGCCTGCACCCTCGAAGCTCTGGTCGTTGATGATGATTTCTAGTTGACCATCACCGTTCAGGTCAGCAAAGGCCGAGACATCGAATGTGCGGACATCGGGGCTCTCACCATCCTTCAGGCTGGCACCATCGGCCTTGGTGAAAATACTGTGCGACAAGAAGTACGTCTTCGCTACTTCATCGACGACTCGACGCAGTAAAACAACTGAGACCGCCGGGTAGGTAATCGACTCTTGCCCCGGCTGAAGACCCTGGCTCTTTGCACTCAGAACCACCTCGACGACACCGTCACCTTCTAGGTCGAGCTTGAACCACTGGGTGATTTCCAGCGGACCAACATCGACGAGGCGTTCGGCAAAGAACTCTCGTACCGCATCAAAGTAGAAGGGGGTAGGGCTTCCAGCAATTGCAGGGCTGTAAGGCTGCACATCCCAAGCGGCTTGCACCGCGATTGGATTGGCGCCACCCCACTCCGATGGGATTTCTGGACTGGTGAGGATGCCAATTGCTCCAGAATCGCAGACGAGACCAACCGATTCCATCGTTGTGTTCACCTGGCCGCCGTCCAGTTGAATGATGGAGAAGGTGTCACCGACGCTGGCTGGACCGGTGAAGTCGTCTGGCTGACCAAAGGTCGTCCAGTCCGTTCCATCCCATCCCCCGAGCGTGGCGAAGCGGGTGGCAACGATACTGGGAGAAGAACTGGGTGTCGGAGAGTCTGAAGGAGTCGGGACCTCTTCAATGCTCGAGCCACTGCCGGTCGCACCGGACCCCTCGCTTTCGGCGTCAGCCTGGTTGGGGTTTGCGGTTGTGGTCTGGCCAGAGGACGGGGCGGTGTCTTGCCCATCGTTGCTGCAGGCCCCAGTCGCGAGTGTTGCCAAAACAACGCAAAGCAATATGGTCACTCGAAGGCGAATTGATCTGCTTGAGAAAGGGTTAGGTAGCGGCCAGTACATTTGCACCACACTGCCAGATCTGAGGTGCTTGCCGGTGGCATCGCCGCTATCGTCACCCTCTCTCGGACCATTAGCTCAGCTGGCTAGAGCGCTCGCTTCACACGCGAGAGGTCACAAGTTCAAGTCTTGTATGGTCCACGTCTCTCACCAGGGATTATGTAAATCCGGCCGCCCGGAAAACCCTCAAAAAGGCCCCAAAAGTGGCTACTGGTGCCCTAAGTGGTGCCTTCCCGAATCAAAAACTTGTTTCGGAACGAGCAAAATAGTTTCCTCGGACGGCCGCTGATGAGTCTCCTCAGTCATCCTCACAGAGACACCAACATGATCAATCAGCCGCCAGTTCTCGGATACCGAATCGTCGCGTAGCGGTTCGAAAACACTCAAGGACCGCATGGCGCTTGGCGGCACAGTTGAGAGCGTCGCAGTCAGTGGGGACGATCCCGAGAAGTTGACGGCGTATCTGAGTGAACTTGCTCCCAGCGCCGGTCCGGTAAAGCGAGAGGATGCGAAGTTCGACCAAATCTGGTGGCCGAAGGCGTGACCTAGGTATGTGTGCAGGGCGTGGGGCGAGACGTCAGCGAGCATTGGCGAATGACCACGAACACCATCTGGTGCGTTGCACGCGAGCGGTCACAAGCCCAAACCCCGAACGGCCCAAGTCTCTCACCAGGGGTTACGCGAAAGTCGCTCGGACTCAGAACCCCAAAGGCGCCCCAAAAAGGGCTACTGGTGCCCTAAGTGGTGCTCTCCCGAATCAGAAACCTGGTTCAAAGTCAGCCGAACAATGCCTTCGGTGCGATGCCGATAGGTTTCCTCGATCATCCGTACTGAGGTTCCTGCATAATCAGCCAACTGCCAGTTCGTGTACCCGTCGTTGGCCAAGTTCGTGATCGCCGTGTGTCTCAGGTCATAGGGTCGCAGCGGAGGAACCGCAGCCTTGAACGCCCGGCTCTTCAATGCCCGCTTCATGTTGTCCTTGTTGATCGCGGTACCGAACCGGGTCGTAATGATCCGGTCGTCGTGATGCCATGCCGCACCAGCCCGAAGACGCTGCTCGGTCTGAACCTTCCGCCATTTGCGAAGTTCTGTGACGACTTCGTTTGGGACGGCGATTCTTCGACTGGCGTTCTTCGACTTAGGGTCGGTGGTGTTTGAGGCTTCGTCGAGTTGTTTGATGACGGTGAGGACAGCGTCGTTTAGATCGATGTCTTTCCAGGTCAGTGCCCGTGATTCCGCTGGGCGGAGTGCGGCGATCCCGCTGAGCACAACAAGGCACCCAACGGACGTGCCCGTGGACCCAGCCAATAGTTGGGTGAGTTGTGCAGGAGTCAGCACGTAGCGTCTGCGGGGTTCGGAAGAATCGGATTTGGGCAGGACGCTGAGTTGTGCGACGTTTCGGGCCACGAGCCCCTCGCGTTCTGCGTTAGTAATGACCGCCCTGAGTTCGGATCGCAGACGGTTGAGGTGGTCTGGGCCGATTGGCTTTCGGTTGCCGACTCCTTTGGCGGCAATGCGGAGGAACTGGTCACATTCGGGCACGGTCAGATCGCTGAGTTTTCGGGTTCCGAGAACGTCTCTGATGATGCAGATCATCCAGATGTGGGACCGGAGCGTTCCCTTGGTGAGGTCTTCACCTTCCTTGACTTCTAGGAAACGATCGCATGCTTCGGCGACAGTTATTCTGCCATTGGACAGGATGCCAGTGGATTCCAATTCTGATTTGAATGCGCGTAGGGCTCGGATTGCTTCAGATTTAGATTTGGTGCGTCGGATACGTCGGGTTACCTGGCCTGTTAGCGGGTCCTGGCGTGTCAGGATGGCTTTCCAGCGGTCGCCGTCGCGTTGGATGGAGCCCTCTCCTGGCGATCGCCGGTTCACAGGCCCGACGTTTCTGTGGATGCTCTTGTTGGGGTGGGAGTCATGTCGTCTCTCTTGAACGGTTGAGAGTCGTGCATGGAGGCGTCCCCGGGGGAACACAGATGCCAAGGGGAGTTCAGGTCGTTGTTGAGATGGAATTCCTCGTCAGCAAGCTCGTGGCTTGCTCACAGCGCGTCATCTCGTTGTCTGAACGCTTGGCTCCAGCACGCTGGAGAATCATGGCTCCCGTCAACACGACCACTGGTGAGGCGACTGGCTTTAGGCGAGCGAGTCTGTGTTGGTGAGCGAGCCGGTAACTGTACCGTCGTGTCGCAGTTCTTGGTGGTTAGGTGGGTGGCGTCGGGTTAACTAGAACGAGGAGTTTTGTGGGTGGGGGACCGATACAGATGGGAACCTTGTCAGCCGGCTTGCGCCGTGACTTGGTTGAGGCTGTGTACGGCGCTTTGGTGTGGTCAAAACAAGGCAACTTGCTGGTTTCAGAAGGTTGACCTGGCGGAGAGAGTGTCGAGCCAGTCGGCCAGTGCCTGTTCAGGTATCAGACGGCGCCTACCGATCTTGACCGATCGCAAGCGGCCGCTGTTCATTTCTTCGTATAGGCGAGTTCGGCCAAGCCCTGTCCATTCGCAAACCTCAGAAACGCTTTTGAGCATTGGCACCTCCTGAGCCAGCAGGTGGCTGCCTGCTGGTCTTGTTCTCGTAGCGATCATTGACGCGGACGTCTGATTGGTTAAGTAACCGGAGACGTTCCATAGCGAGCAAAGCCTGGGTGTTCAGAAGACGCGGCCCGTAGCTGACAAGAAGATTGATATCAGCCGCCGCACCAGGGTCAGGGTGCGGTCCGGCCTGATACAACAAGCCAATGATCCGGCGAAGTCTCGGGTGGCTAGGGTCATGCCCGGCGGTGTGGTCGTCATACCAAGTAATCAACGCGTCGATCGCCAATATCAGACCAACACGAACCGATTCGGACACAACAACCTCAGTGACATTCGGAGTCGGCTGATTCGCCATTGTCACGCCACCTCCGCAAGCTCATGGGCGACCATCGCCCGGACCCGCTTGCGGTCGCGTGACAGTCGTTGGCGGTCCATTTGATTCAGCCCTGAGCGGGTGCCGTCATAGATCAGGGTGTCGAAATTGACCCGATGATTCGCCGCCGCTAGCCGGATCCGGAACTGGTCAAACTGGATGCTGGCGATAGCGGTCGCTTCACAATCCTGGCCATCAACAAAGACGGCATCCTCTGGCATCGGCTCGTGGTTCTCGTAGTAGTCCAGGTGCCGGTGGGTGTTGCGTTGCTCGCGGTTGGTTGCCTCATCTAAAAGAATGTGAATGGCATGGCGTCGCCCACCCATCCGAGGGCGCTGCGAAACCAGCAACGACAATTCTATGATCACATCGGCAATCCGATGAGGCTGCCCCCGATGCTTGTGGATAAGTGTCGGGAGGAGGCCACGAACAATCACCAGGGTCGCAGTCTCATCCCCAGTAGGCGTTGCCATGAGGAAACGGATAACCCGATCAGATTCCGGACCGAAACCAGGTACCGCGTTGACGACGCCAGCAATAGTCGGATAGTTGTCGAGCTCGGTGACCCAGGGGGTAGGGATTGGTTTGTGTGCAACGCGATCTGTTGTCTTAGAGAGTTGATGGCCGAGGTCGAATCCTTGGTTGATGGATTCGGTACGTGTCTGGTTGTTCATGGCTGACATGAGAGGAAACGTGACTCCTGGGACCACACCCGATATCACTCCCGACCCGAAACAATTCGTGTTTCCCCTGGTCACAACCCCAGGAAATAGCACTGGCCTGTATGTCGTTGGCACGGTTCTGGTTGCGGGTGTTGAAGATATTCTTTTCCGGGAGTGATCCCGGGAGCTATGCCGGGAGTCAGCATCTTCATAATTGGTTGCATGGTGATCCAGGCAGAACCGATCGAGTTTGAAGAAGACGACCCCCGGCCGTTGCTGAAACATCTTGACCAATGGGCCGCACTCGCGTTAGCGACACCGGAGCAGTTCGCTGACATGGCACAACGGGCGGGGCAATGGGCGGACTACTCGCCTCGCAACCAGGTACTCCTCGCGTCCTACGGGATAGTGGGCCCAGTGGCCGGTGCATCAACGTGGACACAAGTCCCGTCTTTGGACAACAACCGTGAGTGTGCGGTCCGTAGTGGTGAGCATGCTTTGCAGGTTCGTGTCCCAGTCACGACCGAAACCGGGGTCGGGTCTGCCCGGACAGCGGGGGATGGGTTCTCTTCTAGTGTGGCTGGTGGGTTTAGTTGGGAACCGGTTTTCGCTGTTGAGCAGCTTGCCCGCCGACCGCTCCCTGACGCGCTCGCCACCACGGTCGTGCCAGCGATGTCGGATCGTGAATGGGACGAAACTGTTCGTAAAGCGTCAACCGAAATCGTTGGTCGAAGACCAAGACGGATCGTGTCGGCGCAGGACCAGTTGGGGGTGCTCGCAGCGAGGGCACCGTTGTCAGCTAACCGTCACCCGCTACCACCAGTGTTGGCTGAGCAAGCCGCATGGTTGGTTGCTGACCGGGTTGGTAGGGCAGTGGGTCCGATGCCTAGCTTCGATTCTTCTGGGTTGAAACCGAGGGAGCGGTGGCAACGGCTTGAAGATGTACGCAAAGCAACCGGCCGGGTGACCAGGGCGGTCTCCAACGTGTTGGATATCGATCTGGCTGCTTCACCTCTGCCTCGGTGGGCGGTGAGCGATGACCGTGATGTGGAGCCCGGCCGACGGAACTATTTGTCTCGCTCAGATGTCGCTGGTTTGCCGGACGGGTTGTGGTCTGAGGTCGGACCCTATTCACAACCGGAATGGGAATCGCGTGGCCGTCCAGAAGCAACCGGTCGTGCAGCGTTCCTGAAAGCAACCGCACGGTCCTACTTGGCGGTGTATGAAACCAGCCATGGCGCGCTCTGGAAGCTGGAGACCGCAGGCCGGGGCCGGCACCTCGGACTCGTTGGGGAGGGGACCGCGGATTCGATGGTTGAAGCCAAAGCCGACGCACGCACTGGGTTGCGGGAACGTTTCCCCGATGCCGCCCGTGCTGTTGACGCAACCGTGGCGGCACCGGTGTTGTCACCGGCATCGGGGTGGGTGGCATTAGAGAACGCTCGTGATGAACGCACCCTGAACCGGACCTTTGATGACCGAGTCGGGGCGGTGGTGGCTCCGGGACCGGGTGGCCGTTGGGGTGTCTGGTTGAGTGTCGACGGAAACCTAACCCAAGCCGAACAACTCACCGCCTCCCAGCCAGAAGCGGTCACCATGGCGGAGGGGTTGGTTAGGTCGGTGATGGTCGGCCACGCGGCGGAGAATCCGGCGAGGGCGGAATGGAGTGAGTAACTGATTTCGCGGCATCAAGCCACTGCTAATAACTCGAACTCTTCACGAACCGCTGCCGGTGAACGATACCCAACCACCGAATGCAACCTCCGCCGATTATACCAAACCTCAATAAAATTCCTGACCGCC
>JAJRQY010000093.1 GCA_024280015.1 Actinomycetes bacterium
AACAACTCGTTGTCGACCCGGGACAAGAAGGTGAGATCTGCCTAGCCGGAATCGCCCTCAGCGACGGCTACCTCAACCGGCCTTCCAAGACTGAAGAGGCCTTTATCGAAGACTTCATCGGAATTGCCGACAACCCATCAGGATTGATCTACCGCACTGGTGATCTGGGTCGGATCAACCCGAAGAACGAGATCGAGTACCTCGGGCGGATCGATACCCAGGTCAAGATTCGGGGGTATCGAATCGAACTTGAAGAAATCGAATCTGTTGCTGGCTCGCTACCGGGCATCGGCTCGTGTGTGGTTCAGTCATTTTCGCCTGGCGGCTCGGGAACGGCGCTCGTTGCCTATCTCACTCCTGGAACTGACGGAGCTTTGGTTGATCTGGGTGATCTTGACCGCCAACTTCGAGACCTGCTCCCCAGCTACATGGTCCCAACCTTCTATGAGCGCATTGACCATCTGCCGCTGCTGCCTAGCAGCAAGGTTGATCGCAAAGCACTGCCTACCCCTTCTAGTGTTCGGTTCGTCAACGACGACCATCCAATCGTTGGTCCAAGCAATGAGATTGAGTTCCAGTTGGAGCGCGCGCTCGCTGAGGTATTACATCTCGAGCGGGTATCAATCGCCGCCAACTTCTTTGAGGACCTCGGAGCGGACTCCCTCACTCTTGCTGGCTTCGCCAACGCCATTCGCCAGGATCTCACCGCGCGTGCGGTCTCAATGAAGCTTCTCTACCAGAACCCCACTATCGCCACGCTGGCGGCGGCGATGGAACAGGCCGAAGAGACAAGGGGCGTTCCGACGACGGCTGATTCATACAGTCCGGACCCTGTCACTCTTGACCCAACTCCGGCAAGAACTGCCATGCCGGTACACCGGGCCAAACGGCGAAACCATCTCCTGACTGGTGCGGGTCAGCTGTTGCTCTTCCTTGCGATCACCCTGGTTCTGCTCATGGGAATCATCCAGATTCTGTCATTCATTGATCAGGCTGAAGGGCCGATCGAGGTCTATCTCTACTCTGTGCTTGCCGGCGTGGCCGGCCTGAGCACCCTCTCGGTCAGTCTCATCGCCATCAAGTGGCTGGCCGTCGGAAGGTTCACTACCGAACCGATCCCGGTTTGGAGCATGAGATACTTCAGATTCTGGGTGGCGAAACAGGCCATATCCCTCAACCCTCTGAACCTTTTCGTCGGAACACCGGCCTACAACTTCTACCTTCGTGCCCTGGGGACCAAGGTCGGACCGGGCACCGTGATCCTGGCTCGTCCGCCGGTTTGTGCCGATCTGGTAGAGATCGGGGCCAATACCATCATCCGTCAAAACTGCGCATTCCAGGGCTACAAGGCCGAGCGGGGATATCTGCGTCCGGGACCAGTTCGTATTGGTTCTGACGCCTTGATTTGTGACGCAACCGTGCTCGATATCAACACCATGGTTGGCAACAATTCCGAGCTGGGTACATCTTCTGCCCTGCTGGAAGGCCAAGAGGTCCCCGACCACCAGACGTTCCATGGCTCTCCGGCAGAGCCGGCCAGCCAAACCTACAATCGGGTAGCGCCGCGAGACCTGCCCACGTGGCTTCGCGCCACATCAGTCGTTCTGCGGTTCTTGAGCGTCAGCCTGGTTGGGACACCAATCGCTCTACTGCTGGTAGGAGCCGCCCTCAAACTGATCGCCAACGCGGACACCTTCTCGTTTGTTCCGTCAGCATTGTCTGATCACGATTTTCTGCGCCTGGTGGCCCAAACCGCCGCACTGACCACCGTCTTTTTCGTGGCCGCCCTTGTCCTCGGCCTGGTCACAGTCGGGCTCATCCCGAGGATTCTGAATCTGTTCGTGAGGCCTCAGCAGGCCCATCGGCTGTTCGGCCTGCAGTACATGCTGGCTCGGTCGATCTCTCGATTCTCGAACTCCAGCGCCCATCAAATCTTGTTTGGAGACAGCTCTCTAATCCTTCACTACCTCCGGTTCTTAGGGTTTGGGACCTCTGAGGCCGTCCAGACTGGATCCAACTTCGGATCCGACCAACGACATCATTCCCCGTTCTTATGTGAAGTTCGGGGAGAGACCATTGCCTCCGATGGCCTGGTATTCCTCAACAACGAGTATTCGTCAACCTCGTTCATTAGCCGCCCAATTGCTCTTCCTCCTGACACCTATCTTGGCAACTTCGTCCAGGTTCCGTCCGGAGCCGCCATTGGTCCAGATTGCCTCATCGGGACCAAGGCCGCTGTTCCCACCGATGGACCACTCCGTTCTGGGGTCGGGCTTCTGGGTTCACCGGCGTTTGAGATTCCCCGCTCAGTTAGTCGCGACCACACTCTTGATCGGTTTGATGATCCGAGCGTTCGGGCCGACCGTTTGCGGCGCAAGCTTCGTTCCAACCTGACCTCACTGGCTCTGTATCTTGGCCGGTCGTGGCTGGTTGGCTTCGGCTCGCTTCTTCTGACCCTTTTCGTCCTTGACACCGTGACGTTTCAGACTGGTTTCACTTCCTTGGACAACGCACTCCCGCTCCTACTCTCCGTCGCTGTATTGGTGCCGGGAGCTGCCGCATTCTTCGTCTTTACCGAACGCTTGACCCTTCGGTTTCGCCGGCTCGAGCCCTTGTACTGCTCCCTGTATGACGAGCGGTTCTGGGCTCACGAACGGTTCTGGAAGTCGAACTACAACGGGTTTGTTCGGCTCCTCAATGGGACACCATTTAAGCCTCTCATCCTGCGAGCCCAAGGCATGCGAATTGGCTCAATGTTGTTTGATGATGGGGCTTCGACTTCGGAGCCAACATTGATCCAGATCGGCGATGACTGCACACTCAACAACCGCTCCTGGATCATGTGTCACTCACTCGAGGATGGAACCTTCAAGTCTGACCGGGTCAAGGTTGGCTATGACTGCACCATTGGCGTTGGAGCCTTCGTCCACTACGGAACGGTCATGGGTGCGGGTTCGTCTCTTGAAGCAGACACGTTCTTCATGAAGGGGACCGTCGCCCGGCGGTCAACAAGATGGCAAGGCAACCCAGCGACTGAGATCCATTCGACCGCTAGCTAAGGACGGAGTTCGTTCTGCCAGTCCGCAGGTACTTGGGGCCACTCAATCCCTAACTCGTCCAGTCACTCAGTGAGAGCCTTCGTCACTTGCCCGCACACCGGTATAGATCACTCGACTGATCTCGATCCGGACGTCGCTGGACAGTTCGACTCCGTCGGGGTGCGATGGGTCCAACAACTCCTCCATCGCAGCGACATCGGAAGCATCCATGGCTGAAGCACAACGGTTGAGGGCCCGACTCAGATATCGGGTCAACCAACGCCGTTGCGAACTGTCCAACGTGGGCGGATAGTGAATCTGGTGCTCGATCGCTCGAACCTCATCAAGTAGCAGGGACTTCAAGAGCTGCTCCCAGTCGGTCGAGGCGGGGTCGTGCCCGAGGTGCTCAATTCGACTAGTGGCGGACGCCTGGCTGAAGCGGGCCCAGATCCCCTTGGTAACGACGGCAGCCGAGTCAGGCCAGGCACCGAGATGGGTGCCGAACTCGTTGACAACAATTCGCCCACCCGGATTAACGAGTTGCACCGCGTGGGCCAGCGCCGCAGCGGAGTCAGTGGTGTGGTGGAGAGACAGCGATGCCCATACCAGATCAACCGGTTCCAGAAGTTGGCGGAGATCCCGGTCGAAATCGCCCAACACCAGTTCGACCCGGTCACCGACTCCTTGTTGTTCGACTCGCCTGGACGCCACTTCCAACATCTCCGAAGAAGCATCAATGGCAATGATGCTGGCTGAGGGAAAACGCTTGGCCAGCTCGACCGTACCGATCCCTGGGCCGCAGCCGAGATCAAGCAGCCGCGTAGCTCCATCACCGGACACCATTGACTCGAGGTGATCCAGCATGGGCAATAGCGTGATCTCAGCATCGAGTATGGCGTCAGCGTCGCTGGGTGTCCCATGGCCGGGTTTGTGGTCATGCCCTAAGGAGTTCATTGACAGACACTACGCATGATTCACAAACCAGACCTCAACCGTCGCCAATCATGCTCGTCCAACCCGATACCTATCTCAGTGGTCAGGCTCTCCCGCTACCCCATCCAGCCACTTGATCACGATCGACAAATTGGCGGCCGCCGGCTCTACCGCATCAACCACCAGCTTCGGTTCAGCGAGAGGCTCATAGAGCTTGCGACCTGCCGACACCCGGTCCCAATCGAGCTCGTACCAGCCAGGGATCTTCCGGTCACGTCCGGCAATGCGGCCTTGATGAATGACCTCATCGGAGCAAACACACTCAATCACGCCGAACCGTGCCTGATAGCGCTTCGCCAACGCCTCCCATTCGATGCGCGCTTCCTCCCAGGCAACGAGATCGAGAACACAGGATGAGCCTCGTCGCAATTGCTGCTCAGCGACACGCGACAGGAGATTCCAGCCGACACGCCGCTGTCTCTCAACCGGCAACTCGACGGCATCCCAGACCTCGTCGGACGCACGCAGACCCGACATCAGCCAGTCAAAGCTCGCCACCGTCGCGCCGAATTCTGTCGCCAGCCCATCGGCAATCGTCGATTTCCCGGCGCCGGTCCAACCAGTTACCACTATTAGCCATGGTCCGTTCACGAGTGGTCCCTTCACGAGTCGATTCCGTCCAGTGTTTGCCGCCCTGCTTGTCGCGACTGTCGATATCGGTGGACAGCGATGAACGCCCACACCGCCTCAAGAGCAGCGAAGATCCATGCTTGGGTTAGAAAGCCATACAGCGAAGTGGCCGCACACCCGACAGCGAAGATGACGATCCAACGACGGTGGCGATTTTCGAGCGCGTAGGACACAACCATGCTGAGGGCGGCAACAGCCCCAAAAACTGTCAGCATGGACCTGGTAGCCGGGGACACTCGGCCACAACCTGGCAGCCACAGTGGCTGACCTCTTCGAGCATGCGTATCGTTACGTCAAGCTCGCCTCGCTGAGACCGCAGAGCCGCAAGCTTGTCGGCAACCATTTCGTTCCAGTTGCCATCACTATCATCAAGGATGGCGCGAATCTCTTCCAAGCTGAATCCGGTGGCCTGGGCCCGACGCACAAAGTTGATTCGACCTATCGATGCTGGATCGAAGCGCCGTTTGCCCCCGACCCGACCTGTGGGTGCGATCAACTTGATCTGGTCGTAGTAACGCAGAGTCGAAACAGAAACTCCGGTTGCCTCGGCCACTGCCCCGATCGCCAATAGGTCACTCACTGGATCGATATTCCGACAAGTGCACTAATCACAGGCAGAGCATCGGGGTTCGGAGCGGTCACCTCGAAGGTCATGTCCTCGTCCTCGACAGCAATGTCAAAGTTGAGGAAAGCACAACACGATGCTTCTCGCTTCATGAGGTCCTCAACCTGATCCAACATCGCAGCTGGCAGGATCAACCTGGCGCCAGAGTTGATCGCTACCACCTCGGACGCTCGACTTTGTAGATCGGCCCACTGAAGAAGCTGCTCTCGTCCCTCCTCTACTGGCATCGTGCACACAATCGGGGTGTTTACCGTTGCCCTATTCGAATCGCTTTGGGTGGTCATGAAACAACCGTACAACCTCGACCTCACTTGAGGTCAAGGGTTGCACCAGCGCGTCAGTCGGCAGCGGTTGCCTCAATCTCGAACATGAGCGGAGCAATGGCGAGCCGGGATACGCCAAGAAGGGTCATGGGCGGAGCGACATTGAGAGGTCCAAACCGGGCGCCGAACACCTCGAAATTCTTCAAGGCTTCATCCACATCAGTGGTGTAGATCCTTAACTGCGTGATGTTGGCAAGGCCCATGTCGGCGGCGGTCAGGACGGCTTCGAGGTTGTCAATCGCGAGCGACATCTGGCTCCGCATGTCCCCGGGGTGCTGGGGGTTCCCTTCGGCGTCAACGGCGGTCTGCCCAGCGCAGACCAATTGGCGACTGGACCCTTCGAGTATTTCAGCCTGGTTGTAGCCAAAGTTCAGCGACCACGACCACGGATTGACTGGCATTCTCTTCATTGGTGATTTCTCCTCATCACTATCGATACTGGGTAGGGCTTCCGCCCGAATAGCCATGGCTGGCCGTCCCAGAACCTCAAGGTACGTGATATTCATGACAAGAACTGTCAGTGAATATTCCTAGGATGGGGACGTGCCACTGATTGACCGCCATGACGATCTGATTCGTCTCTTGCGACTTCGAGCAGACTGGCGCACCACGGACCTGGCCGAGGAACTCGGAGTGTCGGTGCGGACCATCTTGCGAGACCTGGACCGGCTCCGCGATCGCGGCTTTGAAATATCGGCTATGTCGGGTCCGGGAGGTGGGGTGCACCTGGAGCCGACATCGGTGCTCGTAACCTCCCAACTCGCCGGGGAGGACGTGGTCGCCCTGATCCTGTCGGCCGCAATCGCGCAGTCCATGCCCTGGATGCCGTTTGCCTCAGGGGCACAAGCCGCCCTGACCAAGATCGAGGCATCACTACCCTACGAACGGGCTCGCCAACTTCAGGAACTGATGATGCGCATCATGATTGGCAATCCGTCACCAGCATCGATACGCCGCGACGCACAAGTCAGCCCGCTCCTAGCTCGCTTGTTTGAAACCGCCTTCACCGAAGAACGCCTACTGGCATTCGAGTATCGCGATCGCGACGGGAACGAGACGCGACGCCGAGTCGAGCCTCATGGGCTGCTGGTGCGAGCACCAATCTGGTACGTGATTGGGTGGGACACTGCTATTGACGAGGCTCGACTTTTTCGCGCCGACCGGATCCGCTCGCCCCACGTCCTCGCCCAAGAGTTCTTACCCCGTCCTCACGAGCTGGTCCGGGGCATGTGCCCCGACGCTCGCCCAGCAGTTGAGCCGGGTTGACTACTTAGAGCCACCCGACTCACTTCCCTCCACTGCTGTCTTTGGTGCTGACGTCTGTCTTTGGTGCCAACTCCGATCGAGGCAACCTGACATGACTGCACGATCACTAGCGACTGCTCCTAGCAGGCTTCTTCTGACCCAATATGCTCCAGAGATGACGACACCCGAGACAAGTCCGACAACCGAACGTGCTGGACTTCGCGAATTCCTCAATTATCAACGCGAGGCACTTGTACGCAAGGTCGAGGGCCTCTCCAATGCCGAGGCACGCCTGACCCCAACCTCAAGCCAGCTATCCCTGCTGAGCATTCTCAAGCACTCGACCGTTTGGGAACGACGATGGTTTCAGGTGATTATGGCTGGCCACACTTCCACAGAGGAGTGGCCAGGATCCCGTTCCCAGACCGGCGAGGACGTAACCTTCCAACTCACGGATATGGACACCATCGAAACGGTTGTCGCCGCCTATCAGGCCCAGATAGTGGCCTCGAATGAAGTCCTCACCACGTTCGATCTCGACGCGCCGTGCGCCTGGCCAGACATGGCTCATCAGAATCTCCGATTCGTTGCCCTACACATGATCGAAGAAACCGCCCGCCATGCTGGGCACGCCGACATCATCCG
The DNA here is from genome assembly GCA_024280015.1 of Actinomycetes bacterium. Classification (GTDB taxonomy): domain Bacteria; phylum Actinomycetota; class Acidimicrobiia; order Acidimicrobiales; family SZUA-35; genus JAJRQY01. The sequence continues at coordinate 7,500 of JAJRQY010000093.1, forward strand.
CGAGACCATCGACGGCCGTAAGGGTCGCTGACCCAGATCAGGCTTCTTTCGAGGGTGGCAGTGCCCGAGAGTGCATCACGATGCTGGCCCAGCAACTAGGGTCCAGCGGTGGACCATGATCTTGTCTTGATTGATGCACCTGAAGTACTTGCTCTGAATATTCGAGAATGCGGTGAGTCATTGGTGGATGTCGAGGCTGCAGGGCTTCGTGTCGCTGCTGGCCATGCGCGGGTCAGCAGTCATGCCGAGACGGTGTTCTGGTGTCGAGAAAGCGTCGTGGAGCGCCTGGTCACAGCCAATGATTCTCTTCCGTCGGGAGTGGATCTTGTCTTGGCTGAGGGTCATCGACCACTTGAGCTTCAACGCCACTTCTGGGAGACCAATCTGCGGAAGGTCCACAATGCCAACCCAGCAATGTCAGAAGAGGAAGCGGTTGTCGAGACGGCGAAGTATGTGGCACCCGGCTGGATTGTTCCGCCCCACTCAACTGGTGGCGCGGTCGACGTGATCTTGTGCCGGGGCGAGGTGGAGTTGACAATGGGTTGTGAACTCAACGAGCATTGTGACGCGATGCGAACAGCCTTCCCCGTCGCAGATTCCAAAGCGAAAGCGAACAGGGAGATACTCATCGAGGCGATGACCGAAGCCGGATTCGTCAACTACGGCCATGAGTGGTGGCACTACTCCTATGGTGACCGCTACTGGGCGCTACTCACTGGCACCAGGACTGCGATCTACGGCGGCCTGTGACTCGTGATGCGGGGCAAGCAAACGCTGACCGGCCCACTCTTGCTAGCCACCACTCAGCCATCTCGGATGTGGACGCTCACACCTGCCCCGAAGCCTGGCCGGGTTGATGTAGCAAGAGGAGAATCCGGAACGTTCGCCGCCAAGTTGTCTGGATCACCCGAACAGCTGCTTCTTGCCTTGTGGGGTCGAGTCGCTATTGCCGAAACCGAACTCAGGATCGACGGCGACGTGAACGTCGCAATGGGTCTCATTCAGACGGCGCCATGACCTTGTCGCTAGCAGAGCTTCCAAAGATGCTCGGTTCAGGACACACCATCGACGATCCGTCATGATGGGGGAATGGCTCATCTGATCGCGCAACTCTCAGACGTCCACATTGGTGGACCCCACGATGACAACGGTGATCGCTTCTCAGCCGCCATCGGCACCATCAACGAAATGACCCGCGCCCCAGACCTGGTGCTACTCACCGGTGACCTCACCCACAACGGGTCCCCAGCAGAATGGCAAGAAGTCTGTGATCGACTAGGGGCGCTGAACGTCCCATGGCAGGCAATTCCCGGAAACCATGATCGAGGTATCCAAGAAATTGCCGGCAACCGAATTGTTGACAGCGGCCCACTTCGCCTCGTGCTACTGGACACGAGCAACGATGTGTTCACCGAAGAAGACGAACGGTGGCTTGACACCCAGCTAGCCACCGACACAAAAACTCCAACAGTAACTGCTATTCATCAACCACCTTTCGAGACCGGGATCTGGTGGATGGACTGTGTCGGCCTCAAGGACCCTGACCGTTTGGAACGCGTTGTTCGCAATCACCCTCAGGTCATCAAGGTCTTGTCCGGTCATGTTCACCGCCTGATCCAGTCCAATTGGGGATCCTGCTCATTGTGGGCGTGCCCATCAACTTCACCCGCAGTAGCGGTCGATCTCGATCCAGATCATGCTCCCGCCGAATCAGCAGAGCCTCCAACGTTCAGTCTTCATGCCTGGACCGGGAGCGCAATGGTCTCACACATTGTGCCGATTGGATCACCCAGTGTTCGCTCACCAATCGATCTGGTCGCCCCAGACTTTGTCCAATGGGTGCGGGGTGTTCAGTCCAAGAGAAACAGTACGTTCCAGTGACAAGTTGCACCAACCGAAGAATACCAAGTGATCTGCTTAGTACCCATATTGAGACCTGGAGATGAAGAGTGTGAGCCCTCGCAAGTCTAGTCTTTTGGCTAAGAGACAGCCCGGGGCCAACCTGTTGTAATGATCCCCCTGTAACGGGAGAAGATTCATGCGTAGAGCAACCACACTATTGATAGTCGCCACCACTTGTCTTTTGGTGTTAGCCAACCCCGCCGGGGCAACCTGGTCTGTCGTTGGTGTTGATCCTGAGACCGGAGAGGTTGGCGTCGCCATTGCCTCCTGCGTCCCGGTATCCGCCGTGGACGAAGGAAAGCTCTCAGAACCACTCTTTCTTGTCGCTCTCGTGCCCGGTGTTGGTGCCGGAGTGTCCCAAGCCAATGTCAACGTCGAGGCACCGCCTCAGATGGCTACCTTGCTAGAACTCGGTAAGACGGCAGATGAAGTGATCGCTGGGGTATCCGACAAGAGTTTCGATGACCGACCCCAAGCTCGCCAGCATGGCGTCGTCCGCCTAGACGGCAACGCCAGCGGATTCACTGGAACCGAGAACGACGCGTTTGCTGGTGACATACAGGACGCCAATGTCACGGTGCAAGGAAACATTCTTGTCAGTGAGGCAGTTATCGAAGATGCCTTAGCTGCCTACAATTCCACCTCGGACCTGCCGCTGGCGGACCGCTTGGTAGCTGCTCTGGTAGCTGGATCTGAGGCCGGTGGTGATTCTCGATGTGTGGAAACGGCGCTCTTTGCCCACCTAGCTGTGGCCAGCCCCGGTGACGATCCCACGAACCCGACGGTGCTGCTGACCTACGGCAGCATGTCAGACGGCGACAATCCGGTACTGGCTCTAAGCCGGGACTTCGCTAACGGCGCTCGCCAGAAAGTCGTGACCCCTCCAGCCGGCACATCGTTCGTGAAGCCTGTTGGATTCGCTATCGGTGCGCTACTCCTCCTGATGCTCGTGCTCGGATGGCGCAAGCGTCAGAGCAGCCTCACCTTGCCGGATCGTGGTAACTGAGTTCTGGTTTACTGAGTCCCGAGGACTACTCGGATCTCGGCGGCTGCCTCTTCGTCTGGGCTCAAGGTCGGCATCGTCTCAATCTCCAGTTTCTTGATCGTGCCCGCAAAGGCAAAAGGGGCAACATAGGCGTCAGAGACCCCAGTGTGGTTCGAGCCGATTGTCATTCCCATGCCGGTGTCGTCGAGCAGGATGATCACGACGTTAGGCGCACCCTCACGCGATCGTCCTCGATACCGCCGTCAGCGATTCAGGTTTACCGGGATGTTTCTTGGGCCGCGGACCTGGCCGTTAGCCCATTTGGTTTTCTTAGTAGTGTCCAGAGAGTAGTTCGGGAAGGCCCGCAGCCATTCCTGGGTACCGATACTCATCTCCATGCGAGCCAGGTTGGAACCGGCGCAGCGGTGAACCCCTAGACCGAAGGCAACGTGACGGTTCTTGGCCCGGTCCAACTGGAATTCGTGAGCATTCTCAAAGGCCGCGGGATCATGGTTGGCCGCCGGGAAGGTCAGCAGCATCTGGTCATCGGCCTTAACCGGGCACCCAGAAATCTCAACATCGTTCAGCACCCTACGGGCCATAGTCACCGGAGAGTAGTAGCGAAGCACCTCTTCAATAGCGGTGCCCCACAGCGGATCATCGTTGTCGACAGCCACCAGACGCTGCACCTCGTCGTTGTGCTGGGCGAAGTGCCACAAGCCAGAACCAAGAGCCGACCAGGTGGTGTCGATACCGGCCACGATCATGAGTCGGATGTAGCCAACCTTGAGTGTCCAGTCCACATCGACGCCGTCGAACTTGGCTACTGCTACCTCGGTTAGAAGGTCGTCCTTGGGGTTCTTGATACGATCGTTGAGGAGTACCTCGATGTATGCGGTCATCTCTGAGGACACCGCCGCTCGCACTTCGTTGTCCTTGGGAGCAAGCTGCAAGCTGCGGTAAATCCAATCACGGAATCGGTCGGCGTCTTCTTCGGGCATACCCGTGATCTTGCAGATCCCGTGAACGGGGATGTGCTGGGCGTACTGCTCGGCGGCATCAGCACTATCGTCCCCGTCTAACTTGGCAATGAGGCTACGGCAGAACTCCCTCATCTCGTCTTCCATAGCCGCCATCTTGCGGGGGTTGAACGCTGGCAACAGAAGCCGTCGATGATCAGCATGCTCGGGAGGATCAGAGGTGATGGGTGGGGCCGGGGACCTTGGCCCGTCCGGCCTGGTGACGCTTATCCACATGGAGGAGAAGTTCTCGGTGTCCTTGGCGACGGCCGAGACGCCTTCCATGGTCACCGGCATGTAGGCCCGACCGTAACGATCGGTCGTGGCCACCGGGCACTGTTCTCGAACATCGTTCCATATGTTTATGGCGTTCTCTCCCCACTGGTCATCAAGCCAGTCCCAGTCGTTGATCCAGTCAGTTACTGGAGGATGATCGTCGTGGTGGCTCATTGTGGATGACATGGTCTGCTTTCTGGTCGAGGTAGTCGAGACGGGGCTTGGCTGGATGGGTTTACCGTTGCCCCGGTTCAATGGTGGATCATGGAGATAGTTGCCGGTCGACGGTCACCTGATAGTGGTCACCGGATAGACAGGTCATCGGATAGTAGTACTTAATCACGTTTTCGACGGTGGTACCTATTGAGGCCCATCGTTGTCTATGCCGCCAACACCGAGCCCACCAAGGGCTGGAAGGAAACGCCATGGCTCAGAAACTCATTCTTGATGCCGATCCCGGTCGTGATGACGCCGTCGCATTCATGCTCGCCGCCCTCTCCCCAGAGATCGAGCTACTCGGCGTCTCCTGTGTCAATGGCAACCGCCCGGTCTGGGAATGCACCGAAAATGCCCTGCGGGTCTTTGACCTGATCGGCATCGATATCCCCGTCTACGAAGGTGCGGCTTTGCCGTTGCTTACCCACCTTGATAGAAGGCGGCCAATAGCCATCCCGCGCGTCGCCCCCTGTCCCATTGAGGGCAGCCTGCTGGAGATCCCGGAAGCGACCTCCAAGAAACGGGACACGAACGCAATTCAGTGGCTCATCGAGACACTGATGGCAAGCGACAACGATATTGTCCTGGCGCCGATCGGCCCGATGACCAATATCGCGTTGGCCATGCGCACCGAGCCCCGCATCAACGACAAGATCCAGGAGATCATCTTCATGGGCGGTGGAAGCTATGGGAACGTCTCACCTACCGCCGAGTTCAATATTTGGATGGACCCAGAGGCGGCCAAAATCGTGCTGCAGTCCGGCATCAAAAACATCACGATGGTTGGGCTGGACGCCACCTACAAAGCCAATGTGACCAGGGATGAATGCAACGAGCTAATCGCCATGGGAACGGCTGCTGCCAGAGCTGCCGGGGAGTTCACCCTCGGGCGAATTCAAGCCGGTGAAATGGCCGGGGTCGAAGCCGCTCCGATCCATGATGCCCTGGTCACCTGTGCTGTCATCGACCGCACGGTGATCTCAACGGAGCACTATCACGTGGCTATTGAGACCATGCCTGGCCTCAATGACGGTCGTACCGTGATCGATGCCCACGACGGTCACTACCGTCCTATCGAACCGAACGTTCACGTAGCGCTCGATGCTGATCGCGAAAAGTTCGTCCAGATGCTGAAGGACATTCTGAGTACCAGTTGTTGATTCTGACTGCAGGCCGCCTACTCCAAAAGAGACCAGTCGGGAGGCGATTCAGGATGGCTGAGTTCTCCCGTTGCGTTCCTCACGACCCGCCGCTGTTCATCCAGCCAGTTCCTCCACTGGGTACATGGCACCAACTCGTCTGATCTCGCCTTTTGATGGGCTTGTAGCAAGCTCTCTAGCTCGGTGACCAGTGCCGGGGTACAACTGTCGATGATGTTGTCCACCTGCAAGGGGTCTGTGCGCAGGTCATACAATTCGGTAAGACCATTCAGCCGTTGGCAGTACATATGGGTCTTTGTTCTGACGCCCCGCCATTCGGCGCCATCCTGAAACCAATCGAAGTACTTGGTGAAGTTCATCAAGAAGACACTGTCCGGAGCCGCTGGATCGCCGTCGCTGACCGGCTCCTCCAAGATCAGCTTGGACAAATCCGTACCCTCCACCGACTTTGGCACCGGCACCCCGGCCAAGCCACACAAGGTCGGGAAAAAGTCGACCATGGCGGTCAGGGTGTCAGTCCGGTAATTTGGCTTAATCCTCTGCGGAAACGAGACAATGGCAGGGATGTGAACCGAAGCGTCATACGGGTTCTTCTTGGCCCACGGATTGACGCCTTGTGACCCGCCTTGGGTGCCGTGATCAGACGTCAGTAACAAGATGGTGTTGTCGATCAGATCGTTGGCCGTCAGGTAATCCACCAGCTTGCCCAACATGTCATCAATAGCGAGGATCATGGCCAGGTAATGCCGGTACATCTCCCTTGCCCTATCCAACATTTCCTCGGGCACATTTTGCGGCAGAGTGATGTCATCGGGTAGTTGCTCGTAGTACTCATCCGGCGCGAACTTCTCCGGGGTGTAGTGGGGTGGGTGAGGCGACAGGAATAGCAGGAAAGGATCTTGTTTCGCGTCATCCATGAATTCGAACGCATAGTTCAGTAGTCCGTCTGTTTCGTACCCGTCCCAGCGTTCGTAGTTCCAGTCGCCCTTGTTCACGAATCCGTCGAAGTACACCATGTGCTGGTTGTAGGCCCGCCAATACTCGAACCCCAATCGGTCGCGGCCTTCGGGCACCCAGTCTGGTTGCATCGGCATGCGATCTTTGGCTGGCCAGGCTCCAGTGTGGAGGTGCCACTTGCCCACCCAGGCGGTCTTGTAACCCTGATTGGCGAATGCGTCGGCGATAGAAATCTCTGAGTGGCGAGTCCGTATCGAGTTGATCACGTGACCAGTGCTCTGGGGATACCTGCCGGTCACCAGCATTGCCCGAGCCGGGGTGCATACCGGGCAGTTGGAGATCGCGTTGTTAAGGGTCACGCCGCTTGAAGCAAGTCGATCAATGTTGGGCGTTTCGATTTGAGATTCCTGATAGGCGCTATTGCCATACAGGGCCAGTGATTGAGCCCGTAGTTGGTCGGGAAAGAGCACTACGACGTTCGGTTGCTTCGTCATTTGGCTACCGCGCATTGGCCGGCCAGAGTGCGTTTTCTCACGTTGGGTTCTTTCATGAGTTTGTCGGCGCTCATGTTACGTCCTCTGACGCCACCGTGGACTCACCAGAGACCATCTCGTGGGCCGGGTCCCAATAGCTGACCGACACGAATGGATTCTCTCGCAGGTGGCGGACCTTTGGAGTTATTCAATAGCCGTCATCGCCGCTCAGGTGAAGATCAGTTTCACCCGATAGTAACCCTCCTACACTCCAGCAAGCACCCGTATCCGACGATAGACGGGTGGCAATCTCGCCTACGGTGATGCAGGCGAGATCTCATGGCTTCTGGTCACGCCACAGGAGGGGAAACCCTCGTTCGAGCAGGGGTGCCATTGGCTGGTCGGTAGCGGCCCAGATCTCACAGACCGTGTCAATCACACCCATCGTTGCCGCGGCAAGCATGAGCGCTTCTGTTCTGTCAGGTAGGTCCCGTTCGATCTCCTCAGCCATCCGACTGACCCACAGAGCTGAACTCGCCGCGTACCGCCCGGCTATCGAAGGGTGGGTCGAGGCCAATCCGAAGAGTTGTCGCACGGGACCGGGGTCTGACTCGATGTGGGCGGCGATGGCCAAGGAGGCATGAAGAAGTCGGTCACCGAGTGGCTGATCGGCATTCGCCTCGACAGATTCATTGAAGACAGCCAACCAATCGGCGGGATGTTGCATCAGCAGGTCGTCCTTCGATGCGAAATATCGAAACGCGGTCCGACGTGAAACACCTGCTTCGGCGGCAACGTCAGCCATTGTAACATTGTCGTAGCCGCCTTTAATGAACAATCGGACCCCAGCATCGGCCAGTGCCACCCGGGTGCGTAGTTTCTTCTGCTCTCGTGCTCCCATGGCTCCATTGTGCCATGCCCACGAAATATGGCACCAGGTGTCAAACATTTCTTGACAAACTAATGGCACTCAGTGACACTTTCTTCATGCCTCTACCGGAACATCAACATCCAGACGTCAACGAGATCGAGCAAGGACGGTTGAGCCGAACCTTGTCGGCGGCAGCCTTGCTTGCCGCTTTCACCGAGGTACTGCACGTCTTTGGTGGAGGGGCATCGGTTTGGCGTCCGATCTCGGAGTCCGCACTGGCTGATGAACCGCGACTCGTTTCCCTCGCTGTTTGGCACATGGCATCGGTGGCGATGGGACTCTCGATCGTTGCCCTTGGGCTTGGTGCGCTGCCACGATTCGCGAAGCAAAGCCGATTCATGGTGGTCTTTGTGTCGATCATGTGGATCGGATTCGGCCTCAGTTTCGTTGGCACCGCTCTTACCCAGCCCGACGGCAATGCTTTCGCCCAGCTCCCACAACCGATCCTTCTGCTGCCTGTTGGCATTCTTGGCCTCGCAAGTATCCCTCGCAGAGCTAAGACCCCAGGCGTCTCTTGATGTAGCCCTATTGGGTTTATCTCGTCACCACACAAGGGCCACCACAATTGAAATCGACGAAGATTTCGCTGGTGCCGAAGGCATCCTCGGTCTCCTCAAGGCTCAGGATCAACCACTGGCGAGGAGTCATAGGCTCAGCCTCAATGGGGTAGTAGATGTGAACCTCTATACCTTCGTCAGGTTCGCGATAACGAACCACCAGGTCCTCGGTCTTGTCTTGTCTTGCCTGCCTGCCGGATCCTTGGCCGGGAGGAGTGATGAACATGGCGGGCCAGTCACCGTCGCGAAACCTCAGATCATCCAGTTCGGCGTAGGCAAGATCAATCCCATCGAACCGCTTGTCGATGTAGGGCTCATTGTCGCGGGTCACCCCAGCCAAAGGAACGCCGTACTCACTCAGAAGCTGCAAAGCAAGATCGATCTCGTCCTGTTGTTGCATCGTATTGAAATCAATCCACACCGAGACCCCAGCACGGGCCGCCGTCTTGATGGCCATCACATGGAAGTTCCAAGGCTCGTTCTGGTACGGGTCGTTGCCGTGAACTACAGCGACTGCGGGGTCATCGGCGTAGCGGCTCCATCCATAGCCGTTCCAGTTTTGGTCAAATGTGCTTCCGAAACTGGCGGTACCACCAATGCGAATGGAGTTGAATCCAAGCTCGTTTATGGCATTGGCCACCACTTCAATCACTTCATCTTCACTCCGACCGCCATGGATCTGAGACCTGAACGCTCCTTGGGTGTTGACGCCACGAATAGGACCTTGATGGATCACGGGAAACTGCTGGCCAGAGATGGGTGTCGCCCCCGATGGGGCGACGGTGGATTGGTCCTCCACCGCTGTAGTCGACGTTGGTTCGCCAGAGCCACTAGTGACGCTAGGGCTGGAGCACGCCGCGGCTAGAAGAGCGCAACTCGTCCCCATCCACTCCGGAGGCAACAAGGTGGGTCTTGTCCCCACCAGCCAGCAGGTACCGGCTGCCACCAACCAGCATTTCGTTCGTGCCGAACATCGGATTGTCACTCATTGAGATTTCCCTCTCCCCCTCGCCGTGTCGGCGTCCGTGATGCCCAATCTCGGACGAGATCAACCGTCGGAGGGATGCTCGATGTCTTAATCACGTCCTAAAGTCCACAACACTCAACGCCGTGACCAGGCCTTTTGCAAATTCTATCCTGTGGATAAGTACTAATCACGTCCTAATCACGGCCAAAGCCCCCATCCATCAACCTGGCCCCATAACCCCATTTAGCGCCCCGACCATGGCCCTCCGAGTGCACCAGAGCATGCCTGCGAAGCCGGTTCATGGCATCACGAACACTAAGAGATGGGAGACCGGCCGATTCGGCTAGCTCCCCCCGAGTAGCGGTCCCCTTGGCCAGAGCGGCCATCAGCACCGCCTCATCATCACTGAGAACAATCCGACGTCCATCAGGCCCAAGCCAACACCCAGTCCGAGGGATACTGCACGTCACCGACGCCGCATTCGACGTGAATACTGGCGCTCCCAGTCCGGCCTCGATACAAAGCCGGATCATGCGAAGCGTGCCGAACCCAACTGCTCGACTATTCCACGCCGGTAGAACGCGGCAAGCACGTTCGGGTTCCAAGGCATCCAACTATGCGGCGAGTACAGATCGGCTGGTTCCAGCCCAAAGTTCAAGCCGCCGGGAGACACGATCTCCAACCGATCAGAGTGAATCCGCAGCTGGACGTGACCAGACACTATTCCAGGTCAAGCGCTATTTGCCGAAGCGTCGAGCGATGACACGTTGGTGGACGGCCGAGAAGGCCTTCTTCGTTTCCTCGGGCAGACGCTTCAACCGACTTGAGGCGAGAAGGTAGACGTAGCTCTCCTGGCGGGCTTCGACGGCAACCACCTCGACAACTTCTAGCGTCAGACCTTCAGCGGTCGAGACCTCACGGTAGACAAACCGATGGGAGGGCGGACTTCCGGAACCAAAGTAGATCTTGCAACAGTCCGAAAGGTCCCCAGTCCTCGGCGCATCTCTGAGCTTGACCCCAGTAACCGATCCGGCTTCAAGATCCTTCGCTACTTGCAGTGCCTTCTTTGCGATGGCTGCATCGTCCTTCTGGATTCGAGCGACATCAGCTTGAGCAGCGATTAGCCACGAAACGGTTCGTCGGGCAGCCACAGATCAGCTGAGTTCAATACCAAGATTTGCAGCAACCTGTTCGGTGCTCAATCGCAGGCCATCATCAGGGGCGCCCAGGCGCTCAGCAAGCCGAGCATCTGCCACCAACTCCCCGATTTGATCACTTAGGGCATCGAAGATCTCGATCGGAACAATGACAGCTTCGCTCTTGCGATGCGAACCGAAAACAACGACTCCGGCCGCCGCACCCTGGTCTCGAAAGTTCGCCACAATCTGTGATAGCCGAGACCTGGTCTCTGCTGTCGGCATTACTTTCTGCGTCACTTCAAGAGCCAATGTCATGAGGTCACAGTACACCCTCAGATGAAACATGTCCATAAAGTTGTACATCTTTTCTTGGCACCGACCACCATCCACTCAATAACGCCCGATGCCAAGCCATCCGTTAGAAGAACATTCTTTGACAACAAAGCCCAGGTCAGACCTGGTTCTCTCTTCCCGACTGCTTCGGGCTGTTCCCACCTGTTTACGGTTGTCTTGTGACATCTGTGTGACCATCGATCCGAAGCAACCAAACCTCAGGCGACCTGAACCGCTTCCGTCAACTGCTCGGGCACCACGACGGGGAATGACGACACAAGATGACGGTCAAGAGCGGTAGCCACCCTCGCCAACGTATCGATCCGATTGCGCACACCTCCACCCTCTTCGAGACGCGAGATCACTGACTGGGTCATCTCCAAGCGCTCTGCCAACTCACGCTGGCCATCACCAACAAAGAACGACGCCGCTGGGTACCGGCCGGGAAATCACGAACAGACGCCGAAGCAATCGCCACCACCATCAACATCAACAACAACACAACACCACCAATGCCACGGGCAAGTGCCGGCGACTTGACTCTGGGCCAATACCTGCGAACCACTTGGTTGCCGAAACGGCAACGACGCGTCCGTGAAACCACCGCCTACCGATACAGCTGGATGATCGACCGCTACATCATGCCATCCCTCGGCCGACTGCCCCTGAGAAGTGTCCGCACCGACCACATCGATGACCTCTACTTCGAACTTGCCGCCACCGGCGGACGCAACCAAACCGGTCTCGCTCCCAAGCGGCCAGAAACCAACGCCTCTACCCAGCCCTACACATCACGGCCACAACCGGCATGCGTCGAGGCGAAGTCGTTGGCCTCCGGTGGGGTGACTGGAACCAACAAACCCATTCACTGTCCATTTCCCGATCCCGTCAAGTAGTCCGAGGCCGGTCAACCGAATTCGCCACCAAGACCCGCACCAGCCGCCGCTGCATCGACCTCGACCCCAACACCGAAACTGTGCTTCAAGAATGGCAGCAACGCCAGCACGACGACGGACACCCAGCCACGCCACGAGACCCGATATTCACCAACACCAAAGGAAAACCGCTTCTCGCCGAATCGGTCAGCCAGCTCTTTGGACGAATCATTGGCAACACCGACCTGCCCAGGATCCGCTTCCACGATCTACGCCATACCCACGCATCGCTCATGGTGGCCAGCGGGGTCCCCATCAAGGTCGTTTCCGAACGACTCGGTCACGCCCACCCCGGATTCACTATGGCCACCTACCAGCATGTGCTTCCTGGCATGGGTGCCACAGCAGCGAAAGGGTTCGCCGACATGCTTGAAGCGGTAGACCAAGATGAACCACAGATGGAGCCAAAAGCCCAGGTCAACGAGGGTGACGAGCACAAGAAGAACTCTCCGGATCTACCGATCCGGTAGAACTCACCGGTAGACCACTCGTCTCGCCAATCAACGCAGAAGGCCCGGAAACGTACTGTTTCCGGGCCTTTGGTGTGGTGGCGGGGGCAGGATTTGAACCTGCGACCTTCGGGTTATGAGCCCGACGAGCTAGTTCTCGGTATCCCAGTCAGGGCCTACCGAAATGGCGCTTAACCTTGTATTCTGGCGGGTCTGGGGCGATTCTTACTCTCTGCTGCTTCCTCTTGCTCCCCGCTGTTTACGGTTGTGTTGTTGCCCCCATGTTGCCTGGGATTGTCTACCCGCTGAGTGTCTTCAGGCCACTTGGACTGCATCTTTGAGCTTGTCGGGAACCTCAACGGGAAATGACAACACCAGGTGGCGGTCAAGTGCTGTGGCCACCCGAGCGAGCGTGTCAATTCGGTTGCGCGCACCGCCACCTTCTTCGAGTCGAGAGATCACCGATTGG
>JAJRQY010000094.1 GCA_024280015.1 Actinomycetes bacterium
GACGTTCCCTCTGGTCTCACCAGCAACGCAACCCAGGATCAGGCCAATGAGGAAGTTGGTGAAGGACTCATCGTTCGGGCCGACGCCACCCTCACGCTTTGCTTGCCCAAGGAAGGTATGCGGGGTCGGAACGAGGTGGGGCAGTTGTTCCTTGCTGACATTTCGGTCCCCGCCCAGGTCGTCACTATGGCTAGCGGACATCGCAGTCCACCATTTGATCGAGGCTCAATTCTTCGTGTGATCGACTAGTAGTTTCGGTCCGAAGAACCTCGATCCGAGTACTCAAAAGGCCCACGGTAGGTCAGTGTCATAGGCGCCAGTCATGATGAAACGATGGCTATTTGCGGGTACTGCTATCACGACATGTTGAGCGGATTGGGTTGTGATGCCGAGGCCCTCCATCGCGACGGCAAGGTTGTCGACCGGATTCTCTATGGCCGCGAGCATCCAAGCTGGGGTGACATCCCCAACTGTGGTGACTGTGGAACACCAAAGGGATCGCTTCATCATCCGGGATGCGACGTCGAGCAATGTCGCTGCGGCGGACAGGCCATCACCTGCGGTTGTCGCTATGACGAGGATCCCAGCCAAGAGTGGGAACAGATGGAAGACCGTTGGGACGAAGACCAGGACGAACTCATCGACTTGCTGACGTTCACTCCAACCACCCTGCAGGTCAATGCCGAAACGGGCCAAAGCACCCTGGTTCGCCAAGAGTTGCCGTCCGAATCGGTGACTATTCCTCTGGTATTCAAACATCGAGCCATCATCGGAAGCATTGCCAGCTGGAACGAGAAACGGTCCGAACACCCGATAGATCATCACCTCCTAGCTCTGGTTCTTGATTCGCTCGTTCATTCCAGAGGGATGGGTGCCAATGTCCTGCATGCCAATGACAGGAGTCTGCTGCTCAAGCGAAGCATGATCAGCCAAGCAGTGAATCGAGCCCGAGTACAGGTTGGTGGATTGAGCGGTGACGGCCCTCCCTTCCTGGCCGGCACCTTTGCTGCCGCCATCGTTGCCTTGAACGATCTGGGGGTGCTTGTCTCCAATTGTGATCCTCTTGGGACGCTGCTTCAGCCCCTTCACTGCCACTTCGGGTGGGAACCGCCAACAAGAACTGGCGAGCACGTTCCCAGACCAGACTGTCGATGCTTCCTTAACTACGATCCATTCCAGCCCTCCCACCTGGTTCAGGTCCGAGTACGCAGCGGTCAACTAATGGAAGCCTTCGCTCCAAGCCACTGTCTTGATGAGTCCAACGGTGCTCAGCCACTCGGATTGTTTGTCCACGCAGTGGCCGAGCTTGGCGATAGTGGCCCCGAGCACGGCCTTGTCAAGCTCGCTCTGCTCGGCCAAATCGCCGCCACCAACCAAGCTCCCCGCTTGTGGATCTATGGCGAACCTCATGTGCCTGGGCCGTACCAAGTTGTTTCCCTCAGCGACGACGGTGTGCCCTTCTGGGCCCACGAAGACAAGCGCTTTCGCACCAACCACCGCTGGGAAGAGGTCCCAGTCCATCAGGCCAGCTACCACTTCCACTATCACCCTGCCCAGAGCCAGTCTCGACTCAAAGACTGACTCCACCTATGACAAAACCTAACTCGGGCTTTGCTCGACCTTGGCAACAGACCTCGGTCCGTCAACCGGAATTGGGTGACAACCTCAAAACTGGGTCAGGATGACGTATGGAATTTGACCTGACCCAAACCGATGCCCTCTTGTCCACCACGCGGGCGGTACGGAAGCGACTGGATCTTGAACGTGAGGTACCAGACCAGGTCTTGTTGGATTGTCTTCAGCTGGCGGTACAAGCCCCGACCGGATCCAACACCCAGGGTTGGCGGTGGCTCATCGTTCGAGACGAGGCAAAGAAGCTGGCCTTAGCCGAACTCTACCGGCAAGCCGGTGGTGCCTACCTGGCCGAAGCAGCCAAGGCGGCAGAACAAGGAAGTCAGACAGGCCGAGTGATTGACTCAGCCAATTACCTGGCCCAGAACCTGGAAAAGGTTCCCGTTCTAATCATCCCCCTCATCGCCGGTCGTATCGAGGACAACCCTGGCATGGCAGCCGGACTGTTCGGATCAATCATCCCTGCCATGTGGAGCTTCCAGTTGGCTCTGCGTAGCCGTGGTCTTGGCAGCTGCCTCACCACCCTGCATCTTGGCCACGAAGCCAAGGCGGCCGAGCTTCTTGGCATTCCCGCCCACATGACCCAGGCCGGATTGCTCCCCGTTGCCTACACAAAGGGAACCGACTTCAAGCCAGCAAAGCGGCCCCCGGTCGAAGAAATCACCTACTTGGACAGCTACAAGAATCCACTTCGCTAAGCCGGCTTGGCTTAATCCCAGTCCAGACCAGGCTTGCCCGGGTACTGGATCATTCCGTCTTCTAGGGTCGGGGTGGTCCAGCGTCCGGAGAAACTTTGACCTTCAGACAAGAACGGCACCTCAATCCAGGTTGCTGCCTTGGCGGTCATAGCCCAGTGGATGTTGGCGCCTAGGGACGGACCCAGGGAGAAGTTGTGCGGACAAAGCCAGACGTCATGTTCCCGGGCAAGCCCAGCCAGCTCTCGGGCGGCACTCAATCCACCGAACTTCACGATGTCAGGCTGGAAAACATCAATTGCGCCAGCCTCAAGCAGGCGTCGACAGCCCTCGATTCCAAACTCATTTTCCCCTGCTGCCATCTTCTGCTTCTGCTGGGCTCGTAGTCGAGCCAGGCGCTGGTGATCTTGCTGGGGGAAGATCGGTTCTTCCAACCATGCGATGTTGGCTGGTTCGACCTGGTGAGCAAGCGCCCGATATTCGTCATCGCTTAGGCGACCACTGATGTCGACCATCAATGCAATGTCTGGACCAATAACTTGGCGAACGGACAGCACAGTATTGGCATCTGCCTCATGCAATTTGATCCCGGTAAACCCGGATTGCACCGCCCGATCAGCATCCTGGCAGGCTTTGTGAGCATCACCAAGCCAGTGAAGGCTGGCGTAAGCGGGCAGTCGGTCGTGGACTCGGTCGCCCAAGAGGTCCGCAACCGGGACATCCTGACGACGAGCATTCAGATCCCACATGGCCAGATCGATCCCAGCTATTGCCGCCGAGGTGACTCCTTCCGGACCGTATTGGTAGGTAGCTCGATGGAGCCGGGCACGCAATCCGGCAGTATCGGCACTATTGGCACCGAGACACAACGGTTTTAGAATGAGGTCGATCATCGTGGCGATGGGACCGACCGGTGTGCCCGCCTCGGATTGAGGCTGGTAAGTCCCCCACCAGGTCTCACCGGTCCCGCCTAACCCATCCTCGTCCAGCAGGTGAACAAGAAGCTGGGGGTTGTTCTGGTCTCGAACGATCTCGGTCCTGAGCGAGACTATTGGGGTGCTCACGGAAAACCATCCTAGGGATTGGGTCAGAAGGCCACAAGAGGACGGATCGAGTTGGCAGCTCAACGCTACCTAGCCACTCGGCTAGCCCAACTGTCCAAAAGGCCAATGCTGTTGGTCCTCAGAGCCCCGACAATAGTCATCGGAGTTCCAAGCTCCGAGATACTTCCCAAGGAGAAATCATGATTGTTACAACTACGAACTCGGTCGAAGGTCAGGCCATTCAGAGCTATCTCGGCATCGTGTCGGCCGAAGCAATTCTCGGCGCGAATATCTTCAAGGACATGTTTGCTGGCGTACGAAATGTCGTAGGCGGCCGCTCTGCTGCCTACGAGAAGGAGCTAAGAAAGGCTCAAGAAATTGCGCTCGCCGAACTTGAGCAAAACGCCAACGACCTCGGTGCGAATGCCCTTGTCGGTGTTGATCTTGACTACGAGACAATTGATGGCGGGATGCTCATGGTGACTGCTAGCGGCACCGCTGTTGCCATCGGCTAGTCCGATCGAGTCTGTCTAGGCAATCGGTGAAGCAACCATGACCGGGATCTCACGCTCGGTCTTGTCCTGGTACTCCTGGTAGGGCGGGTAGGCGGCGACCGCCCGAACCCACCAGACCGCTCGCTCTTCGCCGCTGACCTGGCGGAGCTCATAGTCCGAAGGCTCGGGTCCATCCTGGATTCGGATTCTTGGGTCGGCCACCAGGTTGTGGTACCAAGCGGGGTGGGCTTCGGCCCCGCCCTTGGAGGCAACGATGGCGTACTCGCCGTTGTGCTCGACCACCATGAGCGGCACCTTCCTGAGCTTGCCGCTCTTGTGGCCAATCGTCCACATGATCAGGATCGGAAGCCCGGTCTCAAGAAGCGTGTTGGCCTCCGTTCCCCCCGATGCTTCATAGGCCTCGACCTGAGCTGCAGCCCAGTCCCACTTACCCGGCTCGTAGTCAGCTGTTTCCCAGCGGTCAACAGAATCAGAAGAACTAGTTTCCATTGCTTCACCCTAGTGAGACACAGTCACCGGTGCAGAATCGACGATTTCTATTGCGCCTCGCTCGAGCGGTCCACCGCGTCCGCTATCCAAGCCAGAGGCACGGGAGTACAGCCGAAGGAGAATGATCAGCGCCATCAGGGCACCGCCACCGCCGCCAACCATCAAGGCCCGATCATCGGCAGATGTGCCGTAGATGAACCAGATGATCGCTTCGGCCAAAGCCATGGACCACGTCAGCGCCGAGATTCCTCCCAGCTGTCGCGAACGCAAGGCACTGAGCACAGCCGGAGCGAACTGCAAGCCGTAACACAAGCCGATGACCAAACCAGCGGCACTCCACCCGAAGAGCACAAGAAACGGTAGAGGGACCGACCCGAGTCCAAAGGCGCCAAGCGCTAGCGATCGCCGCCCACTGGCACCAACCAGCTTGGAGAGCTGCACACCAATGATGGAGTACAACACGATTGCAGCAACAGAAACGGGCACAAGCCCCCACAGTTGAGCTTGGACGCCATAGGCGACCCACCAGAGGTTCATGCCAATTCCAACCCCTACCCAAACTCCGGAGACACCAGCGAAGTCATTTGAGCGCTGGATCTTCAGAACTTGGGGCACGATCATTCCCGCCCCAAGCACATTGGCAAAGGCCACCAGTATCGCTATTACATCGAATCTCATTGCTCTCACCTCCTATCATTCTCACCAAAAGCCTGCCGAACTCTCTACCACGGCCCAGACTTCAACTGTAAGGATCTAATCGATTATAGCTCCTTCTATCGGTCAGGTTCTACCAGCCTTTAGACCCGTACCCAACCTTTCTCCGGAAAACTCACTACAGGAACACGGCCGCCCGACCGGACTAGGCTGAACATGTGTACGTCTCCTCGGTCAGCCAATCAGAGATTCGCTTGACCCTCGAGGTGACTGTGGACATTGCCAACGCCCTTAGTGCTGGCAACCTTGATCCCCGGCGGGTTCTGGATGAGGCTGGATTTAGTCGAGCTGCTGACGCTTCGGAAGCTTCGGTTCAGCGAGTCACGTCCAGGATGAAGGACCTGCTTCCCCTACTTCACGATCTCCCTTCCTCAGATGCCGAAGCCATCACCGATCGGGTCAACACTGAACTGAAGCGGCTTCCAATTTCACCAGCAGTGGTTGATCACGACGGAATAGGACCCCACATCCACTGGACTCCGACCAGTGCCACTTTTGATGATCAGGTCATTACGGACATATTGATGGCACTGGCCCAAGAACTGTGCGACAACGGCACGGACCGGTTCGGAAGCTGCGACGCAACCGACTGTGACGACTTGTTCTATGACGGAACCCGCAACCGGTCCAAGCGGTTCTGTTCGGACCCGCGCTGCGCCAACCGAACTCACACGGCCGACCACCGGGCCCGACTGAAAGAAGCAACCTGAGCTCACGCCCGATCTCTCCACTCAACCAGGCCTCGAACGAAGGCTGAGCTGTGCTCTAAACTGGTCGGCGGGTGACGCGAACAAGCGTCGGGTCGGAAGGCACGGAATGAAGATCAGAACGTTCGGCGTCGAGCAGTGGATGGACGAATTCGAGAATAGCTGCGAGCTGAACCTGGCCGAGACCTGTGTTGAGTCATTGACAATTCAGGAACTGCTTCGACTCTCTGGGGGCGACGGTTCGCTGCTTGAGGACTTGCTGCCTCTGAAGCTCGACTATGGGCCAATCCCAGGATCAGACCGACTTCGCCAAAATATTTGCGAACTCTATAGCGATCAGCAGACAGACAATATTGTCGTCACCCACGGGACAATCGGAGCCAACTCACTGGTTCACCAGGCCCTGGTTTCACGAGGTGATCACGTGATCTCGGTACTTCCCACCTACCAACAACACTATTCAATTCCAGAAAGCCTTGGGGCAGAAGTCACGATCCTGCCCCTCAGAGAAGAGAATCGCTTCTTGCCTGATCTGGAGGAGCTGCAGTCGATCCTGCGCCCAACCACCAAACTGATCGCGATCAACAACCCCAATAATCCAACCGGGTCGCTCATGGACCAAGGATTCCTGCAGGAACTCAGTGCCATCGCAAGCCGAAACGGGGCCTATCTCCTGTCCGATGAGGTCTACCGGGGCATCGACCAGGAGGGTGACGGCTACACGGCTTCGGTGGCGGACTTGTATGAGAACGGCATCAGTACCGCTGGCATGTCCAAAACGTTCTCACTGGCCGGACTTCGCCTGGGATGGATTGCCGCCCCCACTGATGTCATCGAGATGGTCTCAATTCATCGTGACTACAACACCATTTCGGTGAGTAAAGTTGACGACTATTTTGCCTGTATTGCGCTGGAATCCCGGGACAAGATATTGGCTCGTAGCCGTCGAATCGTACGCACCAATCTGGCAATTCTCGATGCCTGGATCTCGGGGGAGCATTCGATCACGTACGTGAAACCCCAATCAGCAACCGTCGCTCTTCTGAGGTACGACATCGACATGCCTTCGCGCGATTTCTGCGTGAGGCTCCTGTCCGAAACAGGCGTAATGCTCACCCCAGGCAGTGCCCTGGACATGGAGGGCTATCTGCGGATCGGCTACGCCCAGCCCCAAGACGTGCTGACCGAAGGCCTCCGGCGCCTCAGTAAGTTCCTGGCCGATATTTGCTAGCGAGCTTGCAAGAATGATCTTGCCCTCTTCGACGATTCGATCGTCGCAGGGAACGGCGCCATACTCCTCAAGAGCACCATATAAAAACCAGTGACCTGTCGCCGACAACCCATCCAGAATCCCCGCCGCTCCCAGGAGTTGAGAGCCAACGCAGACCGACTCCTTCAAAAAGAGCGATCACGATTGACGTTGTAATTGCAGGATCTTCCTTCTTGGAAACGAAGGCTGGTTCGACCCACCAGCTACTCAAAAAGCTCGGACTTCGACAACCTACCGATCTATCAATCGGTAACGTAGCGCGTTCTGGCAGAGGCTGAACACACGCACGTATTGGAGGCTCAGCCGGTGCCAAGCGGCTGGTGAGCAATGGCTAGAGGCTTGGGGCGACCGAGATTGTTGCTGCTTCGGTATTGAACCTGACCCGGTCACCCCGGTACAGGTCGGTTCCTGACTCAACAGGCCGACCATCTCGATCAAAGGACAGACGCCGTTCCAACATGCCAGGCGCTCCAGGTTCAGTCTGCAACCACTGGGCCTCAAGCTCACTTAGCACCACGGCCTCCAAGCTTTGCCGTGAGCGCTCCATCTCAATTCCGTATTCGGTCTGCAAGACCTCATAGAACGAGCGAATGCTCAGGTCATGATCCTCAATACCAGGAACCAGAACCGCTGCCACCGAGAAAGTCTCGATCACGATTGGCGAACTGTTGATGGTTCGCAGGCGGTGAAACCTCAATATCTCCGCCCCCGACACCAGGTCCAGATCCTCCGCTACCTTTCTGGACGACACAACCCGCTCAAGGGCCATGATCTTGGCGCCCGTTTCATAGCCTCGCTCCCGTAACCGCTCAGTGAAGTGGAAGAACTCCGAGGCCCCTCGCTCCAGTCTTGGCTGACTAACAAAGGTTCCGGATCCTCGAACCCTTTCGACCTGACCTCGCCGAGTGAGCACATCCAGAGCCTGACGAACCGTTCGCCGATTCACTCCGTACTCCTCGGCCAAGGCGCGTTCGGAAGAAAGGCGATCGCCGGGAGCAAGCAATCCTTGTTCAATACCTTCGGCCAGTGCCTCGGCCACCTGCATGTAGAGAAGGAGAGATGTCATATGAACAGTTTCAACTGGTCGTCAGTCTCAATAGGAGTTGAGCGAATCGGCCCAAGGGCGGAGCCTCCACTCCGGTCAATTTGCCATAGTCATCCTCAAGCCGCCGCAAGGTGATGGCACTCAAGTAGTGGGGTTTGCCAACAAACTCAGCGGCCTCGGCGGTCGACATTGGGCCACCCTGCTTTCCAAGGGTGTAAATCGAAGCATCAGACAAGTGATCGACATACCCCGGGTCAACCGAACAGAGGTAGCGCTTGGCCTCAACATGGAGTCTCACCGGCTCACTGACTTCTGGACCGAATCGTTCCGCTACCCAGTCTCCTCCCAAGTCACCATGGGAGTGGATGCCATACTCATCATCTGGCTCATCCAACCAATGGCCTACATCATGCAAAAGGCAGGCGGCAACGAGCGTCTCAGACTCGTTGGCTTCTTGGGCAGCCAACGCCGTCAATAGGGAGTGCTCGGCAATCGTGACCTTCTCGCCATAGGGCTCGGTTCCACGAGCTTCCATCAATGCCTGAAACTCGTCGACGACACTCATGAAACAGCCTCACTGGACGAAACAGCCTGCAATACGCGTAACTTCGAAGTCAGGGAATCCTTGTCGGCGTAACAGCCCTGCAGATGTCTCTGGCCCTCCTTGTAGGACGACCGGCCATGCAGAACCCGCTGATTGTCAAAGACCATGAGCTGACCAGGTTCGAGTCGAAACTGGATCTTGGCCGAGGGCTCGTGTAGGGCCTCACCCAGAAGCCGGTAGGCGTCATAGAAGGTGACCATCTTCTCCGGTGGAAGATCGAATGCTTGCACCGAACGGCTGTTGTAGCGGATCTCGGTGATGGTGTCACCGCTCATCGAAATCAGCGGAGTCCGGTGCCAGAGGTCAACCAAGCCAGCTTCGACAAACCGAAACTCGACCGAAGTCTCGGTCAAGATCTCGAAGGCATCCAGGTGATCGGCTCGAAGGCGCTCCGCAACGGCGAAGCCATCAACCAACTGGGTTTCCCCGCCGTCAGAATCGTTGACCAAACAGTGGAGAAGCTGGAGACCGGGCACTGGATCGCGGTACGGGTTGTCGGTGTGCATGCCAATGGTGGCGCTGGTGAAGGCTAGGTTGGCTGGGTTCGACTCGACCCTGACATCGAAAATCGGCCCATAGTTGGTTTCTCGCACGTAGCCAAAGAGACCGACAACGTCCAGGATCGTTCCTGGTTCAGAGGGAACATTCTCCAACAAGCCAAATCCAAAGCGATCAATATGAGCGAGAAAGTCCTGCAACACGACCGGGTCGCCAACAGCTGCCGGATAGTCAACAAACTCCAGGAAGTCTTGCTGGTTGGATGACCAGAAGGTACGTCCAGAAGCGTTGGTCGTCGAGGATGAGGCCTGGCGCAGCCAGGACGATTCAAAGTGATGCGTCGTCGGATTGGATGCCTCTGCCCCAAGCCGAACAACAATGTCGGCATCGACAAGCTCAGCGCTAACGATCGACACACCATCGATCAGATTGATGTCGAAGGTACGTTGGCCTCGCTCTTGGTGCCGCCCATCGACCACATTGTCACGCAGCCAGGTTGACAAATACCGTTGCGTTGTTCCATCCCCATAGGTGATGGTGAGCCAGTCTCGGTCATGTTCCACTGCCGCAACCGTCATCGGGCTCGCCACCGCTTGGCTTCTAAACATTGTCTCTCCTATTGGTACAGACCAATTATGAATATGGACTGTACCAATAGCAACTATTTCGAAAGACTCGCCTGCGACCCAAGCCATCCGTGGATGAGTTCATCAAGTGGCATGGCCGCTGCGTAGTGCCATCCCTGGATGACGGAGAAGCCAAGTTCCTGGGCAGCAGCAAGCTGGTTCCGAGTTTCCACTCCCTCGGCGACTACCCCAATTCCCAGGTCTTTAGCCAGTCCAACAACTGCCTGAGCAATCGCTCGTTCTGAGCTGTCTTCAATCAACTTGTCGACGAAACTCTTGTCAACCTTGACCGAGGTAAGAGGCAAGTCCCGCAAGTGAGACAACGACGAGTAGCCAGTCCCAAAATCGTCCAGCGCCAACGAGTAGCCGGACTTGTGTAGCGCCTCAACCGCCTGCAAGCTCGCTGGGCCACCAGCAAAGGCCGCACTCTCGGTGATCTCGACACAGATGTTCTCCGGCTTGAGACCAGCGTCTTTCGTCGTCCTCTCCACAAAGGAAACGAAGTCGGGTTGGATGATGCTCAAGGGCGAAAAGTTACAAGACATGATCAGCGGTTCATCGGTGGAAACAACCGATCCAATCACCGCAGCCGCCGCACATGACAGCCCATAGGCGTGTTGGTCCAGTTCCCAGACCAGTCCAGAGCCAGCGATGCTGTCCAAGAAAGCTGCTGGACCATGCAGAGTGCCCTCCACATCCAAACACCGAGCCAGCGCCTCAATGCCGATGGTTTTGCCAGTAGCCGAATCAACCAGCGGCTGGAAGTGCATCACAATGCCGTCATTGTCCAAGGCATAGCGAAGCATGCGTCGTTGTCGGTCCTCGATCTCGGTCGCCACTTCAAGCGCGGTGTCGAAGATCTCTGTTCGATTCCGGCCACGGGCTTTTGCCGCATACAACGCAATATCGGCTTGGCTAAGAAGGTCATCTTCATCCAGGTCGTCCAACCTTGCCAGGGCAACACCCGCAGACGCGGTGATGTCAAACCTGATGCCATCAATGATGAAGGGCTCCGACAGTGAGGCTCTGAGACGCTCGGCAACAAGATGAACCGAAACCTCAGACTCGACATTGGTCAACAAGGCGACGAATTCGTCTCCGCCCTGTCGAACCAGCAGATCGTTCCCCCGCAGCTGGGCGGCCAGCCGCTCAGCGGCAGTTCGAATCATCTGGTCGCCCGTGCGGTGACCATGGGTGTCGTTAATGAGCTTGAACACGTCAAGGTCAAGGAAGCAGCAGGCAACCTCAGGAGCTGGGCTTCCTGATTCTCGCCACTCACTTTTCAGTTCAACCAGACGCTCGGTGAGCATCCGACGATTCGGTAGACCCGTTAGCTGGTCGTGGAGGGCTTGTGAGACCAGCTCGTTCTGAGCTTCCCGGGTGGCAGTGACATCATGGAAGGTCACGAACGAGCCGTGCAGAGTTCCGTCATCTCCCACAACAGACCGCTGGGCGACATCAACATAGTGATGTTGTCCGGTCTGAGACACGATGGACATTTCCGTACCACTCTCAAAAGTCGCTCCAAAGATCACCCGAGCCGGGTGGTGTTCACGAACAACAACGGCCCCATGCTGGTCAAGCAAGGAAAAATCGCGCCAGGTAAGGCGGCCCGGCGGGGTGTCCTGGTCGATCCCAAAGAGGGAGTAGGCCGCTCGATTGACCAGGGTAATCGCCCCAACAGCGTCGGTGGCAACAATGCCATCATGAAGCTTCTCGACCAGCGCGTCTGACATGTTCCGCGCCCGATGCTGATCCTGCTCAACCTCCAGTTCTAGCTCAGCGCTTCGCAGCGAAATCACAACTCCATTGATCTCGGGGTTCGCTGACTGATCTGTTCCGGTGAGTTCAACTCGGCCCCAGCTGCCCTCACCACTACTGATCCGAAGCAGTACTCGGTACAGCGTTAGCCCAGCAACGACACGAGCGACGGCATCCATAGCAATGCCAAGGTCATCAGGATGGATCAGATCGATAGCGCTCGACCCGATCAAGTCGACCCGACTTCTCGTGACCAACGATCCAAGGGCATCATTGGCCCAGATGACCTGGAAGTCCTCGTCAATAACTATCACCGCGTCTCGCAGGCCATGGGCAATGGCGGCCTCACTCACGCCTCGACCCGTCGAGAGAGAGTCGGAGAAATCATGGGAAACAATAATTCCGCTGACCACCCGAGCAAGCGCCAGAAAGGTATTCGCCTGGCGCTCGCTGACGGGACCGTGGACAGTGAGGGATCCCACCGTCACCCCAACCCTGTCAACGACAGGGAACGACGCAGCGCCAGCAACCTCGACTGTAGGTAATTGCGCTAGTTCAACTCTCGAAGCATCGTCGACAACGTGACGCTCAAGATCGGAGGAAAACAAGTCATACTCCGCCTCGACCAGCTGGCGCGGTTGAAGAACATCTCCACCCGAGGCGGCCACGATGTAACACCAGGAACGTTCAAAGACGACAAACTGGCAAAGCGACGCGGTTAACGTTGCTGCAGCCCTCGTCGCCTCAACCACTGCAGGGTGGCGGGCTAGGAGCTGACGGAGCGGCATAAACTCATCTGGATTCACCCTGGTCACAGGGTAATTGTCGGCATTCTTTGAGTGTTCGTTACCTTTTCGCCAGACGGCGCGTTACCCAACTAAACATTGGTTGACTAAGAACGGAACACCATGACTAACCATGAAGACAAGATCGGGGTCAAAGAAGCGTTCGCCCTTGACGGCCCTGAAGGCAATAGACAGTTGTACGCCTCGTGGGCTGACAGCTATGAATCCGAATTCATGGAAACGACGGGCTACATCTACCACCGCCATGTTGCCGAAGTTTTCTGCCACAACTTTGTGCCGGAACAAGGCAGTGGTGTGCTCGATGTCGGCTGTGGCACTGGGGTGCTGGGCCAAGAGCTACGCCGGCTCGGGGTCAAGACGATCGACGGTCTTGACATCTCGCCGGAAATGCTGACCCAGGCTCGATCGAAGTTGGACACAACCGGACCCATCTATCGCCACCTGGTTGAAGCAGACCTGACCGGGCCAATCACAATCGCGAGCGATTCGTATGCTGGTGTCGTCAGTTCTGGAGCCTTCACCCATGGACACCTCGGTCCTGAAGCGCTCTACGAGGTCTTCCGGGTCGCCGCGCCGGGAGCTCGTTGCGCAATTGGCGTCAACTCTGCTCATTTTGACCAGTTCGGATTCCGAGCCTTCCTCGATGGGCTCGCTGGTGACAGCGTCATTAGCTCCTACGAGCTCCGCGACGTTGCCATTTATGGACACGGCATGACGAAGGATCCAGACACCATTGCCAGTGTTGTCATCTGCACCGTTCACTAACCAGGGTCCATCCTCACGGTGACCGTCTTGGGGCCGAAGCTGTCCTGGTGACTGGCCTCCGCCCCACAATTGCGCGCCTGCTCTTGACGGCTCGCTCGCGCCAGGAATCGTGGCTAGCAGGTCCTACATGCTGAGTCGGAAACCGCTTTGGGAACAGGATCGAGACTCAGTCTTGAAAAGACTCTCCCAGGCACTGAGTCGGTCGTGGAAAGACCCCAGCGCTTCGCATGAGACCAATGACGCCTACCGTTCTCAGCAGTACCGAGCGGTCATGAATCAGCTCCCGGTGAGTCTCGCCAGCGGACTCATCGTTCCAATCGCCGTCCTAGTCCTGTTCCGCGATGCTAGCAACGCCTGGTTTCTTGATACCTGGACCAGCCTCATCATCGGGATGTTCTTGCTGAACCTGTGGGACTGGCGAAGTTATCGCTTCGATGACCCCAGCAAGAGTCGAGTTTGGCGGTTGACGGTTCATCTCACCGCTGCCGGAGTGCTCTACGCAGCCCTTCTTCCCTTCCTCCTTCGAGAAACAGGGCCAGAAGGCCGAGCCATCGCAGTCGGCATAGTCACAGCCTTTATCGCAACCGGAGGCTGGCTCTATTCCCCCTTGCCACGAGTTGGCGTTGCCTGGGTTGTCGCCATGTGCTCGACTTCTCTCATTGGGACCGCAGTCTTCACCGAAGGACACATTGTGCTCTTGGTCCTGCTGGCCTACTACTGCATCATGACCGTTGGTGGCGTACTCCTCGCCGCCAGAACATTCATGGACGGACTCATTGCCCAGACTGAAGCCGACCACCAACGCCAACTAGTTGGCTTGCTTTTACACGATTTCGAGGAACACACAAGCGACTGGTTATGGGAGACCGACAAGTACGGGAACATGCGCCACGTTTCTGCCAGCTTGGCTGAGGCCTTTGGCCATAGCGCCGAAGAACTCCAGAAGATGCCCTTTATCGCGCTGGTCGCCTCATTGATGCCGGAGCAGACAGCCAAAGACCGTGAGATGCTCTTCGACCTCGAAGGACACCTTGCTGGCAATACCCCCTTTCGCGACCTGGTCGTGGCCGTTCAGGTTTCTGATACCAAATCGTGGTGGTCGTTGACTGCAAAACCGCTCACCAACAACTCCGGGCAAGTTGAAGGTTGGAGGGGTGTCGGATCAGACATCACAATCCTGCGCCAGCGCGAGATAGAGATGACCCGGCTAGCTAACTTTGACAGCCTCACCGGTGTTGCCAATCGGCACCAGTTCAACAATCACCTTGCAGCCCACTTCGCTGATCAGACCAACGGGGCAAAGCCCGGCACCTTGATGCTGCTGGACCTTGACGACTTCAAAACCATCAACGACTCCCTCGGTCATGCGGCCGGCGACGAGCTACTGGTCGAGGTCGCCACCCGCCTTCGTTCCGTCGTTCGCAAGGACGAGATGATTGCTCGACTCGGTGGTGACGAGTTCGTGATTTTCGTTCCCGAAGAGCTGTCCAAACAGGACGTCGAGAAGTACCTGCAACGACTTCAAGCACGGCTTACCGATCCTTGGAATCTGGCCGACAATCAGATCGAAGTTCGAGCCAGCGTCGGCGTCGGCTTTGCCCCTGGAGATGCCCAGTCGGCCGAGCAATTGCTCCGGGTCTGCGACATGGCGCTGTATGCATCGAAGGAAGCGGGTCGCGATACCTACCGCTTCTTTGATCCATCAATGGATGCTCGAGTTAAGGACAAGCTCAGCCTGCTCGGAGATCTGCGAATCGGGCTTGACAACGCTGATCTATTGATGCACTACCAGCCTCAAGTGGACATGGATACCGGGTCAATAGTCGGCTTTGAAGCCCTGGTCCGATGGCAGCACCCGACACGAGGAATGATCCCGCCTGACCATTTCATTCCGCTAGCCGAAGAGAGCGGGCTCATTGTTCCGCTTGGCACCTGGATCATGAACCGGGTCTGCAAAGAAGCAATGCTGTTACCGTCACATCTCAGTATCGCGGTCAACGTTTCCGGACGCCAGTTTACTGACTCTGATGTTCTCCAAATCGTCCGCGATGCCCTGCGCCATAGTGGTCTCCCCAGCCACCGACTGGTGGTTGAGGTAACAGAGTCCTCGCTGATGGCCAATACCGAGACCACCCAAGGCATCTTGCGAGGTCTACGCCAGATGGGCGTGCGAGTTGCCCTGGATGACTTTGGCACCGGGTATTCATCCCTGTCCTATCTGCGAACATTTCCCCTGGACAAGATCAAGATCGACCGCTCCTTCGTTAACAGCCTTGGCCAGAGAGACGATTCTGAGAGTGCTGCCATCGCCGTCGCCATCGTGCAGTTGGCTGAAGCCTTGCGGCTCGAAACCATTGCCGAAGGTATCGAGAACATCGGCCAGGCCGAGCTCTTGCGAAGCATCGGCTGTACCCACGGACAGGGCTACCTTTACGCAAAACCGCTCCCCCTTCAAGAGGCAATCGAACTGAGCTCAACAACCTCTGCCGCCATTCCATTCGACCCAGAAGCGGGCAGGCTGCTAGCCAGCCAACCCTGACCACCGCGCTTGGCCTATCCAATCACGTCTCGGTCAATCGTGATCATGACCAGCAGGCTCAGGAGCACAATCAGCTACGATCTGGCGCCATGCAGACCACTACTCTTGGAGCTTTCCCTAAACCAAGTTACGTGCCAGTTACTGACTGGTTCAGCAATAGCGACGGCGACTACACCAGCCGCTACCTGGAGCAGATTGATGCCGCTGGCGATGAAGCTGATGCCCTGTTTGATCAGGCCGTTCGTGAGGTCGTGAACGATCAGGTCGAGGTCGGAATCGATATTCCCACTGACGGAGAAATCCGGCGAGAGAACTACATCCACTACCTTTGCCGCCAGCTCGACGGCATCGACTTCGCCAGACTGAGCACAGTCAGACTGCGAGGCACAACCACCTGCCTTGTACCCACTATCACCGGACCAATTGGAGCGGGGCCAAGCTTCACCTCCGGTGGAGCAAGCAACGACTTGGCCGTTCCCGTCCTCGTCCGGGATTACGTGTTGGCCCAGGCGGCATCGGACCGGCCAATCAAGATCACGGTTCCTGGCCCAATGACCATTATCGACTCGATCGCCGATGACTATTATCACGATGACGTTACGCTCGGTCGTGACCTGGCCAAGGCCCTGAACCAACACATTTTGGCCCTGGCCGCTGCCGGGTGTCGACACATCCAGGTTGATGAACCAGTGATGGCTCGCAAGCCCCAAGTTGCTCTTGATCACGGCATCCAGAATCTAGGGGCTTGTTTCACTAATGTGCCCGATTCTGTCACCTGGACCAGCCACGCGTGTTGTGGCTATCCCAATCGTTTGGATGAAGAAGACTATGTCAAGGCCGATCAGTCGGCCTATCTCGATGTGGCCGAGGCCATCGATGCCTCACCAATCGATGCACTGAGTATTGAGGACGCGCATCGCCATAACGATCTGGCTGAGTTGCTCCCTCGGTTCCAACAGACGACCATCATCTTCGGCGTCATCGGAATTGCGCAAAGCAAGATCGAGTCGGTTGATTCCATCGAGTCTCGTTTACGGCAAGCCGTGCGCTACCTGCCTCATGACCAGATCATCGCTGCCCCCGATTGCGGCCTTGGCTATTTGGGACGCGACCTTGCTCTCAGCAAGCTTGCCAACATGGTCGAAGCTGCAGCCAAGGTCACTCCCTAATTGGAGTCTCTTCTTTAGGGCAAGGTTCCGGTCGCAAGCCGGTATTCCACACTTTCGGAGAAGCCGATCATCACCGAACCTCGCGAGACTCCGGCCTGGAGTTGGCCGGTCCAGTGGGCAAGGCCACCAGGGTCAGGGGTCCGGCCAAGCACGTTCTGATAGACGAGTTCGACAAACTCTTGGTCACCCAGTGCCCCATAAAGTCCTTGAAACTCCGGTGACTGGGCAAACGCTTCGGAGATGGCGTCCAGGCCGAGACCAAGCTGATACTTCTGCGTCCAGAAGTACATTCCTGACCGATCAGGCTGACGGAGGAAGTAGGCGCGATACAAGCGATAGACGCGGTTTTCGGCTTCAGTTGATGCTTCGCTTGTTTCCGTCTGAGCCCGAAACTCCTCACTCTCCGAGAAGCCAATCATGACCGAACCCCGTGAATTTCCAGTCTGGAGTTGGCCGACCCAGTGGTCGAGCCCACCTGGGTCAGGCGCCCGGTCCAGCACGTTCTGGTACACGAGATGTACAAACTCGCTATCACTTAGCGAGCCGTACCGATTACGAAATTCAGGGGACTGAGCAAACTGTTGGGACACCCAAGCGAGCGTCGTTCCAGCAGCACGTTCACCCGACCAGAAGTTGAGTCCAGCCGCCTCTGGCTCTCGAAGGAAGCAGGCCAAATACAGCCGCGAAACCTGGTCACCGAGTTCGGATGATCTGGGAATCTGGGGAGAGTGAGCTTCGTCCAGCAATCGGCTGATGGTCCAATGATTCTCATCCAGTTCAAGGACAACCCACGTGTTGTTCACTCCACCGCTGGCAATATTTAGCTGACCATCGTCATCGGCAACCGTGCCAAGTTCAGTAATCACGCCATCACGGCCGAGATGAGCAAGACGGGTGCCTGCGTCGCCAACGTAGGTAGCTGCTACCCAGCCCGACCCACCGCTCTCAATCACCTTGACCGAGAAATCAGAGTCCAGCACGAAGTCGTGCGTCAGCTGCACCCCGTCGAATACCTGAACCGAGGCCTGGGTGATGTGGAGGAGGTCGCCACTGAGGAGGATTACACCGCCGAGTTCAGTCACGGTGGTTAGTTGACCATCTCACCACAACCTTTGTTCGACAATCGTCTCTGAACTGGCTGGCTTTGTAGGAGTAGCCGGAATCGAGACCAAGTATGTCTCGCTAACCAGCGCGGCCTCGGCCCGGTAGGCCACGGTGTTGAACTGAGGGTTGCCTGTCACTGGAGGGGCGGAGAGTTCTACCAGGCTTCCGTCAGGACTCAGTAAGGATGAAGGGGCTGGACCACCAACCGAGTGTGAAGTAACCACCAAGGCCCTTCCATCCGGCATCACATCATGTAGCGCCGTCGCCAATGAATCGTCCGGTTTTCGCACTCCCTCCGACGACGAGTAGTGCAATATCCCTTGCTCACTGATTGCACCACCGGCGGAATTGCGGTGTTTCATCCAAATGCTTCCGCCGGGACCGGGATTGAGTCGGATGACTCCTGGAACGGTAAACGATGCTCCACCACGAGTCGCCACCGTTGTGAGAACCGTCGAAGGTCCACCCAGACGACCTGGCGTGACGACAGTCGTGGTGTAGATCAGCTTCCCGCTCTCACTTATCGCAATGACAGGTTCGAGCTCCGAGTCAACGGTGAACGTAGTTGAGAGGTCGACCCCACAAGCAAGTGGTCCGTCTGCTCCGGCCGGGAGCGCAAACGATTGGCCTAGCAAGATCGAGCCAGCAGAAATCAGAACTCCAACGCGAGTGAATCTCATGACCTCCACTCTGACTCACAACAAGGCAAATGCCAGGCCAATGCACGAATTACCTAGTCAAGCCCACCGAACGGACTGTCATCCCTGATTCCTAGACTCCGGGTATGACGCTTGAGGAGTACAACGACTTCTGTGGATCACTGCCAGCCACAACCCACATCGTGCAGTGGGGCGACGCACATGTATGGAAGGTTGGCGGCAAGGTCTTTGCCATTGCTGGGTGGGATGAAGGCGACCTGACTGGAATAACGTTCAAGACAACGCCAACCGAGTTCGATTTTCTGCAAGAAATGCCGGGCTTACGGCCAGCCCCCTACTTGGGGTCTCGCGGCTTCACCTGGATCCAGCACTATAAGGAACCGGGGTTGGACGACGAACAACTCTTCGAACAGTTAGAAGACTCTCACCGCATCATCGCCGGTGCCTTGTCGAAGAAGAAGCAACGAGAGCTGGGTATCGTCGAGGGCTGAAACCTATAATTATTCTTGCGCTTAGTGCAATTTTACACTGACTGCCATACTATGACGCTGATCGAGGAGTAGCGGATGAGTAGCAGCCAGTACAAACCGGATGGGGACGAGCCAGTCATTCGACTGGAGTCATTGACGAAATCGTTTGGGTCCCGCATTGCCGTCGAGAACCTCAGCTTTGCCATACCCCCGGGCGGCGTGACTGGCTTCGTTGGCCCAAACGGCGCAGGCAAGAGCACCACGTTCCGAATGTTGCTTGGCCTGATCAAGCCGACCTCGGGCAACGCATGGATGCTTGGACATCCCATTGAGCAGCCGAGCCGTTACGTCAGCCAGGTCGGTGCTCTGATCGAGGCACCTGCCCTCTATCCAAAGTTAACGGGCTATAACAATCTTCTCTCCCTCGTTCGCCTTGGCAACATGCCAAAGACAAGGATTGATGAGGTCTTGGAGATTGTTGACCTTCGTGATCGATCCGGAGATCGATACGAGAACTATTCACTGGGAATGAAACAACGGCTCGGGATTGCTGCTGCCCTCCTCCAGCGACCGAAGCTACTCATGTTGGATGAGCCAACAAACGGATTGGACCCAGCAGGAACGGTGGAAATTCGGGAGCTGTTCCGCCACCTAGCCGACGCCGGAACGTCCGTGGTTGTATCCAGCCATCTACTGTCGGAGATTCAGGCGGCCTGTGACCGACTGGTCATGATCCAATCGGGACGCCTGGTATTCTCCGGCCCGCTCGACTCTCTTCTGGCCGCCCAGCACAGCAGCGTCATTGCCGTGGCCGCCGATCCCGGCGATACCCATCGCCTCGCCAGACTGGCGACCGACAGTGGCAAGGAAGTCACCATTCACGAAGGCCAGGTCGAAGTCAACGCTGACACATCTTGGTCAGCAGACTTCGGTCGCCTCGCCATGGACGCCAACATTGTCCTAAGCGAGCTACGACCGGTGAAACCCGACCTCGAAACCACCTTTCTGAAGATGACAGCATCCCATGAAGAGGAAGCAACATCATGATCAACTCCGTTCGCTCCGAACTAGTCAAGCTCCGGCGTCGTAACGCCATTCTTGGCTACGCGGGAGCAGCTGTGGGGTTCACCACCTTGCTAACCATTGTCTCCATCGCCAACATTGGCAATCCGAATGCTCGTGGCCCGGGCAGTTCGACTAGCACAACCCTGGAACAGCTGGCCGAGCCATCTGGCTTCGCCGTTGGATTCGAAGCAGCCAACAACTTTCTGGGGATCATTGCCCTCGCGCTATTCGCCTCCAGCATTGCCGCTGAGTTCTCGACCGGCACAATCCGTTCACTCCTCGTCATCGACTCTCGCCGCCGATCAGTTCTTGCCGGTAAGACGCTTGGCCTTTTGATGTTCTGGATCACGATCACCGCCCTATCCCTCATCGTTGGCGGTGTAGTCGCAAGACTGATGAGCAACTCACAGGGCATCGACCCCAGTGCCTGGCTCACGACGGAGGGATTCGGCGACGGACTCTCGATCTGGGTCAACGTCACCGTCGCCACC
Organism: Actinomycetes bacterium; assembly: GCA_024280015.1. GTDB lineage: Bacteria > Actinomycetota > Acidimicrobiia > Acidimicrobiales > SZUA-35 > JAJRQY01. Next base: position 20,668 of record JAJRQY010000094.1, read on the forward strand.
ATTGGCTGGGGGCTCTTTGGGGGGCTGCTGGCCATGCTCTCTCGATCTGCGTCCTTGGCGATCGCAGGAGGAGTTGGCTATTTTCTGATTGGGGAACATCTCATCTTGCAATCACTCTGGCCTTCCACCGCCGACTGGCTGCCAGCCGGAGTCTTCACCGCCTTAGCCCAAGGCGGAACACCAACTGTCACCTTCGTCACGGCACTAGGCACTACGGCCCTGTACGGGGCGGCCGCCTATCTCCTCACCTGCTTCGTCTTCGGACATCGTGACGTCACCGACTGACCTCTAGCGACGGTTGTCCGACATCCCCCAACAATCCAGCCAAGGGCAGACAGCGACGAGTGCACGATGACAATGTCACCAGACCCAAGTCCCAGGTCGCGCAAGTTCGACGCCAGGGAAGCCACTGTGCTCGGCCAACTCGTCGCCGCAATTGCATCTTTCTCCTCTGACACGCCAACATCCTAAGTCCGAACCTCCGGTCGGTGGTCTCGCCCCCAAAACCTTGTCGGCCCGACACCCCTTGGAGGGAGTCGGGCCGACAGACCATGATCAGGTTTCACCCTGGGCTAAGAACTCACGAATTGAGTCGAACCCGGATTGGACTTGGACCTAACAAGACATGGTTGCTGCTGAGAGATTGGCTGCTGCCATCAAGGTTGAACACCGTATTGGCATGACTCGGTACCACATAGTCCAAGGTGTTGGACCGAAGATCAGGCTTCCACAGGATCAGCGAGGTCTCGCCGTTCTTGGTGATCACAATCTGATAGACGTTCCCGGCGTCAATATCGACGCTGACCACGGTCGCCCCCGACATCCAGTTTGACACTGAAGCAAAGGCAACTCCGGGCTCCAGGATGTTCCTCGTTCCGGGCTCAAACATCTGGATGTCATCACCGACAATTCCCTCCCAGGTGTACCAAGCAAATGTTTCCTGTCCGGAGATGAGGGGAACAAGGAAGGCACGGGCAGCGGCTCCCAACTGCTCATCGCGAGTGGCGGAAGTCTGGTCGAGCCCAACAACGGCGCCCTCGGTAATCCAAATCTCCTTGGTGACTCCGTGGGAATCGAGTACGGCTTGGAATTGATTCACCGTGTGCACATGGTCTTCGGGAGTCGGCAACGCAAGCAGATTCATAGCCTCATTGTTGATGGCGCTATAGAGGTGGACCCCGTATCCGTCGACATAGGAGTCACCACCGGCGGCCATGAACTGCTCGAAGTCGGTGATTCCATACTGGGTGTAGTTCGGAGCCAAGACAATGGCACTGGGGTCGTTGGCCTTGATGGTCTGATAGGCCAGGCGACTGAGCTCAATCAGGTCAGCAACATCACCAGTGAACATCCCTTCCAAGTCAACCTCGTTCCAGACCTCATACACCGCGATTCGTCCGGCGTAGCGAGTGGAAACTTCATCGACATAGTCAACCCAGTCGGCAAAGTCGGCTGGCTCAGCCGAGTTCCCCAGATTGCTAATCCCGTTCTCGCCTGCTCCGTAGAGACCCTCTTCATTGGGACGGGCCGAAGCCCAGTCTGGGGTGAACCCCATGGTGTACATCACGTCAATACCACGAGAACGAGCATCATTCACCTGGCGGTCAAACTCACCCCAGCGGTAGTCATCGCGGACGGGTTCAATCTGGTTCCAACGCAGTCCTGTGTCATGTAGACGAACCAGACCAACACTGGCTCCGCCATCAGTCACATAGTTCGGCTGATAGTTCTTCTGTGAGTTCATGGTCATGCCAAAGAGCGTGCTCGGCACGAGGAAAGACCCACCTCCACCAATCTCGGTCACAACCTTGTCCAGTGATGCATCATCGATATAGAGAGTCCCGATGCTCAGCGCTTCGACGAAAAGGCCAGCTTCAACCGATCCAGAATCACCGCCTTGCAACGTCACCTTGGTCCAGTCAGATCCAACCGTGACTGTCCGTGCGCCAAGCGCTATGTAGGGCGAGCCCACATACCGGAGAGAGACACGGACTTGCACTGAGCTGTCTGACCGAAGCCAAACAGCGGCCCGATAGTCGGCCCCACCCTCCGCAGCGAAGGACTGATAGAACTGGATGGCTCCGTCTCCGGCGGGAAGGGCGGAAACCGCCATTCGCTGTGCCTGGCCTCCAGAGTGTGGATTGCTCGCGGTCGAAGAGTACGAGACGCCAATCCCCGAACCATAGGAGTTCTCGGTCCAGCCGGGCGCAACACCGTCATAGGATCCTTCAAATCCGGAATTGGACAGCGGTACTGCGGTACCCGGATTGGTTGGCGGGGTTGTCGGCGGAACCGTGGTCGGCACTGTCGGGGGAACCGTGGTCGGCACTGTCGGCGACGGCCCAACCGGACCCGAACCAACCGACACACCAGCATCATCAACATGCAACGCACCAGTCGACAGCGCAACAACAAACAAACCCGCCTCAACCGACTCACCAACAGCCAAATCACCATCACCGCCAGCAACAACAACCCGAGACCAACCAGAGGAAACACTCACAACCTCAGAAGCAATCGTCGAATACGGGAAC